>CAYWZF010000273.1:0-1001 GCA_964461555.1 uncultured Robiginitalea sp. | reverse complement strand
GGACATTTTCGGAAAATCGGGTGGACTTTTCGGGTTTGGGAATATGCTTATTCCGCTGATATCAGCCCAAGGGATTGCACCTTTTGAATGGCGCTTACCCTATTTGTTACATCGAGTTTTTGATAGGCCCGATAAAGATGCTTCTTTACGGTATCCAGGGATATAAATAGTCTCTCGGCAATTTCCTCATTTTTGAATCCCTGTGTGACAAGGGCCAGTATTTCGGATTCCCTGCCGGATAATTTGATTTGAACCGTGCGGGAGGTAGTATTCAGGTTCTTGTTTCTTTGATCAAGGACCTTCCTTTCCTGTTCGAAGGCTTTAAGGAGCCGGGTTATCTGTTCCTTATCCGAGGTCGTTTTCTCGAATTCCAATAGTAAACTTTCCATAATGGGGCCATGGTCCAGGAACACCCGAATGTTCCCGCTTGCCTTGGTAAGCGTCAAAAGTTCCTGCAAGGAATGCAGGGCCAAGTGGGATTTCCCGATCTCTGAAAAGATAACCGCCTGCAGGGCGAGCGCCTGGGTCAGCAGGTTTTTATTATGACGGGCCCTACCCATCTCCAACAAATTCTGAAGTAACTCCTGAGCCTTTTCCTCCTGCTGCGTATGAAATAAAAACTTAACCCGGGTTAATTGTGGAATGAAATAGAAAAACACCGGAGGGTGCGGTTCAAAATTAGCAAAAACAGCGACCTCCCTGGCGCGAGCCACATCCTGACGCCTCAAATAGTATTCAACTTGAAAGGCCTTGACCATACCTTTCAGCGGTTCAATGGCCAGCTCCTCGGCCAATTCTCCGCATTCCGCTATACAGTGCTCCACTTTTTGCCAAAATGCCCCGGCAATTCCCGACAGGCATTCTACAAGAAAATGATGCATGACCCAGAAAGGCCGGGAGGCAAAGCGATATTTTCGAAGCTCATCGTGAAACCTGGTCACCTTTTCGAGGTGGTTATTTAAATAGGAATGGTATGCCATGCCATAGATGCCAATCCCCCA
>CAYWZF010000272.1:0-1001 GCA_964461555.1 uncultured Robiginitalea sp. | reverse complement strand
GACCTGCTGAATACCCGCAACACCCTGAATGAATTGCAGATCGAAGAAGACGCCCGGGCCAAGCGGTCGCTGACCATCATCATCTTCCTTTTCCTGGCCATCATCGCCGGCTTCGTCTTCCAGTACTTCTATATCAAAAAGACCAACAAGCGCCTGGCCTTTGAGCGGAACCGGTCTGATCAGATCCTGCTGAACATTTTGCCCGAAGAGGTGGCAGAAGAGCTGAAGCAGAAGGGCCATACCGAGGCAAAGGAATTCGAGAATATCACCGTGATGTTCACCGATTTCAAGGCCTTCAGCCTGGTGGCCGAACGGGTTTCGGCAGAAAAGCTCGTGAAAAGCGTAGACTACTATTTCAAATACTTTGATGAGATCATCGAGCGCCACGGGCTCGAAAAGATCAAGACCATCGGCGATGCCTATATGTGTGCCGGAGGGCTGCCCACCCCGAACCAGACGCACGCCCGCGACGCCTTTGAGGCCGCCCTTGAGATTCTGCGATTCGTGAAGGAAACAGAGCTCAACCCCCCCAAAGACATTTTTCCCTTCCAGATCCGGATCGGCCTCAGTTCGGGCCCGGTGGTGGCCGGGGTGGTGGGCACCAAGAAGTTTGCCTACGACATCTGGGGCAATACGGTGAATATTGCGGCGCGGATGGAATCGGGCTCCGTGCCGGGCCGTATCAACGTTTCACAGAATATCTATGAAGAGCTGAAAGGGGATTATGAATTTACCTATCGGGGCGAATTGCAGGTCAAGAGCCAGACCTTCAAGATGTATTTCGCCGAAATACCCGAGGAAACAGCGGTTTGATACAGTGTTAAAAATTTACTAACATATTGAAAATTTTGCCCTATTATTGTGATATCGACTTTTAGGAGCGCATTTTAACAACCCCCGAAATCAAAAACACAATAAATCGCGCATATTTTAGTTACGGTTTTGTGGTGTTCCTCAGGGATTCCCGATCAGTTATATGGAACTAGAGAACAGCAGCGCAT
>CAYWZF010000271.1:0-1016 GCA_964461555.1 uncultured Robiginitalea sp. | reverse complement strand
TTGCCAAGATCTATCCTGGTAACTACACCAACGTTCTTCGTTACTGGCACGAAGAAAAAACCATGCAGTTCGAGAACGCCAATGGCGTTCAAACGAGCTACACCAACCAACCCGTTGGTGGCCCCGTGGGCGTGGTCTTCCGTCCCGGCTGGATTGCCCAGCAGGCTGTCGGTTATGTGGACCTGAGCTATCAAGCTCTGGGCACCAACAACCAGCTGTCCTACTACACCCAGCCTTACGGTTCCGGTCAGAACAGCGCTAATCAGCCTTTCCTGAACGCTTCCGTTATCGTTCCTTCGCCCGACTTCCACAAGGATGTTCGTGCTGATATCACTGACGGCATCAAGGCTCCTGCCGGTGCTTATGTGTATCGCACTTCTCTGCGTGTGGACGGTGGCGATGTGGTGTCCTCCGGTGTTGCCGGCGGTTCCGCTACCCCGACTCTGACCCTGATCCCCGCTGTGGGCCAAGGTCTGAAGGTGGACGGCACCGTGGTCTCTGGCCAATTCGGTACCTCCATCACTGGTGCTTCTAGCCGTATCGCTAACGGCAGCACCGGTTCCACCAACATCATCGACAGCAGCAGCCTGTCTGCTCTGTCTGCTGAGACTCAGTGGAAACTGTTTGCTTCCAGCAGCCAGGCCGCCTCTGGTATCTTCCAGGGCTCTGGTGTGTACGATCCTCGTGCAGCTGCTGGCAAGCTGTCCGGTAAGGACAAGGCTCTGGCTATCTGCGAAGTGTGCTGGATCCTCCCCGACGAGCCGCCCGAGCGCCAGGACGTTGCCCTGCAGCCCGATGGCATTGTCGAATCCTCTGCCTACACCTCCACTTCGCCTGCCTGATACACTTAGGCTGCGAAACCACGGGTGCCCCTCCTTCGGGAGGGGTCTTTTTTTGTCTTAGTACGCTGTTTTTAACTATTTTTTTACAGCATTTAACGAATTTTGCTTCAGAGTTGATAAAGCGTACCGTTTTTATCCGAATTCATGGAAGATCGGGAGCTTTCGGATCTCAAA
>CAYWZF010000270.1:0-1021 GCA_964461555.1 uncultured Robiginitalea sp. | reverse complement strand
GGAGACTCCGCGCGAGATGCTGGCCCGGGTGGCGCGGGCCGTCGCCGAGGCGGATCGGGCCTACGCTCCCGACACCGACACCGAGCGCACGGCGGCCGACTTCTACGACCTCATGGCGCGCCTGGACTTCCTGCCGAACTCACCCACCCTGATGAACGCCGGGCGGGAACTGGGCCAGCTCTCGGCGTGCTTCGTCCTCCCGGTGGAGGACAGCATGGAGAGCATCTTCGAGGCGGTCAAGAACACCGCACTGATCCACAAGTCCGGCGGCGGCACCGGCTTCAGCTTCAGCCGGGTGCGGCCGCGCAACGATCTGGTGCGCTCCACCAGCGGGGTCTCCTCCGGCCCCATCAGCTTCATGAAGGTGTTCGACACCGCCACCGAGATGATCAAGCAGGGCGGTACCCGCCGCGGGGCCAACATGGGCATTCTGCGGGTCGACCACCCGGACATCCTGCAGTTCATCGGCTGCAAGTCCGACACCTCGCTGCTGACCAACTTCAACATCTCGGTGGGCATCACCGAGGCGTTCATGGACGCCGTGGAGCGGGACGCGGACTACCCCCTGATCAACCCGCGGGACGGCAGCGCCGCCGGCTCCCTCAACGCCCGCGAGGTATTCGACCGCATCGTCAAGGAGGCCTGGGCCACCGGAGAGCCGGGCATCGTGTTCCTCGACCGCATGAACCGCGACAACCCCACCCCCGAGGTCGGGTCCATCGAGGCCACCAACCCCTGCGGCGAGCAGCCCCTGCTGCCCTACGAGTCGTGCAACCTGGGCAGCCTCAACCTGGCCAACATGGTGCGCGACGGCGAGGTGGACTGGAGCCGGCTGGAGCGAACCGTGCGGCGCGCCGTCCACTTCCTCGACAACGTGGTGGACGTCAACCGCTACCCCCTGCCCCAGATCGAGGCGATGACCCGCGCCAACCGCAAGATCGGCCTGGGGGTGATGGGGTGGGCGGACCTGCTGTACCGCCTGGGGGTACCGTACGGATCGGACGAGTCCGAGCGCCTGGCC
>CAYWZF010000269.1:0-1026 GCA_964461555.1 uncultured Robiginitalea sp. | reverse complement strand
GGGTAGGTTTCGGCAGCGCTTCCTATTTCATCAAATGCTTCCGGGAACACTACGGGTACCCACCGGGCGAGGCGACCCAAAAGGCAGAAGAGGCTGAAGCGACCGAATCCATCCCCAAACCCCGGCGGCGCCCCTGGCTGCTGGCGGGGGCCGGGGTAGTGCTTGTGCTCGTCGTGGTTTTGGTTTGGGTGTTCCGCAGCAAGGCAGAGCCGGCCCCGGGCCCGGGGCTTGAAAAGTCCATAGCCGTTTTGCCCTTCAAGAATGAGAGCGGCGATTCCACGAACGTCTACTTCATCAACGGCCTGATGGAGGCGACCCTGAACAACCTGCAGAAGATCAAAGACCTGAAGGTGGTCAGCCGCACTTCGGTGGAAAAGTACCGGTATACCGACCTGGCCATCCCCGAAATAGCAGGTGAACTAAACGTCAACTACTTTGTGGAAGGCAGCGGGCAGAAGGTGGGCGACCGGGTGATGCTGCACATCCAGCTGATCGAGGCGGCCAGCGACCGTCCCATCTGGTCGGAGCAGTACAGCCGGCAGGTGGGCGACATCTTTGCCCTCCAGAACGAAGTGGCCCGTAAAATCGCCGATGCCATCGAGGCCCTGGTGACCCCGGCCGAGCTGGAACAAATTGGGAAAATACCAACCGAGAACCTGGCGGCCTACGACTACTACCTGCAGGCCCTGGAACACCTGAATGACTTTCCCCTGCCGGGGGCAGAGCAGGCCATTCCCCTTTTGGAGAAGGCCGTGGAAGAAGACCCCCAGTTCTCCCTGGCCTATGCCAATATCGCCATCGCTTACTTTTTCATGGACCTTTATAAGGCCGACAAGCAGCATACCCAACAGATCAACGAGGCTGCCGACAAGGCCCTGCTCTATGATTCCCATTCGGCCGAGAGCCTGATCGCCAAGGCCATGTATTACATGAATACGGAGGAGTACCGCCTGGCCCTGCCGCACCTTGAGAAGGCCCTGGAATACAACCCGAACTCGTCGGCCGTGATACAGATCCTTTCGGATT
>CAYWZF010000268.1:0-1028 GCA_964461555.1 uncultured Robiginitalea sp. | reverse complement strand
GAATGTTTGACACACAAACACCCGGCCTTGACTTGTGCTGCTTTTCGTTGGCCGGATTGCAGATAAGGCACTTGTGATCTCTCGTTCTTTCAACAACCCACTCCAAACACTCAACACAAAGAACCATGCTTGGAGGTATCTGACTAACCTTGCTTGCTTGAATCATGACAAATATTCCTATGCCAATTTGTTGTAGAAGCGGATCATCCCGGAAATTCTGGATCCACACTCTTTTGAAATCATGTCCAACGCAAACACAATCAAAGTGATCGCACCATCATTTGTGTTTCCAGACTCCCAACCAACCAGGGTAGACGTTGAAATCCTGTATCCAGTCAGACTGTAAACATGATCGCAGAACACCCTCCGGCTCATGCAAAGGTTTTTGCGATATTTCTTTAGCTGCAGTCCAACTTCATCAGTGCTGAGAAGCCGGATGACCTGCGTTTCTGTAGCGCCGTCACCAATGAAATTATCTTTAACCTGTTCTTCCATCATATCCTCACTTTGAAAATTCAATCTTTCTTGCCGTGACCTTCTCAGTGGAATAGCCGGAAAGATCAATATCCATCTTCTTTGCCTGTTTACGAATCGCCACAACACCAAGCGGCTTTTCCTGTGTCCAAACCTGATCCGGGTAGTCTCGCTGAAGAGCGTCTACGTCAACATCAAGCCCCTTGCTTTCCTTCATGGTGGCAAAGTCAGGAAGAGCCATACCCATATCAACCATTGAAACAATCTCATCCTTTGTCTGCTCAACAACATCCTTCTGGATCGACACACGGCCCTTGTTGTTCAAGTACCAGAGGACTTTTTCCTCAAACTCAAGATCGCCAGGATGCGGAAGCTCCGACAGCATGACCTCAGGACACTTGTCATGGTTCACGCAATAACGGCATAGAGGGGTAAACCGCAAAGACATGGAAAGCTTTTTGCCTATCAATTCCTCCAGGTCATTCCAGATCAACTCTAACTCTGACCGCCCCAGCTCCAGAACCCGAACAATCGGCCCGCCATCATCTCCCTTC
>CAYWZF010000267.1:0-1029 GCA_964461555.1 uncultured Robiginitalea sp. | reverse complement strand
AACGTGGCGATCGTCTCGCCGTCGGCGAGCTCGCGCAGGAACACCACCTGGCCCGGCTCCCGGTAATGGTGGCTGAATTTGGCACCCTGGCCAAAGGCGTAGACGCCGACAACTGGCTTCAGGAAGCACTGGCATCTGCAGACCGGGATTTTGGTGAGATCAAGGCATGGACAGTCTTTCACAGTGACCGGGACATAAACCTTCCTCCCGATGCCATCGGACGGGTTGACAAGCTTGATTGGACTAACTCCCTGGCGAGTCTGAAAAGTCTTGGAGCCCAGGGGCGCACCCGGCTTCCAAACCCAGACCCTAAACCTTCCGGGTCTTCAAAACCATACGGGGCCCTTCCCCTGCCGGAGTTTCCCATTCGCGGGGTTGCCTTCAAGAAAGCACAGCAATGGTACAGCAGCCGCTACACCGCCACCCGCGCTTCACTCGAGCATGATTTCAGCCTTATGAAACAAGGCGGTTTCAATACGATCAAATATTATGGCCCGACCCTCTATGACCGCAATGTTTTGCAGATTGCACCCGAATTCAATCTTCAGGTCATTTATGGGCTGTGGATTCCTGATGATCTCGATTTCATTAAAGACAGCCTTCGCTTAAAGGCAACCCGCAAGCAGATCACCGCCACAGTAGAGCGCCTGAAGGGCCATCCGGAAATCCTGGCCTGGAATCTCGGGAACCCGCATTGGACTACCCTTGCCTTCCGCTTCCAGCGGCCTGAGCTGGACAGGCAGCGGCAGGCCTATTTGGACTGGCTGGGGGAATTGACGCGAGACCTCAAAGGCAGGGATCCGTCACGTCTGCTGCTGGCTGACCTGCGCCCTGATCGCGACCCTGAGATACAATTTGAAGCTTATCGGCAGGCAGGCCTCGCGATCGATGCCTTCGGCCTGATCGGAGACCAACCCGAACCGCTGCAAAAATCCCTGTGTCTTGCCCGTTACCAAGGGTTCCAGGCCATCATTGCCGATGCACCGGCCGAATTGTACACTTCTGTAAAGGCCCCCCACTTCCTTGCCC
>CAYWZF010000266.1:0-1045 GCA_964461555.1 uncultured Robiginitalea sp. | reverse complement strand
TGCGCGTTGTTTTGGGATCCATTCAAAGATACTGATAAAATCCTGCGTATCTTTAAGCCCCGGCTGGGGTTGAAACCGGTTGTGAGGCCTCTTGTACGCATGATTAAATTCTTCCGAAAAATCCGGCAAAGATTGCTGACTGAAAATAACCTCTCAAAGTACCTTTTCTATGCGATCGGCGAAATCGTACTTGTGGTCATCGGCATTTTGATCGCCCTGCAAATCAACAACGCCAATGAAGCAGACAAAGAGCGGGCCAGGGAAATCAGCTACCTGAGAAATCTCAAAGCAGACTTAAACAAAGAAATTGGGAATAATGAACAATTTACCGCATACCATTTCAAAAAAGCCGAGGCCTGCTCGGCTCTCCTGACTTCAAAGGCTCCCGAAACCATTGAAGAAGTGCAGGTGTATACAGACCGGTACGAGCTGGTTTTTGTATGGTACGCATTTGTTCCGAACAATAACACCTTCAAGGAACTCCTCAGTTCCGGGAATCTCAATTTAATCAAGAATGACCCCATCAAAAATGGCCTGCTCGAACTGGATAAATTATATGCCAATATTTCCAGTACTGAATACCATATGAGACGGGAATATGAAGCCTATTTGTATGACACGCATATAAACAATGTTTCAGCCCTGGGGTTTTTTGACGTGACCAAACCGAAATTTGGACTGCCGGATCGCTTAACTGTAAAGGATATTCCCGAATCGGAGCACGGCAAACTCATAACAGATGCCCAGTGGCAACATCACGATCAAACCTTTCAAAATGGTTTGAAGCTGGCAATGATGAATAACGGCGTTTTGGCCGGGATGCACAGAAATGTAAAGCAATACATTCAGGAATTGATACAATTAATTGAAGAAGAGATCAATACATAACAAAGGATAATGCTGGCGAAAGCGCGATCCGAAAGGAAATGAAATGCTCATTTAACGGAACGATCGTGGGGGCTCCTGATCACGACCCGTACGCCTTAGAAAAATAATCTCCAGGCCCATGGACATCAAGTACAACAAGAACGAAGACCACAACAAG
>CAYWZF010000265.1:0-1064 GCA_964461555.1 uncultured Robiginitalea sp. | reverse complement strand
TGTTCTGACGCAGGTGCATCAGGAAGGTAGGATCGCAAACGCAGCGATAGAAACCGTCCTGGAAGGTAGGAGTGTTCCGCTTGCGCAGGCTCTTCACCACGCGCAGGAGGTCATCCTTAACGTCGAACTTAGCTTGCTCGGCGTTGGTGTAGGTCAGAGCGCCAGTGGCGAGATCACCAGGGAAGTAGTAACCGCCTTGGGTATCAGAAGCCTGACCTTTGGAAACAGCCTTCAGGAGTTCATTGATGAACACCCGGTCGCGCCAACGACGATAGTCGTCGAGCAGAGTCAGGCTGCCGATCGATTGGTGGAAGGTGGTGAGGTTGCCAGTGTCCAGCAGCAGGCGCTGGGCAGTGATCAGGGTCTCACGCGCAATCTTGAAGGTGCTGGGCTGAGTAGGATCACTCGGGTCAGCGGGACCGGTGTACTCGCGAAGCGTCACGAGCACCTTATCCTTCACGATATTGCGGCTGTTAGCAGTACCGATGGTCTGCTCAGCAGTACGCTCGCGAGATTCTTTGGAGCCGGGGTTACCGAAGAAGCGGTAACGGTCAAGCTGTACAGTCTGGCCAGGTTGCTTCGAGAAGTCGTGAACAACCACGGGCTCCGCAGCCATCTCAACGATGTATGCGGGGTGGGGACGGTACAGTTCAGCACCAAGAATCTTCGGGAAGTCATTATCGATGAACATCGATAATATCCAGAAGAAACTACAAAGTTAATCTTAAAACCATAAGAGCCCTAAGCGTAAAAAAGTTGTCGCACTTTTAGTGGTTTAAATCTTAGTCCCTGGGCTAAATGTACGCACCATATTACGTACACCTTCACCAAGCACACCGTATACCGAACCGTAGTTAGGTACGTACCTTAAGGACTTACCTCTGTAACTGTTGCGAGCCGGCGAGCCCATCTGTCCAGGCACTCCCGTGTACCGAGTCTCGGTAAACGATTGGCAGTAGATGGGGTAATGATAAACCCACGCTGCTCTAGACCCCGTGGTGTCGTTAGTGGGGTTGGTTAACGTCGGGGACTGGTTTGTCGGGTGAGAAACTCCTCCGCCTGTA
>CAYWZF010000264.1:0-1098 GCA_964461555.1 uncultured Robiginitalea sp. | reverse complement strand
ATCGGTTCTGTACGCTCAGAAGTATTATTGCTTTTGCTCAGCTACCACTTCAAAACCAAAGTCGAGCTGTACTTCTCGGTGCAGGCGGATTTCAGCCTCATAGGGGCCGGCGCGCTTGATGGCGCCTCCCTTGATGGCGATAAACTTCTTGTCGATCGCGAATCCGGCTGCGTCCAGGGCGGCGGCCAGGTCAATGTTGGTGACCGAACCGAAAAGCTTATCGGCTTCCCCTACCCTGGCCGGGATCTTGACCTCCAGCTTTTTCAGGGCCTCGGCCATTTTGGAGGCCTCCTCGATCGCCTGTTTTTCCTTGTGGGCTTTCTGCCGCAGGTTTTCAGCCAGCACCTTCTTGGCAGAAGGGGTTGCCATGATTGCCATTCCTTTCGGAATCAGGTAGTTGCGTCCGTAACCATTCTTAACGGTTACCACATCGTCTTTAAACCCGAGGTTCTCAACGTCTTGCTTCAGTATCAATTCCATGATTCCTTCGGTTTACTTTAATAAATCTCCTACGTAAGGCATCAGCGCCAGGTGGCGGGCCCGTTTGATGGCCTGGGCCGCTTTCCGCTGGTACTTCAGGGAAGTACCGGTCAGGCGGCGGGGCAATATCTTGCCTTGTTCGTTGACCAGCTTGATCAGAAAGTCCGGGTCTTTGTAATCGATGTACTTGATCCCTGACTTTTTGAAACGGCAGTATTTCTTCTGCTTGTTGGTCTCTATGTTCAGCGGGGTCAGATAGCGGATCTCGCCGTCTTTCTTCCCTTTTGCCTGTTGTTGTAAATTGGCCATGTCGTTAGGCTTTAGCTTTTAACTTGGTTCTGCGTTTCTCAGCCCACTCAATGGCGTGCTTGTCGAGTTTTACGGTCAGAAAGCGCATGATGCGCTCGTCGCGTTTGAATTCCTGCTCGTAGGGAGCAATGACTTCGCCCGGGGCCGTAAATTCGAACAGATGGTAGAATCCGCTCTTTTTGTGCTGAATGGGATAGGCCAGTTTCTTGAGCCCCCAATCTTCCTTGGAGACCATTTTGGCACCATTCCTGGTCAAGAAATCCTCGAATTTCTTAACTGTTTCCTCTATCTGGGTTTCAGATAGAACGG
>CAYWZF010000263.1:0-1129 GCA_964461555.1 uncultured Robiginitalea sp. | reverse complement strand
TAACAGAAAATAGAGATGAAATGAGTAAAATGAACAAATAAGAGCGAGTCACGCCGCAGGCGTGACGAGCCCTCCTCCGTTCTTCGAACTATTGCCGACGAGCCTACTTCCCAAATAATTGCCAAGAATCGGCGAAAGCCATAAATAAAACCTATCTTCGCGCTTTCATTCACAAAAAGGTTCCGGCTTGACTTCACTTCGGGATCTTACAAACTTATCCCATGACATTTGAACAACTGGAACTGATTGAGCCCCTTCAGAAGGCGCTCCGACACGAGAAGTACGTACACCCGACCCCCATACAGCAGCAGGCCATTCCGCCCCTGCTCAAGGGGCGCGACGTGCTGGGCAGCGCCCAGACCGGCACCGGGAAGACCGCAGCCTTTTCACTTCCCATTTTGCAACACCTCTACCTGAAGACCCAGGGCAGGCACCACCCGCGCCTGATCAGGGCCCTGATCGTGACCCCCACCCGCGAGCTGGCCATACAGATCGGCGACAGCCTCACCGCGTACGGCCGCCACACCGGCCTGCGCAACACCGTGATTTTCGGCGGGGTCGGGCAGGGCAAGCAGACCGATGCCCTCCGCAAGGGGGTCGACATTCTGGTAGCCACCCCCGGGCGGCTGCTCGACCTGATGGACCAGGGGTATATTTCCCTGAAAGACATCGAGTATTTCGTGCTCGACGAGGCCGACCGCATGCTCGACATGGGCTTTATCCACGACATCCGCAAGCTGCTGGCCAAGCTGCCCGAAAAGCGGCAATCGCTCTTCTTTTCGGCCACCATGCCCGATGTTATTGTGGAATTGTCGCGCAAAATCCTGAACAACCCGGTAAAAGTGGCCGTCAGCCCGGTTTCCTCCACAGCCGAGACCATCCAGCAGTACCTGTATTATACGAACAAATCGGATAAAGGGGCCCTGCTGCTGCATATCCTGAAAGACCCCGACATGGACCAGGTGCTGCTCTTTGCCCGCACCAAGCACGGGGCCGACAAGATCGTGCGCCACCTCAAGAAACACCACATCAACGCGGCGGCCCTGCACGGCAACAAATCGCAGAACCAGCGCCAGAAGGCCCTGAACGACTTCAAGGACGGATACATTCGCGTGCTGGTGGCCACCGA
>CAYWZF010000262.1:0-1131 GCA_964461555.1 uncultured Robiginitalea sp. | reverse complement strand
TTTGAAGAACTGGTGGTGATCTCTGACCGTTTTCATCGCAAACCGCTGCTGCCCTTGTTGGCCAGCGATGGCCACTTTTACATCCTGGCTCTTAGCCAGAACCAAGTCAGGTTGCTGCAAGGCACACGGTACACAGTGGATGAGATCGACCTGGAAAGTATGCCCACAAGCATGGCCGAGGCGCTTCAATATGAGCGTTTCGAAAAACAGTTACAGTCTCATAGCGGCACGTCATCGGGAACTGGAGGTCGCTCGACCATGTTTCATGGTCAGGACATCGGTGACGAAGCCAAAGGCAGGATTCTGCGTTGGTTCCATTTGATTGACGATGAGTTACCCATCCTGCTCACCGGCAGGCAATCACCTCTCGTGCTGGCAGGGGTCGAGTACCTCTTCCCGCTATACAAAGAAGCAAACTCATATCCTCATCTTCTAGAGGAGGGAATTCCAGGCAACCCGGAGGAGCTAACGCCCGAAGAATTACATGCCCAAGCCTGGCCGCTCGTTCAGCCTACCTTTATGAAAGCACGAGAAAAAGCGGCCGCTCAATACAGTCAATGGGTCGGTACCGGACAAACCACAGCCGATGTGAAGGAGGCCGTTCTGGCAGCGCATCACGGTCAGGTGGATACGTTGTTTGTTGCCGTCGGTATTCAGGTGTGGGGCAATGTTGACCCAAGCACGAACACAATCCACGTGCACCAGGACCCCGAGCCCGGTGACGACGATCTTCTTGACGTGGCTGCTATCCAGTCCATTCTGAACGGGGGAACTGTCTACGCGGTTGAGCCAGAACAGGTGCCCGGTCATGCTCCGCTTGCAGCAGTGTTCCGCTATTGAGATCGAGTGATGGCGTAGTTACCGGTGTGTAAAACAGCATTGGCCCGATTTTCGATTCGCCGAAAGTGCGTTGCACCTGTTCCAGAGCTTGTGTCGTAATTTCAGGAGATAGTCGTGTCAAGCAAAGTCATTCTGTGAAGGAGAAAAATCAAATGGCTCTCAAACTGAGACCTTTAGCAGACCGATTGGTGGTGGAACCCACCGAGCGGGAAGACATGACGGCCAGCGGCATTTACGTGCCAGAGACGGCCAAGGAAAAGCCCCAGGAGGGCACGGTCGTCGCCGCCGGTC
>CAYWZF010000261.1:0-1132 GCA_964461555.1 uncultured Robiginitalea sp. | reverse complement strand
GCCTGCCGGAAGGGAAAGGATCGGGCGGTATTTGGGCATCTCAGGTTCCTCCACAGGCATAGGGCCGACAGGCAGGAAGCTAAACGATCTCAGCGCTCAGGCCGGCTTGCAGCAGGCGAGTGCACCGGGGTTTCAGGTCGTTGTATTCCCCGGTTTTAACGGTGCATTTGCCATTGTGGTGCACGATGATGGAACATTGCTCGGCCTGTTCGGGGGTATGTTCACAAACATCAATGAGGGTCTGTATCACATGGTCGAAGGTGTTCACGTCGTCGTTGAACAAGACGATCTCATTGAGGTTCTTTTCCTTCTCCTCGACCAGCAGGGATTCCTGCAAACGTTCTTTGGCACTCATCTCCAAGGGGTTTGACACGAATATACTAAAAATTTATTCCCGGCAAAGCCTTCCGAAGGCTTTTGAAAATCCCGCAAAAAGGAATGCCCTGCATCGCGATTTACGCATGTAAAACAGGTCCGGATTCCGATTTCGGAAGTGCGTATCCCTGCCCCGGTCATTCCCTTTTGAGGAAGCGGGCAGCCATCCACTGATCCTTTTCGCGCTCCCCGGCCGGCTGCAGCCCCAGGGCCCGGGCCGCGGCCTGCAGGTCTTCCAGGTCTGAACGGTAAAAGCCGCTGAGCAGCAGGGTGCCGCCCGGGTTCAGGGCCGCCGCATAGGCGGGCAGGTCGGCCAGCAGCACGTTCTTGTTGATATTGGCCAGGATCAGGTCAAAAGGGCCCCGGATGCGGGAGGCATCTCCTTCCAGTACTTCTATTTCGGGATGCCCGTTCCGCTCCGCATTTTCGCGGCAGTTTTCATAACACCAGGGGTCGATGTCGATGGCCGTGACCGGGCCGGCCCCTTTGCAGGCCGCCAGGATGGCCAGCACCCCGGTACCGGAACCCATGTCGAGCACAGAGAGGCCTTCCACGTTTAAATCGAGCAGGAAACCCAGCATGAGCCAGGTGGTCTGGTGGTGGCCGGTGCCAAAGCTCATCTTGGGGGCGATCACCAGGTCGTAGGGCACGGGAGGATCCGGTTCGGGGTGGAAGGGGGCGCGCACCACACACTGTTCGCCGACCGGGAGGGCGTGGTGGGGGGCCTGACAGACGGCATCGGAGGTCGGCGTATCAA
>CAYWZF010000260.1:0-1133 GCA_964461555.1 uncultured Robiginitalea sp. | reverse complement strand
AGACCTGCAGGGAACATCGCTGACCCTGCCCGTGGTGGGCGGGCCTGCTGCCTGGGAACAAGCAGCGAAAGAGCCGAAATAAGCAAAAAGATCCAGAAAAGCATCAGCGCAAAAGGCGCGAACGGAGCCATAAAACAAGTTTCACGATTCCCCAGAGGAGGAGGGCCAGCAAAATAAGCATCCCCCCCAGAGTCAGGGTCGGGTAACTCAGCAGGGCCGAGATTCGCATTACGGTTTTGACCTGCGATTCCACAACTGCGACCTGTTCGGGGTGTTCCGCTACGGGAACCGTAAAATCAAAGCTTTTCAGGCGCTGCAAAAAGCCCTTCTCCACCGCTGCCTCGAGGCAGAAAACATGGATTTCGTCAGCCGTTCGGGCAGCCAGCCGCAAATCGTAGGCCAGGTCGTCCCAGCCCATGCTAGG
This sequence comes from uncultured Robiginitalea sp., assembly GCA_964461555.1. Classification (GTDB taxonomy): domain Bacteria; phylum Bacteroidota; class Bacteroidia; order Flavobacteriales; family Flavobacteriaceae; genus Robiginitalea. The sequence continues at coordinate 709 of CAYWZF010000260.1, read as the reverse complement.
CAGGGTCGGGTCAAAGCCCCCTCCGGTGCTGCCGATGGCCACCTGCTTCAGGTTTTCATCTATGGCCAGCACCTGCAATGTGCCATACGGGTTGCCCATAAACGAGGTGTAGAGCATGGGGATGTCTTTGTCAGTTTCCAGGTCCATAAAGCCCGTGGCCTGTTGCAGGGCGGTGCGCCCATGCTCCGTTTCATAGCGGATAAACGGCACATAATAGCTCTCAATGGGGTAGCCGTCGCGGCGTACCGTTTCGATCAGCCTGCGGTATTCCTCTTTCGCCCTCAAAAATTCATCCCGCCCGTAGAGGCGGCTTACAACTTTTCCGAAAAGCTTGAGCTTGTTGGTCTTAAAGAGTTCTATGTCGTTCATGTCGAGCTCCAAATCGATGCCTATGCCGCTGAAACGGATGCCCTCCTTTTGGGCCCAGTCCCTGATTTCATAATAGCGGGCAAAGGCCTCGGCTGCGTTCCCGCTGTGGAACCAGTACCCCTGCTCTTCAGGCAGCAGCAGCCAGGCGACCACGGGGATTTCAGCCTCGTTCAGGGCATGGAGCACCCCGGCCCGCTCCGGGCTCAGGTCGAGCATGCCCATGCGTATTTCAGCGCCCAGCTCCTTCAGGGTGGGAATGAGCGTGGAATCGGCAAAAAGGGCCTGCAGGGCGGGCCCTTCCTGTTCGTTGAAAAACGACAGGCGGGGGCTTTGAGCCCCC
>CAYWZF010000259.1:0-1137 GCA_964461555.1 uncultured Robiginitalea sp. | reverse complement strand
AGGTGTCACCGATGGATACCATAAGGGACCCGATACCCAATTGATCCCCGGTTCGCTCCGCAAATTCAAGGCTCTTCAAAAAAGCCTGTAAGGCCTCTGCATTGTCTCCCTTGAATTGGAGCGCATTTCCTTTTTGAAGATATGCTTTGTAAAGAAAATAAAGGGAAGAATCCCGGGCAGCCTTCTCGATTAGTATGCCGGTGAAATGGAGTTTTTTGTCCGGATTTGTCTCCTCCTGAACGATCTTTTCCAGGATGGCCCGTTCATCCTCAGAATAGGTGCCCGCCTGGTACGTGGCCACAAGACTGTCCGCCAGTTTCTGGTCCTGAAACCCACGCACAGCACACAAGGCGAAACAAAAAAAGCCCAATGCTAAATAGGCCTTTTTGTCAACAGAAGTCATTTTCGGCGCATCAGATTGTCCATTACTTCATGATGAGCTTGGGATCATCCCAATATTCCGTTTGCGCAGAATCTGAGGATTCCCGCCACCCTATTTGGTAATTCTCGAATGGTTTGGTTCCGGGCTGTTTCGGTGTGGGGGAGGTCGAAACCACGGTTCCCGTGATCACGCCTTTTGGGTCCGATGTATATACGGCATTATATTCGGCATTTACCAGGATTTGCTGGGAATTAATGTAAGTCCCCTTCGCTTCCTTGGCCTTCACCTGCTCGAGGACGATGTCGCTGGTCCGTCCCGGATCGGGGTTGGGGTCAACTCTCCAGTCGATGGATTGATCCAGATCAACCGTGGTCTCGAGCGAATCATTCTGAGGGTCGGTGGTCACTCCGCCGACCACCTGCTTTAAACTCAGGTTGGTGGAGTTGCCTATCCTGCTTACATAAATGGTAATGTCTGCCATGGTTTTGATTGGTTAATTGGTTTCGGTATGTTTCTGAAAATACGAAATATTTGGCAACCCTGCTCGAAAATTCCTGCTGTACGAAGAATGGGATGCTTCTCCCTGACTCGTACCGGAGGTTGGCAGGAGCTGTGCCTATCGGAAATTGGGTTCGGATTCGGGGTTCAAAGCCCTTGCAATGAGAGGGGAATCCCCCCACCCCCGGGAAAACGGTAACCATCCAGGCCGCCATCCCCCTGCGCGTCTGGCAGGTCAACCGCGTCCTGGGGACGGA
>CAYWZF010000258.1:0-1152 GCA_964461555.1 uncultured Robiginitalea sp. | reverse complement strand
TCCCCTCCCTCCGAACCGTACGTGCGGTTCTCCCGCATACGGCTCTCCGGTTGGTGGTTCACCGCAAAGCGGACGGAACTCCCCGACACAGGTAGGTTAGGCTCCATACGCATGCCAGGCAATCGACCATTATGATCGAGTCACTTTCGATACGGAAAGCAGTCCGCATATCGCTGGGGGCAGTCCAGACTTCACAGATCGTTCTCCGGCAGGTTTAGCCCATGGGCACTTAGTTTGCCGGTTGAGTTGTCTGTCGTGATCCATGCGATATCCACCTTCCTGCGTTCCCTTGGCTCCACCGGCGTTACCCGGTTTCGTTGCTACTACGGACGCTCTGACTCCTGCCGGGCGATCGGTGCTCGGTTGACGTCGGTCGGTTTGCTCCGTTTGGCCCCGACGCGGACCAACGGCCGGGCCGTTTGGTTGTGGTCCGCCCAACACCACCTTGTTCCGAGTCGTTTCGTCCTATCCCGACAGGTCTCCCTCCTTATCTCGCTTGACCTTCTGACCATTCCGCCCTCAACCACCCGTGTGCCATTTCCCTGCCATGGCTTTAGCACGTTACCTCAGCCGGACAGGCTGCCGCGTCTATCCCCCGGGCAGACCTCTGCGGGTCGGTGGGATCGCCGTCACGCGGTCAGGGGTTCGCCCTTAGCTAGCAGGCTCCCCGACAGGCTTGGCCGAATCAGGTTCGTCATCCTACGGACTGGTCGTTCACCTCCAGTTGCTTCCCACCCCTCCTCACGGAGACGCAGTTACTGTCGGTTACAGGTTCGTAACGTAAACCTCGTGGGGACTTCCACCCCACCGATCAATCGCCTTCAGAGGCGCACTAGCAGGCACACTCCGTGTGCCGTCCGCGGTTTACGGCACACGGAGTGTGCCTACTACTTTGGAATTGAACAACTTATTCCTGCGCGGACGGTTACCATTTACACGTCGGGCAACAGATATGGAGCCCGGCTCATGTTTTCCATGCCGCCGGCAACGACGACGCGGTCTGACCCGACCATGATCGCTTGCGCCGCCATGATCACAGTGCGCAGGCCCGACCCGCAGACCATGTTCACGGTCGTCGCCGTAACCTCGACCGGCAGACCCGCGGCAGCCGCAGCCTGGCGTGCCGGGCCCTGCCCCTGCCCTGCGCTCAGC
>CAYWZF010000257.1:0-1152 GCA_964461555.1 uncultured Robiginitalea sp. | reverse complement strand
ATTTTCCTATTGATATACCCGTATGTAATCAACCTCCATCGCAGATTCCGTAAAGGCGGGGTCGATGCTCCCGCCAAAGGTGCCCCCCATGGCCACATTCAGGATCAGGAAGAAATCCTTGTTGAACGGAAGGCTGCCGTTGTTGGTTACTGCATGGAACTGAACATCGTCTACGTAAAAGCGGATTTCTGTCTCGGTCCATTCCATGGCGTAGAGGTGGAAGTCATCCGAAACCCCTGGGACCACGGTTGAACCGGTGCGGGAATTGCCGGCAAAATTGTTCGGGTCGTGGGTCGAACCGAAAATTCGGTTTTGCTGATTGCCGACATGCTCCATAATATCGATCTCCCCGGCCGCCGGCCAGATATTGGTTTCAAAATCGGCCCCCAGCATCCAGATAGCAGGCCAGGTGCCCCCGCCCGTGGGCAATTTGGCGCGCACCTCTACCCGGCCGTACTGGAATTCAAACTTCTGGTACGACTGTATCCGGGCCGAGGTAAAGTCGCTGCCCGAGAACGATTCGCGACGGGCGGTGATCTTCAGCACCCCGTTTTCGACCACCACGTTTTCGGGACGGTCGGTGTAGTACTGGGATTCAAAGTTGCCCCACCCGTCTGTCCCGGTGCCCAGGTCGTAATTCCAAACGGCCGGGTCGGGGGCGCCGTCAATATCAAAGCCTTCCTCGAAGATCAGGGTATCAAATCCCGGATCGGGGTTCGAACCGCCGTCTTCAGGAACAAAGGTGTAATACCAGGCCAGGGGGTCATCGCCGTTGAAGGGTTGGCTGATGCCCCGCACCGTCAACCGGTTCTCGGTGAGTTCCACGATCTGGTACTGGCCCGAAATAATTGCCCAGTAGCTCAAAAATCCGTTGCCCAGATCGAGCGTTCGGGTGCCGTCGGCATTGTCGATGATGACAAAATTGTCACTAAAGGTGGCCTGGTCGGTGATATCCCGGCACTCGTCGACAAACTGCTGCGGGTTGGCATCCGGGAAAAAGCGCCGCACCTCGGTCCAGTTGATGAACACCAGGTTGTCTGCCCCCGGCTCAAGCCTGAAGCTGTAGTTGTCATTGGCGTCATAGCTGAAACCCAGCACGTCGTCATACAGGCGCGGGTTCAGCTGGTTGGGGCAAGCACTGCAGAACTCCGG
>CAYWZF010000256.1:0-1199 GCA_964461555.1 uncultured Robiginitalea sp. | reverse complement strand
CAACGTCTGGCCCGACAACCCCATGGGCTACGGGGCCGAAGGGATGAAGTACCGATTCCAGTGGAACTTCCCCATCATCTTCTCGCGCCACGACCCGAAGAAGCTCTACACCTTCTCGAACCACGTGCACCTGAGCACCGATGAGGGCCAAAGCTGGGAGCTGCTCAGCCCCGACCTGACCCGCAACGACCCCGACAAGCTGGTTTCCAGCGGCGGTCCCATCACGCAAGACAATACCGGGGTGGAGTATTACTGCACCATTTTCGCGGCCAACGAAAGCCCGCTGAGAGAAGGCCTCATGTGGGTGGGCAGCGACGACGGCCTGATCCACCTGACCCGCGACGGGGGCAAGACCTGGGAAAACGTGACCCCTTCCGGCATGCCCGAGTGGAACATGATCAACAGCATCGAGCCTTCCCATTTCGACGAGGGCACCTGCTACGTGGCCGCCACCCGCTACAAGCTGGGCGACTTTGAGCCTTACCTGTACAAGACCACCGACTATGGCAAGACCTGGGCCCGCATCACCAACGGCATCGACCCCGAGCACTTTACCCGCGTGGTGCGCGAAGACCCGAAACGCAAAGGCCTGCTCTACGCCGGCACCGAAACCGGCATGTATATCTCCTTTGACGACGGGGCCTCGTGGAAACCCTTCCAGCTGAACCTGCCCATTGTGCCCGTCACCGACCTGGTGGTGCGCGACAACAACCTCATCGTGGCAACACAGGGACGGTCGATCTATATCTTGGATGACCTGACCTTGCTGCACCAGCTGAATGCCAATTCAGGCAATGCCCAGGCCATCCTGTTCCAGCCCAAGGATTCGTACCGCACCAAGGGCGGGGCCCGGCGTACCCCTTCCCTCACCGAGGGGCAGAACCATCCGAGTGGAGTGGTTACGCACTTCTATTTGAAAGACCTCGCCGAGAAAGACAGCGTGGCCCTGACCTATACCACCACGGCCGGGGATACGCTGGCCGCCTTCAGCACCTACGCCAAGGAAGATGACAAGAAGCTCAAAGTGAAGAAGGGCGGCAACACCCATGTGTGGGATACCCGGGGCAAAGGGGCCGAGCGCCTGCCCGGCATGATTTTGTGGTGGGCCAACCTCAACGGGGCCAAGGCCGTGCCCGGCACCTACCAGGTGCACCTGACCGCCGGCGGGCAGACCCAGACCCAAACTTTCAAGATCGTGC
>CAYWZF010000255.1:0-1254 GCA_964461555.1 uncultured Robiginitalea sp. | reverse complement strand
CCCGAGGTGGTGGCCATTGTCGGGAATTCCACCTGGGAGGTGATGCAGGCCAAGAAGGCCATGCGCCTGGTATGCGAGCCCATTGAGCGCAAGGAAGAAACCCGCGTCCGCTTTGGGGGCGCCACCTTTACGGAGGTAACCCCGGCCGGGCTCGAATCGAGCCAGGCGCACCGCTCCCAGATGGAGGCCATGGCCGCCAAACCCGCCAACACCGTGCGCCGCGACGGCGACCCCGAAAAGGCCTTCCGGGGGGCTGCCAAGGTTATCGAACGCTCCTACACCGGCCCCTTTTTGGCGCACAACTGCATGGAGCCCATGAACTTCTACGCCCATGTGACCGCCGAGAAGGCCGAGCTCGCCGGGCCATTGCAAAAACCCGACCTCACCGAGCACGCCCTTTCGGAACGACTGGGCCTGCCCATCGAGAAAATCGAGATACAAATGACCCGCCTGGGCGGGGCCTTTGGCCGTCGCTCCTATGCCCACTGGGCCCTGGAAGCGGCGCTCATCTCCCGGAAAATGGGAGCCCCTGTCAACCTGATCTACACGCGCGAAGACGACATGACCGCCGGCATCTACCGCCCGGCCTACCACGCCAGATTCCGGGCCGGGCTCGATGCGAATGGCAACCTGGTCGCCTTTCACGTGAAGGCCGGGGGCATCCCCGAGAGCCCTTTGCATGCCGACCGCTTCCCGGCCGGGGCGGTAGACAACTACCTGGCCGAGGAGTGGACCCTCGAGACCAACCTGACCATCGGCTCGTTTCGGGCACCCCGTTCGAACTTCATGGCTGCAGCCGAACAGTCTTTCCTCGATGAGGTGGCCGAGGCGGCCGGCAAAGACCCGATTGCCTTCCGGCTCGAATTGCTGGAGCGGGCCCGAACCAACCCGGTGGGGGAACGCAACGACTACGATGCGGCCCGCTATGCGGGGGTGCTCGAGCTGGTGCGCGACAAGGCCGGGTGGGGCACTACCTCAGAAGGGGTGTTCCGGGGGGTGTCGGCCTATTTCTGCCACAATTCCTATGCGGCCCAGGTGCTCGACCTGGTGCTTGAAAACGGGCAGCCCCGGGTGCAGAAAGTGACCTGCGCCCTCGATTGCGGCATCGTGATCAACCCCGATGCCGCCATCAACCTGACCGAGGGGGGCATCACCGATGGCATTGGCAACGCCCTGTACGGGGAGCTTACCGTTTCGGAGGGGGTGATAGACAAGAGCAATTTCGACACCTACCGCCTGATTCGCATGCGGGAG
>CAYWZF010000254.1:0-1262 GCA_964461555.1 uncultured Robiginitalea sp. | reverse complement strand
TCTGTACTACTTCGGGAACCGGAAATGTTGCGCGCCGCCTCAGGAATTCTACCCTAATGGAGGTTGATCCGAGGCTGTCGCCGATGCTACCCGGTTATCGTCTGTAACCATAACACAAAGAAACAATGAGGCAAACAAAGCAAAATATTCTATGCCTTTAATGCGAACCATCATGGATTCAGTCATATTGGCAATAAGGAAAGCCGCAAACAAAAATATGAACAGGCGGTCCTTTCGATACAAGCTCAGCAACAATAAAAACATTAATGAAAAAACATATATGAATCCGCCAATCGCTCCATTTGTGCTTAAATACTCCAGGAATTGATTGTGAGCATTATAATCTCCTTCCTGCCCATAGGGCAAATCGCGCTCCTCATACATTTTTTTCCTCATTTCCCGAACTTTCTCATAGCCTACCCCCATAAGCGGATTCTCCCGAAAAATATCATACGACACTTCCCATCGGGCGATTCGGTTTTTATCCGTATAGGCTTCAAGGGAAAATAGCTGCTTTGACATTTCGGGGGTCCCATAGTTCATAAACACAAGGGTTATAAGGGAAATGCCCAAAAACAACACGAATACCTGCCAGAAATATTTCTTCACAAACATCACCAAAAGAAAGATAAAGAGCACTAAAAGAAGCAACAATGCTGTTCTACCCGCCAATTGAAAGGTGCCCAAAATCAAAAGAAGGATATGGGGTAGTTTTTCGATTTTGGGCAACGAAATATCGTCCAATAAAAAAAATATGGAAGTTAACGCAAACAAGCCCAAATAAGCGGGATGAGAATCTGCATATGCGGCAAATTGAAACCCGACATATTGGGGCCAGAAAATATGGTTTATCGGTTCTGAACTTCTGTACATAGCCCAGAAAACCTGGCCATAACATAACAGAAACGTTGCTAGGGTACCATAGGTGAGCGCCAGAAAAATGGCTCGCCTTTTCTCATTAAAGTATCGTGCATCAGAAATAAAAACTAAAGGCACCAGTACAAGCGACCAATAACGCTCCAGGTATTGTAGGCTTTCGGCATTCAATGACCGGATGCATGCTAAAACAGCCAGGAGGAAAAAGGATAGAACAGGCCAAGCAACGCCTAATCGCCGGGAATTTTGCCGGAGGTTGGGCCTGATCAGCCATTCCACCACCCCCAAAGCCAGAAACGCACCCAACAGATAGTTGTTGAGCTTGGTATACATGGGAAGGGTAAAAACCACCGCATAGAGCAGCCAGAGTTTTAACTGATTCCTTT
>CAYWZF010000253.1:0-1270 GCA_964461555.1 uncultured Robiginitalea sp. | reverse complement strand
ATGGTAGTAATTCCATTTGTGTATTTTATTCGATTAAAACTATTCGATAAATATGTTCATGGTATTGATTTGGAGGCCATGAATGCTGAACTTGAATATTATAAGAATAAGGAGCGAGAACAAATGCAAAAAGTAGGGATCTCAATAAATCCAGAAATCAAGACAGATGCAGAACTCGATCTTTCCGACCAAACCCCCAAACGCACCCTGCACCAGATCTTTCACAACCTGAGGGTTTCCCTGAAAAGTTTGTTCTGAGAATAAAGATCATAAAAGCAATTGAAAAGAGGGTTCAGGCCCTCTTTTTTAGTTCCGGGGAATAATGGAAATTATTGTAATTTTGGAAGACCCCCCAAGCGGAAACTTTCGATCCGAATCCTATGAACCAGCCTTCCTCCCCGTTCAGCAAGCAGCAACTGCTTCCCCAGGAAGAAAAACTTGAAGTAATGCTTCAAAAGGGTGAACTGTTTATAGGAATCCCCAAGGAGAGCCAGTACCAGGAAAAACGGATTTGCCTTACCCCTGACGCCGTCAATGCGATCACGGCCCATGGGCACCAGGTTTTAATTGAAGCAGGGGCCGGTGAAGGGGCGAGCTTTACCGACATGGAGTATACCAATGCCGGAGCGGTCATTACCCGCGATACCAAGAAGGTATTTGGCTGCCCCATTATCCTGAAGGTAGAACCCCCTACCCTGGCCGAAATGGAGCTGATCAACCCGCAGAGCACTCTGATTTCAGCCTTGCAGATCAAAACCCGCGACAAGGTTTATTTTGAGGCGCTGGCCAAAAAACGCCTTACCGCCCTGGCATTCGAATATATACGCGACGACGAGGGAAAATATCCGGCCGTGCGCTCCCTGAGCGAAATTGCCGGCATATCATCGGTGCTCATTGCCGCCGAGATCATGGCTGCTGACCAGGGCAATGGCCTTATGTTCGGCAATATCAGCGGGGTGCCGCCGGTGGAGGTGGTCATTCTGGGCGCCGGCACGGTGGGCGAATTCGCGGCCCGCTCTGCCCTGGGGCTGGGAGCCAATGTGAAGATATTCGACAATTCTGTCACCAAGCTGCGGAACGTGCAGACCAACCTGAACCGCACCCTCTATACCTCCACCCTCCAACCCAAAAACCTGCTCAAGGCCCTGAAGCGCTGCGATGTGGCAATAGGCGCTGTACGCGGCAAGGACCGCGCTCCGGTGCTCGTTTCCAGATCGATGGTAGAAAATATGAAGAAGGGGGCCGTGATCATAGATGTCAGCATTGACAC
>CAYWZF010000252.1:0-1274 GCA_964461555.1 uncultured Robiginitalea sp. | reverse complement strand
GTCATTACAGGGGGGAATTCGGGCATTGGGTATCAAACCGCCCTGGCCCTGGCAGCGGCGGGGGCAAATGTGCTTATCGTTTGCCGAAACCGTGAAAAAGCGGAAACAGCGGTGGCCCAGATCAAGGAAAAGTCGCGAAACAACAGGGTTAGCTACGCCCTGGCCGATCTGTCGTCCCTGGACGCCGTTCGCCTTTTGGCCCGGGATATCCTGAAAGAGTTTACCACCCTTGACGTGCTGGTCAACAATGCAGGTATCTGCCTTTCAAACCGGGAACTTACCCCTGATGGCAATGAATGCCATTTTGCGGTGAACTACCTGGCACAATTTTTACTCACCCATGAGCTGCTTGGTGCCCTGAATGCATCTTCTGACGGGCGAATCATATGTGTAAGTTCTGATTCGCATTTTTATGGGAAAATGCATTTTGATGACCTTACCCTGGAAACGAACTACCATGAACTTCGGGCTTATGCACAGTCGAAGCTCGCCCTTGTGCTGTTTGTATACGAACTGGACCGGCGGTTAAGGGAGTTGGGGATTAAAAACATAAGCGTGAATTGCGTACAGCCCGGCCTGGTCAAAACGGACATCGGTTTTAAGCATACCAGCCCTTTCCATTCCCTGGCCTGGAGGATTCGCAGGATGGGGGGCGTGAGCCCTCAGAAAGGGGCAGAGACTTCCATCTTTTTGGCAACTTCTCCAGAGGTTAAGGGGCAAAGCGGTAAATACTGGGACAAGTGCCAGCCCAAGCCTTCCTCAGGCAAATCCTATGACCAGGCCGAAGCTGCAAGGTTATGGGAGGTATCCATGTCACTATGCAGGATTGACAATTATTTTGACACCCTTTTGTAGTCAGATCCATCGCCCAATACGTATTCCTAACAGCAAAACGTAAATGATCAACAAGGTGAGGCTGGCATCTTCACGAATGTGTTTTACTTCAAGTACATTTCTATCCCCTCGACCCAGAAGATATCCGACTCAAAAAACTTCAGCCTGGTTTGGAACGGACCCTCGGAAAGGGACCGGGGTGATTTGTACAGGAAGTGCGCCCTGGAACCTCCAAAGTCAAGGGTGTGCTTTTCATTCAGGTCTTTCCCGGGGTCGGTAAAAAATAAAACCTTCTTGTCCTGGTACAGCCAGGTGCCCTGCCCGTATTGGTTCACTTCTTCGGGCACGCCAATCTTTTCGCTCGACCGGGCCAGGGAATGGAAATAAAAAGTGCCATCGGGGTGCAAGGTCAGGTTGTATTCAATCAGGCGGCTTTCCCT
>CAYWZF010000251.1:928-1290 GCA_964461555.1 uncultured Robiginitalea sp. | reverse complement strand
GGGACGACACGCCTGGTGGGGATCTCGAAATCTTCAAGTGGCGGAATCCGCGTAGAAAAAGATTTGTCGGCTCCGAAGCGGACGAAACGGCCGCCGAGCTGGTGGAGACTATTGGCTACAAGGCCAATCGGCTGGTGATGTTTCTCAATCCGCAAGACTCGCTGCATGCCGTGACACCGAGAGAGCCGAGTCACCACACGCGAAAGCTCGTCAATATCATCGGGGAAGTTGATCGATCCTTTCCGAAGGGGCTCTTTGCCCGCCCCAAGAAAAAAGACAATGGGTACTTCTGGCGCAAAGCAACTTCGCTTGGCAGAAAAGTGATTGGGTCGTGAATTGCGCCGATGTATCGATATGCCAGG
>CAYWZF010000251.1:0-918 GCA_964461555.1 uncultured Robiginitalea sp. | reverse complement strand
GGCGGCCAACCTTGTCCCGCCGAGGCGGGGTAACGGAGGCAGACCAAGATGTCCGTGAGAGTCTCTTCTGCGTTGGCTCTGGCCATCACGGCCGCCGGCTGTGGCAACGGCGGGTCGCAGGATGCTGAACAAGTCCCCGTGTTCGAGGACGCGTCGCTCGCGTCGGGCCGGGCGATCTGGACCCAGGTCTGCCGCAACTGTCACCTCGCGGGCGTTGCCGGCGCCCCCGCGCTGCGGGATTACGCCGCCTGGCAGCCGCGCCTCGCGAAAGGACGCGAGGCGCTGTATGCGAGCGCGCTCAATGGCATCCCGGACGCCTCTGGATGGCGCATGCCGCCACGCGGTGGCAATCCTGTCCTGAGCGACGAGCAGGTCAAGCGCGCCGTGGACTTCACGCTCGCGGCAGTGGAGAGGCTGGAGGCCGCCCGGCGCAGCCGTGAATGACCAGAGGCCCTGCACGGCGAGCGGACAGGGCAGATACCACCTTGCATTCCGGCCGGCTAGCGCCGGTCGAAGGGAAGGGGTTGGCGACGACGAGAGCTTCGGTTCGCCGGAATTCAGACCGTCATAAGGCGCCATTCACCACAGCGAGGGTGCGGCGCGCCCGTCGACATCTCAACACCCTCGCGCGCTGCTGACTCCCGCGAGGCGAACAGCAGGGGTCCCCTGGGGCAAACGTCTGCACAGTCAGTGGCGACCGTCTGCTATCAAATACAGGCGTCCCGTATCGACACGCCCAGGTGCTTGGCCGAGCCTGCGCTCGTCGATGACGGCTTCCTGCTCACGACGGACGTCATACCCTTCGCGACCTGATTCTGAGGCACGTCGCGACCTCGCGCCGGCCAATCGCCGCGGCGTGTCACTGGAATCAACTCGGTGAATTGCCCAATCAACGAGGCCGCTCGGCCCGGCAAGTAG
>CAYWZF010000250.1:0-1292 GCA_964461555.1 uncultured Robiginitalea sp. | reverse complement strand
ATCTCAGACCGGGCCGTGGTCACCTCGGGCGATTACGAGAAATACGTGACCTTTGCCGGGAAGCGCTACGCCCACATCATTGACCCCCGCACCGGCTACCCCGCAACGGGCATCCTGAGCGTGACGGTCTTCGCCCCCCGGGCCGAGCTGGCCGACGCCCTGGCCACTTCTGTCTTTGTAATGGGGGTAGAAACCGGGATAGACCGCATCGAACAACTGCCTCAGGTAGCGTGTCTCATTGTGGATGAGCACGGCAAATTGCATACTTCAAAGAACCTCCAATTAACAGACAACCCATGAAGAACCGACTGCTTTGGCTGGCCCTGGCCCTGATCCTGCTGCAATCCTGTGCGGTAGTGAAAGAGTATGAAATGGTCAACCTGAACGACCCCGACATGAACCTCTCTGACCTGAAATGCGACCGGAACCTGCTCACCATGCATTCCTATCGCGAGGCTGCCTCGGGCGGGAACGGGGGTAAAACCGGGGGCGGCTGCGGCTGCAACTAAGTCCTGGCCATGAAGAAGCTACTTGGACTCCTTGGCCTGGCCTGCACCCTGGCTGCTGCGCAGGAAACCGGGGAGGGCGATTACAAGAAAAGGGCGCTCGACGCCGCCGAGATTGATTTCCTGAGCAGCTATTACCAGCAGGACGGAAACAATGCCGCCGTTACCGGGGGCATCGGCACTGAAGAACTCACCGATGCCACTGCCACCATTGTGGTGGCCGTGCCCCTCAATGAAGACGACATATTGGGCGTGGATGTGGGGATATCGGCTTATACCTCAGCTTCATCCAGCAACGTCAACCCTTTCGATGGCCCGGCAGACCCTTTTGTGGCCAGCTCGGGGGCGTCGGGTTCTGACCTCTGGTCGAATGCCGTGATCAGCTTTACGCACCACTCCGACGACCGAAACCGCATTTGGAGCGGCCACCTCTCGGTCTCGGTGGAATACGACTATTTCTCCCTGGGGTTCGGGGGCAGCCATACCTGGCTCTTCAACGACAAGAACACGGAAGTCTCGGTGAAGGGGAATGTGTTCCTCGACAGCTGGAATGCCATCTACCCTTACGAACTCAGGCCATTTGGCCCGGGCGGCCTTGGCCTGGCCGACGCACTTTTCCTGACCGGGCCCATTACAGGCAACCCCGACTACACCCCTTCTTTTGAGCCCTTCACAAAAACCAACCGAAACTCTTACTCGGCAGGGCTCGGGTTCTCGCAAATACTCTCCAGAAACCTGCAGGGCAGCCTGGCCCTCGACCTGGTCTATCAACAGGGGCTGCTTTCG
>CAYWZF010000249.1:0-1298 GCA_964461555.1 uncultured Robiginitalea sp. | reverse complement strand
TCGCGATTACAACCCCACCACGATCCTGTCGGAATACCGGATCCTGAGTACCCAGTTTGCCTATCGCAAGATCATCCCCGAAGTCTACAACCGCTTCCAGGTCATTTCGACCCTGGATTTCCGCAACAAAAGGGAAAAGGGTGTTTTGTCGGGAAAGGCTGTTATCAAATCGTTCCGCCTGGGAGGAGGGGTCATTTACACGCAAAATACAGGTGCGAAAGATAACTTGGAATTCAGGCTGTCGCAGGGCCTGACCTTTGACATTCCGACCATTAAGCAAGTGACCCTGAAAAACTACGCCCGGCTTGAGGAGCGGTTGCAGAAGACTTTTGACGACTCAAACTGGAAGCCCGGTTTTCGGTTTCGCTACCGGATCGCCACTCAAATCCCCTTGGATGGGCTGCACCTCGATTTTACGGAAGGGTTCTACATCCCCCTGGAAGCTGAGGTTTTCATCAACCTGAAGAAAACCGACCGCTATAATGACCTTTTGCGGTTGTCTCCGGGGTTGGGGTATCGTTTTAAAAGCGAATGGCGGGTGGAGACCTACCTCATCTTTAACCGCACCAAGAACATCACCGAGACCAATAACAAATCGAGCGATTTTATCCTGAGGGTGCGGTTGTACAGCCCGCCCAAACCAAAAGGGGGCGACAACGGTCAGGCCCCGGAATAGCTTTGGATTAATGAGGCGTGGTGAAAGGAAGGGCCTGAGGTCTCCGGCGCGACCCCAACAGAGTGGGAACCGGGATGCCTGGTAGTGGAAAAATGGATGATTCAGGGCTGGATTAAGCATTAGTTTCGTACCTTTAAGTAGGTTTCTTCCGGTCCTGAAGTCACTGCCAGAACCAAATTCGGAGAAGTCAAGGCCCGCGGGATACTCCTGTACGCCGGGTATGTGGCCTATTCCGGACCCCGGGTGTTTTGACATACTTGCTTCACTTGCGGAAAGACCTTGGATGCTCTTCAAATCAGGTACTATGAAGCAGCCGTATCTATCCCCATTTTGCCTGGTCTTTTTGGTACTGACCACCGTACAGTCTTTCGGGCAGCAGACCGTGGAAACGGACTCTTCCTTCAATGAAGCTTCCAAAACCTTTCTGGCAATTCCGCTGGTGACAAGCAGCCCGGTAATGGATACCGGCTTCGGGGGCCTGGGCATGTGGTTTTTCAAAATAGATCCCCAGGATGTTGAATCGCCTCCCTCCCTGGCTTCCCTGTATGCGATCTATTCAACCAACAATAGCTACATCTTTACGCCTTTCGGCAGGTTTTTCTGGAATGAAGACCGAAACAGG
>CAYWZF010000248.1:0-1312 GCA_964461555.1 uncultured Robiginitalea sp. | reverse complement strand
CAGTTTACAATTGCAACATTGGATGATGCGATCGTAGAGGGTCAGGAGACTTTTGCTGTAAATCTATCAGCCAGCAATGTAGCAGTAGTCGACAGCGATACGGCCATAGGTACCATCAATGACAATGATAGTGCCGCTATCACCATAGCAGATGTAACGGTGACGGAAGGCACCGGGATGTTGTTCACGGTTACCTTGAATAATGCAGTGAGCGGGGGCTTTACGGTAACCACGGGTTATACCGGAGGCACGGCTACGGGAGGTGGTATTCCCCTGGTTGCCCCTGAAGATTATAACAACGCAGCCCAGGTATTGAACTTTGCTGGAACGGCCGGGGAGACGCAGCAGTTTACGGTGGCCACACTGGACGATGCGATTGCAGAAGGGCCTGAAAATTTCACCGTTACGCTAACATCGGGCAATGCAGCGGTGGATGACAGTGACACGGCTACGGGAACCATCAATGACAATGATCTCCAGGCCATCACCATCACCGACGTCAGCCAGAACGAAGGGAACAGCGGCCAGACGGCCTTTACCTTTACAGTGAGCGTAGCGGGCGGAGGCAATGCCTTAAGCAATATTACCTTTGATTTTAACACATCCAATGGGAGCGCAACCGTGGCCAACAACGACTATGTGGCTACCAGCGGCAGCGGGCAGATCAATGCAGGTAGTTCGAGTACCACGGTAACCGTTCAGGTCAATGGCGATACCAATCCGGAGAACGATGAAACCTTCAATGTGCTACTCAGTAATCCGGTAAACGCGACGCTTGCAGATAATACAGGTGTGGGGACTATTCAGAATGACGACAGCCAGACCATCAGCGTCAATAATGTGAGCCAGGCTGAGGGTTCGGGCGGAGGCACCACCAATTTTGTCTTCACGGTTTCCATAAATGGGGGGGGGCTTGCCGTACAGAATATTAATTTCCGGGTCAATACCGACAATGGTTCTGCAACTCAGCCCGCAGATTATACCCGCCTCAACAATATTTTATTCACCATTCCCGCCGGTCAGAACAGCGTGCAGGTGCCCGTGCCTGTCGTAGCAGATGCCATCCCCGAACCGAATGAAACCTTTACTGTAGAAATCGACAATCCGAGCTCTGGGGTCGATCTGGGCACGACGGTAGGGACGGGCACCATCCTGAACGACGACCTCCAGGGCCTGGTGATCAACAATGTGAGCCAGAATGAGGGAAACAGCGGTACCAGCACCTTCCAGTTCACCGTGAGCCTCCAGGGGGGTGGGAATGCCGTACAGCCCATCAGCTTTACCTACAGCACCCAGAACGGCACTGCCACCC
>CAYWZF010000247.1:0-1329 GCA_964461555.1 uncultured Robiginitalea sp. | reverse complement strand
GGAACCTCCCCACGCACCTCCAAACCCGTCACTTCCAGCTCCATCCAGGTCCATGGGCCGTCTTCCAGCATCCAGGTGGCGGTCATGCGGGAAGGCACCCGAACCCCGTCGAATTCGCGGTAGTCCTGTATCTCCAGCACCCAGGGATAGCGGCGGGCCTCAGGCGCGTTGCCCTTGAAGCGCAGGGCCTCGTAGCGCACCACCTCGCCCTGCCCATTGAAATGGAAGGTCCCCGCGGCCTCCAGGCCTCCGTACCTCAAAGTGGCTCGGGCTGCCAGGGGGGCTGTTTCCTCCCAGCTGACATAGGGGCTCAGGGCAAAACCGGGGAACCAGACCATTTCGCCCAGGAAGCGCTGGGCAGCCCCCTCGTCGATCATAGGCCCCGTTTCATTCACTACGGGAAGTAGTGCCTGCAGGGCAATGTACATAGAGCCTTTGCCGTCGAGGTACTGATCCAGGCCATCCATGAAAACCGGGCCCCAAAGGGGTACGTTCACGCGCCAGGCAAAGGCGGGCTCAGCCAGGTTGGTTCGCTGCCAGGCCCGGGCCTCCAGCCAGGTCTCCTGCCCCGGCTTGAGTTTCAGGCGGGCACGCTGCCCGATTATCCCGATGGCGGCTGGTTCGCGCCCCAGGGCCCCGGAGCGTTGTAGCCATGCCTGCACCACCCCAGGCACTTCCGTTCCAGGCGTACCCGGGGCGGGGCTTTGCATTTCAGGAGCCAACATGCTCACCGCCGCCAGGGAGGCCTCCCAGCGCTGGTCTGTGCGGGCCCTTCCCCAGGCGAATGCGACAAGCAAGAGGACCAAAAGATTGGCCAGGGTGCCCCAGCGGGCATCGCCCCAGGCACTGAAGATCAGGGCCTGCGAAAGGGCTGCGGCCAGCAGGCCGGCCCAGACCTGGGCATTGCTGCCCGAAAGGTACAACAGGCCAAAGACCATTGTCAACAGACCGGCCACTCCCCACAAAATACCGGCGGCGGCCCCTACCGAATGGTTAAACCCCGGGGGCTCCCACAAACCGAGGCCCTTGGCAAAGCCCATCAGGTGGATGAGCCCGTGGAGCATGAGCAGCAGGAAAAGAACTGTTTTCATGGCTTTGAATCCTTGGAACGTTCAAAGCTACGCTTCAAAGGGGCGGCATCCTATGAGGAAAGTCAGGATGGGAACGACTACGGAGTGCAGACAGGTCACAAAGGCCTTTGCGCAGTAAAGTTGGCCACCGGTAAAATCACGCCAGATGTCATGAAGCAGGTGCCGCGTTGCCAGGGGCCAAAGGGCTTGCTGCTGTGTTTTTGCAGGCACCGGCCTTATCTTTAACACGGGCGGGGCC
>CAYWZF010000246.1:0-1345 GCA_964461555.1 uncultured Robiginitalea sp. | reverse complement strand
ATGTTTCATGGGGTGATGCCAGTAAAACACCCCGCTGTGGTAGGCCCTGAGCAGCCGGGCCTCGGTCATGTCGCCCCCCACCGCCAGCAGCCCGTCCTGGTCTGAGAAAAAAGCAGGCGGAAAATCGGTGTCTTCCTTTTTGAGCTCGAAATAGGGCATGGTCTGGGTGTTACGGGAGTTCCGGCGGTTCCAGTTCGTCGAGTTCCCCGAGCTGGCGGAGCACTTCGAATGTCTTTTGTGCTTCTTCCTCGTTGACCACCGCAATGGCAGCCCCTACATGGACCATCACATAGTCGTCGGGTTGTGCCTCGGGCACCAGGGTCAGGTTTACCTCCTTGACCACCCCGTCAAAGGAAACCCGCCCGATACGAAAGGTTTCGTCCAGGGCCGAGGTAATCTCAATAAGTCTTCCGGGGATCGACAAGCACATGGCGCTGAAGATTAGGATTCATGTTGGGTGCGCCCCGGGAGTTGCCCGCGGAGCCAGTCGTACCAGGCTTCCATGCCGTCGCCCTTCAGGGCAGAGAGTTCAAAAAAGCGCAGGTTCGGGTTCACCTGCAGGGCATAATCCCTGAGCTTTTGCAGGTCGACGTTCAGATAGGGTATCAGGTCTGTCTTGTTGATAATGCAGATGTCCGAGCTGTGGAACATGTCGGGGTACTTGATGGGCTTGTCTTCCCCTTCGGTCACGCTGATGATCACCACGCGCTTTTGCTCGCCCAGGTTGAACATGGAAGGGCACACCAGGTTCCCCACATTTTCGATCATGAGCACCGAATCGTTCTTCGGGTCCAATTGCCGCACCGCCTCGTAGATCATATCGCTTTCAAGGTGGCAGCCCTTGCCCGTGTTGATCTGGCGCACAGGCACCCCGACCGCCGCAATCCGGTTGGCGTCGTTCAGGGTCTGCTGGTCGCCTTCGATCACGTAAAAGGGGATCTCTCCCTTCAGGTCTGAGAGCGTGCGCTCCAACAGGGCTGTTTTGCCCGAGCCCGGAGAGCTGACCAGGTTGAGGGCCAAAATATTCTTTGCTTCAAAATAGCCCCGGTTGCGGGCCGCCATCAGGTCATTGTGCCGCAACACGTCCTGTTCCACCTCGATTACCTTCCGGTTCGGGGCCAGGGCAGCGGCCCCATGGTCATGCGGGTGGTCATGACTGTGGGCGTGCTCATGGGAATGGTGATGCGGATGATGGTGGTGATCATGGCCGTGGGCATGGGCATGGGAATGCTCATGGTGGTGATGGTCATGAGGGTGGCCATGATCGTGGTGATGGTGATGGTCGTGATCGTGATGGTGGTGGTCGTGATCGTGATGGTGGTGATCATGGGGGTGGCTGTGCCCG
>CAYWZF010000245.1:0-1379 GCA_964461555.1 uncultured Robiginitalea sp. | reverse complement strand
GGGGTTTTTGCCGATGGCGGCCCGGGTAGTCAGGCGCTTGTCCCCGAAGCTCAGCTCAAAGGAATAATCGCCCGGTATGGCCTTGTGCCCGCGAAAGCTCCCCTCGATATACACTTCAGGGGCGCCGGGGAGGGTGGGGTGGCGCAGGTCCCAGACAAAGCGGTTCAGCCCCTTTTTGGCGGGCAGCACCGGGGCCGGGGAAGGCGCCCCCTCATAGCTGACATAATTCGGATCGGGTTTGGAACTGTAGGTGCGCACCAGCTTCCCGGAGGCATTGCGGATGTCGAGGCGCACCTCCACAGAGTCGGGGAGTTCGGGCAGCTCATAGTACAAGGGCATACCGCTGGCCGGGTTGACCCCAAGCAAAGGATGCGTTCCTGCAGGCTGGCTGCGATCCATGCTGCTGTACCAGTTGGGGTAGACTGCATCTTCGGGCTGGTAGAGATGCCCGCCCGCGACCGGGCCGCGGTATTGCCTGAGCAACGCCATGTCGTCCAAAATCCAGAAAGACCTTCCCTGCGTGGCCACGATCAGGTCGCCAAAGCGAATCTGCAGGTCGGTGATGGGCACCACCGGCAGGTTTGCCTTCAGGGGTTCCCAGGCCATCCCCCCATTGAAGGAGACATAGATGCCGGTTTCGGTGCCGGCAACCAAAAGGTCCCTGCGCACAGGGTCTTCCCGAACCACCCGGGTATAGGCCCCAACCGGGATGCCGGCGGTGATATTCTTCCAGGTCTTGCCGTAATCGGTGCTCTTGTACAGGGCCGGGGTATGGTCGTTGAACTTGTAGCGGGTGGTGGCGATATACACCGTGGCCGGGTCGTGGGGAGAGACCTCTATGGCGTTCACCAGGGTTTCGGGCATCCCTTTCGGGGTGATGTTTTCCCAGGTCTGGCCGTTATCGCGCGTCAGGTACACCAGGCCGTCGTCGCTGCCGGTGTAGATGACCCCCGCCTGGTGGGGCGACTCGATCACATACGAGATGGTGCCGTAGTTCTCGGCGCCCACGGCTTCATTCGTGTAGGGGGCTCCCCCATTGCCCTGCTTTTCATCCTGGTTGCCGGTCAGGTCAGGCGAAACAACTTCCCATGAACGACCTTCGTCCCGGGTGCGAAGCATGTACTGTGCCGCGTGGTAATAGGTGTTGGGTTCGTGCATCGACTTGATGATGGGTGCATTCCAGTTGAAGAGGTACTTCATTTCGCGGGCGGGGAGGCCCAGGTACAGGTTGGGTTCAATCATCACCAGGGTGCCCACCTTCGAAGGTACGTCGAGCAATTCCACGTACCCCAGGTAGCTGCCGCCCATCACCTTGACCGGGTTTTTGGGGTCAAAAGCCAGGAAGGCGCTCTCGCCCCCGGCAGAGGCCTCCCAGTGCT
>CAYWZF010000244.1:0-1391 GCA_964461555.1 uncultured Robiginitalea sp. | reverse complement strand
GTTTGCCGATTACGACCGCTTTATGGAACAGGCAGAGGCCACCTACACTGAAATGACCGTGCTCACCAATCAGATGCATGCCCTTCACGGCCGCCTGAAGGCGCTGGAATCAAATCTGGAAACCTCGGGCCAGACGGCCCTGAAGCAACAGGCAGGGGAGCTGTCAAAGGCCATGGATGCCTGGGACAAAACCATGGTACAGCGCCTGTCAAAGGCATATGACGATGTGGAGAATTTCGTAAACGGCTTTACGGCCGAGTACCTGACGGCCCTGAACCACGGAGATAGCGCCATCCCACGGGTGAATGAAGGCACCAGGCAAAAGATCGCCGAACTCAACGGGGTGTGGGCCCGGCACAAGGCAACCGCCCGCGACATCCTCGACCGGCAGGTGGCTGCCCTGAACCAGGCCTTGCAGCAGGCCGGCATAGGGGTGCTGTACCTGCCTGCCCAAGGTCGCTGATGCCCTGGCGCCCGGCTTGGTCGGGAGGCCTGGTATTCAGTTAGTTTGTCGATAAAAGGCCGCCTTTCGCCAAGGAGATTTTCAAAGGTTCCGAATATGTGGTTCCTTGGAGCCGGAACACGAGATGGAAATGAAACCGAGACCGACTTCCGGGCTGGCGGGCTTTGCCCTCGCCTTGCTCTTCCTGTCAGGCTGTTCTGGCCTGCCCCGGGAAGAAGACCCGTATGCAGAAGCCTGGACCAACGTGGTCGGGTCGCCGGAGTGGAACGAGTCCCTGACCCGACGTGTAGGCCAGGTCTCGCCTGACCGGCCCGCCTACTATGCCCTGCCCGGAATAAACGACCTCGACAGCACGGCGGTCGATCCACGTTTCCTGAACACCTATCCCAAACTGGTCAGCCGGGCTTATTTTCGGCTGATTGCCGAGGCAAGGGAAGCCGACTACCGGGTACGAACGGCCTACCAGCAGAGCTATCTGGAGTCGCACCGGGAAGAGAACCGGAGCAACCAGGCGATGCAGCGGGAGTGCGAAACGGCCCGCCAGCGGTTTCTGGCGCACCGGCGCATGCTCGAAGGCCTGGTCTCGTGGCGGTCTTTCCACCAGTTTGGCTCTGATGACCTTGATTACTTTCTCAAAGAGCAGCTCAGGGAATCCTACGGCATGTACCGGCAGGGCCGGAGCGAGGAGCAAATCGTCTCTCACCTGATGACCCGCCTGGCTGATTTATACCACAAAGAGCAGGAAGGCACACCCCTTTACCCCCTATTCTGAATTAAGGGTCCAGCACGAAGTTCACGCCGGCCGTGATGATAAAGGACGAAAAGGCCGAATTGCGGCTGTAGTGGTAAAATTTCAGGTCGGCGCGCTTCAGGCCGAACTGGAACAGGTGCAGTTTCGTGAAAATATCGGTATAGCTCACCCCCAGGC
>CAYWZF010000243.1:0-1415 GCA_964461555.1 uncultured Robiginitalea sp. | reverse complement strand
GTAAGCCTGAATACTTCCACGCTCATGGCTTATGAATTGCCGGTAGACCGGCAGATCGACCTGATCGCCCGGGCAGGCTTCGACGGCACCGAGCTCTGGATGCGCG
Source organism: uncultured Robiginitalea sp. (assembly GCA_964461555.1). GTDB lineage: Bacteria > Bacteroidota > Bacteroidia > Flavobacteriales > Flavobacteriaceae > Robiginitalea. Next base: position 1,309 of record CAYWZF010000243.1, on the reverse strand, counting down.
ACATCCGGGCCTATCTGGAGAAGGGCGGGTCCACAGCTGGCCTGAAGGAAAAACTCGAGGCGGGCAACCTGGTGCTCGAGAACATCATCGGGTTCTCGCAATGGTGCAACGACGATGCAGACGAGCGTCGGAAAGCCATTGAACAGTTACACCAGGAAATGGAGATCATCGCTGACCTGGGCGGGCTATTCATCGCCACCCCGGTGATGGGGCTTTCAACCCTCGACCCCGCTAAAATGGACGAGTACGCGGCCCGCTACCGGGCCATCCTGGAGCTCGGGAACGAAACCGGCGTGACCCCCCTGCTCGAGCTCTGGGGCATGGGCGCCCTGCACCGGGTTTCGGATTGCGCCCAGATTACCATCGCCACCGGCCACCCGAAAGCTGCCATGCTGCTCGACATGTACCACGTGCACCGGGGCGGCAACACCTGGGATACAGTAGACCTCCTGAACGGCGCCCGCCTGCCCGTGATCCACATGAACGACTACCCGGCCACCCCGGCCTTCAGCGAGCTCACCGATGCCGACCGGGTGCTGCCCGGGGAGGGCTCCTGCCCGTTCGACATGGTTATTCCTAAACTCTACCGGGCTGGCTTCCGGGGCGGTTTTTCGGTAGAGCTGTTCAACAAGGGCTACTGGGCCCAATGGAGTGCCGAGGAAATGCTGGCGCAGAGTTATGAGGCCACGGTCGCTGTGCTTACCAAGGCCATGGCTGGGGGGGATTAAACTTTCAGGTTCCCTGGAAAGACCTGACTCAGACTTTGTCGGGAGATAAGCTCGTCACGCCGCAGGCGTGACTCGCTCTTATTTGTTCATTTTACTCATTTCATCTCTATTTTCTGTTAAGGTATTCGTGAACCTCCTTCGTCGGTTTCATTGCTCGCCCAAATGCGAAGCATTCATGAACACCGATGAGCAACAATAGAAAAGTTGGTGAATAAAGAAAACGAACCAAAAGAAAGGGCGCGGCCGGTTTTTTGCTTCTTGAAATCCTACGCAAATCTTGGGCCTCGCCGCGTAACCTCCGGGCTTCGCCCTCCGACGCGGCTCCCCTTTCTCTGCGGCAAGATTTGCTTGATTTCGTACGAATCAAAAAAAGGCCGGTTTGCCTCCTATTCCAGATCGGCCCATTCCGCCGCAGGCGGAGGAGGCCGGCATAAGTTCTGGCCCGTAGAAATCAAGGAAGGGCGTGCGGTAAACGCAGTTTAGCCGGTTCGGAGCAACCGAGGTTGCGCAGGTTAAGCGGCGGCCGCACCCCTGACGTAGATTTCAAGGGACAGAAGTTCGCCGGAACCGCCCTTTTCTTT
>CAYWZF010000242.1:0-1428 GCA_964461555.1 uncultured Robiginitalea sp. | reverse complement strand
GGGCGTCTTCTTCGATCTGCAATTCATTCAGGGTGTTGCGGGTATTCAGCAGGTCAATCTCCTGTTCCGCATTTTCCAGGTCGAACTGCACCCGGAGCTTGCTCATTTCGGCCTGATAATTCTCAGACTTCATGGAATCCTGAATGACGGTGTATTGCTGTTGCGCATCAAAGGCATTTTTGAAGTCAGCCAGGGCCGCATACGATTCAGACAAACCGGAGTAAGCCTCGCCCTGATCTTCGAGAACGCCTGTCTGTTTTGCCAGATCAAGTCCTTTCTTGTATGATTCAATGGCCCGGGCATTATCAAGCTGTTTTTGATAGATATCTGCAAGGCCCAGGTAGGTTTTGCTTTCTTCCCCCAGGTTGGGTTTCTCCGCGGCCTGGGCCAGCGCCTGCTGGTAATATCCTTCGGCCACCTGGTACCGGCCCAGCTCGAAATATGCCTGGCCAAGGACATTTAAGGTATAAGCCTCATAAAACCCCAGCTCCTTGAAACCCTCAAGAGCGTTTTGCAGGTAGGGAATGGCCTCGACAGGTTTGCCCTGATCGACATACCACTGACCGAAGTTCAGGCTCGTGCCGGCAACTCCCAGTTTGTAATCGATTTTTTCGAACATTTCAATAGCGAGCTGGTAGCTTTCAATAGCCTGCTGTTGCGTGGTTGCATCTTCCTGATATACCGTGCCGAGGTTCATATAGGCCGTTCCTATCCGCAGGGTATCGGACAAACTTTGGGCGTTCCGGAGGGATTTAATGTAGAAGTCAAGCGCCTTTGGGGCATCCCCCAAATTGGCGTAGACGGAGCCCAGATTACTCTGCAGGTTGCTGATGCCCAAGGTATCGGACATGGTCTCATACACTTTCAGGGCCCGGTTATAGTAGTCGAGGGCATCCTGCAGGTTCCCCCGGTCAAAATTCACGTTTCCGATATACTTGAAGCCAAGAGCCTTGCCATTATCATAGCCTACATCTCCCGACAATTCAACCGCCCTCTGGGCAAATAAGATGGAAGAATCGGGATTTATCGACCGGACAGATTCTGACTGTTCCAACAAACTCCTGATCCGGACCGTATCAGCCTGGTTATACTTCCTTGGCTGATCCGAACCTTTTTGTGGTATGGCCTCCTGTGCCTTTAAATGCGCCGGGAGCATAAATGCGCCAAACAGGAAAAGGAAGATGGGCCATTTTGGGCCCCATTTCTCTATGATCACCATAGGCTAAATGTAAAAAAAATCTGAAGCCGATCAGCTACATACACGTAAAACATTGGTTAAGATGGGATCGGGAACGGAATCTGAGGGCTGAGCCGCCTTCGGGCAGGCAGCAGGGGGATGGCCCTGCAGCCTCAGGGCGCGGGCTCCTCCCGGTACTGGCGGTACAGCTCCAGGTCGAGCCAGGCAAACCACCCGATAAAGCTCAGGAA
>CAYWZF010000241.1:0-1484 GCA_964461555.1 uncultured Robiginitalea sp. | reverse complement strand
ATGCGGTCTAGCCCGGTTTCTACCCCCATCACAAAGACAGAGGTGGCCAGGGCATCGGCCAGTTCGGCCCGGGGGGCGAAGATCGTGACGCTCAGGATGCCCGTTGCCGGGTAGCCGGTGCGGGGGTCGATGATATGGGCGTAGCGCCTGCCGCCAAAGGTGACGTATTTCTCATAGTCGCCCGAGGTGACCACTGCCCGGTCTGAGATGGGCAGCACGCCGAACGATTTGTGTTTGTCAAGGGGGTTGGTAATGGCCACCTGCCAGGGCTTGCCCCCAGGTTGGTGCCCCCAGGTATTCATATCGCCTGAAGCGTTGATGATGCCGGCCGGGACCCCGTGTTCGATCAGCAGGTCGCGGGCGCGATCGGCTGCATAGCCTTTTCCGATGCCCCCGAAGCCGATCTTCATGCCAGCCTCCGGCAGAAAGACGCTGTGCTTTTCAGGGTCGAGCACGATCTTCCCGAAACCCACCCGCGCCACCGATTCACGGATGGCTTGGGGCGAAGGCATTTCTGTCATGCTCCCGTCAAACTTCCAGATCCGGTCCATAGAGGCATACGAAATGTCAAAGGCCCCGTCGGTAAGCCTCGAGATCCCCACTGACCGCTCGATGAGGCCGTAAAGCTCGGGGTCTACAACCACGGGCCGCACCCCTGCCATCCGGTTGATCTCGGAGGTCTGGGAGGCGGGGTCCCACGACGAGATCAGGGCCTCGATCCGCGATATTTCGCCCACGGCCAGGTCAATCCAGGTATCGGCCTGCTCCTGGGAAGGGGCTACCACCGTGATCTCGAAGCGGCTGCCCATCAGCTTGAGCACCCGTTTGTACGGCTGCTGGGCCCAGGCTGGCGCAACCGCCAGGAAGACGAAAAGCAGGGTGCGCAGCACTAGGAGTGGGTAAAGGATTCGAGCAATTTTATGTAGTCTTCAGGGCTCAGCCGCTCGTACCCGGCCCGTCCCTTCACGTTCCCCTCGGCATCCAGAACCACCACCATGGGGAAGATCCCGTTCTTGTTGTAGTGCTCTGCCAGGCGGGCGTTGGCTTCTGTCTGTGCAGGAGGCAGGGCATTCTGCTTGCGCCTGGGGAAATCGGCCTTCAGCATCACGAAGTGTGTTTCGGCATAGGTGCGAAAGGCTTCGGTGGCCCAGACCTCCCGGTCGAGCCTAATACAGGGGGCGCACCAGTCAGAGCCCTGAAAGACGAGCACGATCGGCAGGTCATTTTCGGCGGCCCGGGCTTTGGCACGGTCAAAATCGGTTTCCCATTGCTGGGCGTTCAGGGTAATTGCGAAGAAAAGAATAAAGAAGGGTAGGGTGAGCGTTCTCATGATTGTTTTAAAGATATCAGTGGTCAGGGGTCAGGCGCGCATGAGGCGGCTTTTCAAAGTAAACTCAAGTTTCGCGCTCCTAGTATGCTCGGGCCAACTTTTTGCAAAGAATTAACTCGGGGAGACCAATGCATCTTTTTTTCTGAGGATCACT
>CAYWZF010000240.1:0-1505 GCA_964461555.1 uncultured Robiginitalea sp. | reverse complement strand
CATGGGCAATATCTGGCTGGGGACCAGCGCCTATGGCCTGTATAACATCCCTCCCCGGCAATCCCTGACCTCTTACCTGCACAATCCGAATGATCCGAATTCGGTCACCGCGGGGTGGGTCAACAACCCCTTTGAAGACGAGCAGGGGAATATCTGGTTCCCAACCACGAACTGGGCCGGGGAAGAAGGCCTGAATAAAGTAGACCCCCGCACGGGGGAAGTCGAAAAATTCCTCTTCCGGGAGAAATTGCCCCAGTTCCCGAACCTGGTGATGATAAACGCCTACGACAAAGGGCGCTTCCTGTTCCTTTCAGACAACCGGCTCTACGGGTACGATGTCAATACCGGAAAGGTGGTAGACCCCCATATCTTGAGCGAGGTGAAGTCTTTGAATGTCGTGTTTTCGGTATACAGGGATTCGCAGGGGGCGCTTTGGATTTGCACCGGGTCTGGGCTGTACCGGCAATCAGGCGACGGATACAGCCTGTATGACTTCAGCAAGGGGGAGATGGGGCAGGTCACCAGCAACGAAGTGCTGCAGGTCATGGAGAGCCGGCAGGGCGGCATGTGGGTACAGACCAACGAAGGGTTGTTTTTCCTGAATGCGGAAACCGACGAGCTCGAGCGGCACGGGTTTGACCCGAAAAAAGGCCCGGTCTTTTCCTCTCAGGATATCAATTCCCTGCTCGAAGACGAAGACGGCACCCTGTGGGTCGGTACCTGGCAGGGCGGGCTGAACCGCTATGACCCGAAAACCGGGGAGATCAAATACTACGGGGTCAGGGATGGCCTGCCCAGCCCCAGCGTACAGGGCATACTGGAAGACAAGGCCAACGAAGTGCTCTGGCTGAGCACCTTCAGGGGCATTGCGCGTTTTGACAAGGAAACGGAAACCTTTACCAGCTATGGGAACGAAGAAGGGGCCCAAAGCCTGTATGCCGACCGCGCTTCCCTGCATATGTCGAACGGGCTGTTCGTCTTTGGCGGCAGCAACGGAATCACGGTTTTTGACCCCACCGATTTTGCCAAGGAAACGCGCCCCCCCATCACCCGGATCACGGGGCTGAAGGCGGGTGCAGCATCGGTACCTTTCTCAGAGGGGGAGGTCGTTTCCCTTGACCATTCCGAAAACAACCTCTCGATCACTTACACCGGCATCCATTACGACAACCCGTCCAATAACCAGTTTGCCTACAAGCTTGCACCGGTAGATGACGACTGGCGCGAGGTGGGCGGGGCCCGTGCCGCCTACTTCTATGACCTGAAGCCCGGGGACTATACCTTTTCGGTGCGGGCGGCCAATCCGAACGGGGAGTGGAGCGGCGAAAAGACGATTGCCTTCTCCATCGCCCCGCCCTGGTGGCAGACCGCCTGGGCCTACCTCGCCTATGCTCTTGTCCTGGCCTTTGTAGGGTACCAGGTCCACCGCTACCAGCGGCAGCGCACCCTCCGCAAGGAGCGGGAACGGACCCAGGCCCGCGAGCTGGAGCACGCCCGTGAAATTG
>CAYWZF010000239.1:0-1533 GCA_964461555.1 uncultured Robiginitalea sp. | reverse complement strand
GGGCTGTCTTGTGCTCCTTCGGGGATATGATCAGGGTGCCCGGCAGCCGGGGCAGCCTGCTCGAGGCCAAATCGCGGGGCGGGGACCTGCGGGTGCTCTATTCGCCCCTGGAGGCCGTCAAAATCGCCCGCGAAAACCAGGGGCGGGAAGTGGTCTTTTTCGCGGTGGGCTTTGAGACCACAGCCCCGGCCAATGCCCTTTCGGTGCTGCAGGCAAAAAAGGAGGGGCTCACGAACTACTCCATCCTGGTCTCCCATGTGCTGGTACCCCCTGCCATGGAGGGCATCCTGGATGACCCCTTCTGCGCCATTGACGCCTTTCTGGGGGCTGGCCATGTCTGCGCCATCATGGGCTACTGGCAGTACCACCCCATCGCCGAACGCTTCAGGGTGCCCATCGTGGTGACCGGGTTTGAACCCCTCGACCTGGTGCAAGGCATCTACCGGGCCGTGCTGCAACTGGAGCAGGGCGAATACCGGGTCGAGAACCAGTACGCCCGGGCCGTGACCGAGGCGGGGAACCAGGCTGCCCAAAAGGTGATCGCCGACGTCTTCGAAGTGGCCGACCGCAGCTGGCGGGGCATCGGCAAAATCCCGGCCAGCGGGTATGCCCTGCGCAGCGCCTACCGGGCCTTTGATGCCGAGCACAAATTTGACCTCGAGGGCGCAAGTATCGAGACCCCGAATACCTGTATGGCCGGAGCCATCCTGAAGGGGCAGAAAAAACCGCATGAATGCCCGCATTTCGGCACCACATGCAACCCGAGGAACCCCATGGGCGCGCCTATGGTATCTTCTGAGGGCGCCTGCGCTGCCTATTATCATTTTGCCCACAATCCCTAAGCCGAACCCTATGAAACAGCCAGCCTTTCCCGACAGCATCCAGCTCGGCCATGGAAGCGGGGGCCTCATGACCCGAGAGCTCCTCGACCAGATCGTCTTCAGCACCTTCTCCAACCCCTTCCTCGACCGGAAGCACGATGGCTCGGTACTCCCCATAGAAGGGCCCCTGGCCATTTCGACCGACAGCTTCGTGGTGTCGCCCATTTTCTTCAAAGGGGGCGACATCGGCGACCTGGCCGTAAACGGCACCGTAAATGACGTGGCCATGTGCGGGGCACGGCCCGAATACCTCAGCCTGAGCTTTATTTTGGAAGAAGGGTTGCCAACCGCCGATTTCATCAGGATTGCCGAGTCGGTGCGCCGGGCGGCCGAAACCGCGGGGGTCCAGATCGTGACGGGCGACACCAAGGTGGTGGAGCGGGGCAAGGGTGACAAGATCTTTATCAACACCACCGGTATCGGGAAGGTTCACCCACGGGCCAACATCGCCCTGTCGAACGTGCGACCCGGAGACCGGCTGCTGCTGAGCGGGCCCCTGGCGGCCCACGGCATGGCCATCCTGTCGGAGCGGGAGGGGCTCCGGTTCGAGTCAGAGATACGGAGCGACACGGCCTGCCTGAACCATATGGTCCTGGAATTGCTCGACCATTTCGGAAGCGATGTGCACCTGCTGCGCGACCCCACCAGGGGG
>CAYWZF010000238.1:0-1535 GCA_964461555.1 uncultured Robiginitalea sp. | reverse complement strand
GCGGAAGCCTGAGGCGTCACATCGATGAAATCGGCAACGACCGCTTTTTTCTCGGCCCCGATAATGGATTGCAGGAAATCAACCTCTTCCACATTCGACTGGGCGGAGCCAACCTGCACCCCAAGCAGGAGCACCGCGAAAAAGACAATAAGATTTTTCATTTTTGGATTTTTAGACGTCACACTTTGATGATTCCGGAGAAGGGAATCAACTTCACCTGTAAAAATAGGGAATACAAAAATCGGTTAGTGCAAAAATTCCGGATAATTGGCATGAACCGCATCAGCATCACCCGGGATTTCGCGATTTATGTATACCTTTCCAATTGGTAACCGGCAACAGCTTCGCGAGGCAGCAGATGGGCACGAGGTTCGCAGGAAGGTGCAGGGCTCGAAGGAATGCCAGGGAACGGATTGGAAATCAATAAATTTTAAGCATAAAATCAAACCCCATGAAAAACAAGTTCCTTTTTAGTTTGGTCGTGACATTGTTGGTTTCGACCTGGGGCCATGCCCAGGCCATTGAGATCACCCCTACCTATGGCTACCAGTTCGGGGCCAAACTCAACTACGGGTCTAACTACCTTAAAGCAAAAGACGGGGGTATGTTCGGTATTTCCCTGGGGTACGAAGTGCGCCCCGATTACATGGTTGAGGTCAGCTACATCAACATGGGCACCGAGCTCCGCATCCGCGACCGCATTGCCAGCCCGGCCGAGAGCCGGCTCTCTGACCTGAATATTGACTGGTTTATGCTGGGGGGTACCCGCTATTTTGGCAATGACAAGGTTAAACCCTTCTTCGGTGGGCAAATCGGGTTCTCCGTCTCATCCCCTAAAGATGTCGACCGCGGCATCGCGCCCAACGGCCTCGATTCGGTCACAAAATTCAGCATGGGCGCCAAAGGGGGCGTTGTGGTAATGTTTTCGGACCGGGTGGGGCTCATAATGCAGGGCCACCTGCTGTTCCCCATAGACTGGGGTGGCTTCTATGTGGGAGCCGGAACCGGCGGCATCAGCACAGGGATCAATGCGGGCAGCACCATCATAATGGGCGGCTTCAGCGGCGGCCTGGTGTTCCGGCTCGGGGCCTGACCGGCCTGATCGCTTCCATATTTCAGAGCCCTGGCTGCACCCAAAACCAGTACCTGGGTCAGAAGCGTACCTTTAACCCTCGACCGGCAACTGACCCGCTCTGCGGTTAGCCTCCTGACATTCAGAGGGCTGCGGGTTATTTTCCAGAAATCGGGCCGATTTGCGCAAGCAAAGAATCGAGCTGTTTGATTCTTATAAGCCCGGTACCGATTATATTTCTTACTTTCAGGCATATTTAAAAGATCATGGCAAAATTCAACCTGAACATCAACGGAACCCAGCGCGAAGTGGACGTAGACCCGGCCACCCCGCTGTTGTGGGTATTGCGCGACCACCTGAACCTGGTAGGCACCAAATACGGGTGCGGCATTGCCCAGTGCGGCTCCTGCACCGTACACCTGGGCGACGTGGCCACCCGCTCGTGCATGCTGCCGGTCTCGGC
>CAYWZF010000237.1:0-1536 GCA_964461555.1 uncultured Robiginitalea sp. | reverse complement strand
ACATCGGCGACCTGGCCGTAAACGGCACCGTAAATGACGTGGCCATGTGCGGGGCCCGGCCCGAATACCTCAGCCTGAGCTTCATTTTGGAAGAAGGGTTGCCCACGGCCGATTTCATCCGCATCGCCCAGTCGGTGCGAAAGGCCGCCGAAACCGCCGGCGTGCAGATCGTGACAGGCGATACCAAGGTGGTCGAGCGGGGCAAGGGCGACAAGATCTTCATCAACACCACGGGTATCGGAAAGGTGCACCCCAGGGCGAACATTGCCCTGTCAAACGTGCGGCCTGGCGACCGCCTGCTGCTCAGCGGGCCCCTTGCAGCCCATGGCATGGCCATCCTCTCTGAGCGGGAAGGGCTGCAGTTCGAGTCGGAGATCCGCAGCGACACGGCCTGCCTGAACCATATGGTGCTGGAGCTCCTCGACCATTTCGGGAGCGATGTGCACCTGCTGCGCGACCCTACCCGGGGAGGCCTGGCCAGCGTCTGTTCCGAGATTGCACAAGACAGCCGGCTGGGCATCGAGCTGTGGGAAACGGCCCTGCCCCTCGACGCCCAGGTGGCAGCCGCCTGCGAGATTTTGGGGATGGACCCCCTCTACGTGGCCAATGAAGGGGTGTGCTGCGCCCTCGTCGCCCCGGACATCGAAGGGGCAGCCCTTGAGATCATGCGGCGCCACAATGCCGGCTACAGGGCCGTCTGCGTGGGTTCGGTGCGTGAATCCCATCCGGGCAAGGTCGTTATGCAAAGTGCCATTGGGGGAAGCCGCATCGTGACCCCCCTGCTGGGGGAACAGCTCCCGCGCATCTGCTAATTGGCCAGCAGCCAGTACACCCCGATCAGCAGGGCAAAAAGCCCGCCGGCCACGCGCACCCCCTTAAAGAATAGCGGGTTGTGCCAGTTCTTTGCGAGGTCCGACAAATGGCCCAGCACCAGGGTAAAGACGGTCATGGCCAGCACGGTCCCAAGCCCGAAGCCCGAAATATAGGCCGCCGATTCGGCCCGGGTCTCAAAACCCAGCACCGGCAGGAAAAGCAAAAAGTGGGCGATCCCCGCCAACCCGTGCAAGAAGCCGATAGAGAAGGTGGCCAGGCCCCGGTTTTGCGGGGTGGTCGCATGCATGTGGCCGTGCGAGCCCTGGCCCGAATGGGTGTGCGGGTGTTTATGCATGAAGGGCTTGTCTTCGTGGTGGATGTGCAGGTGGGAATGCTTCCGGCCTTTGTGGAAAACCGTGTAGAGCGCCCAGACCCCCACTGCGATCAGCACCCCGCCCACCAGCTGCTCGCTGTAGGCTGAGATGGCCTCTACCGGCACCATCTGCCGGAACATCATGAAAAGCAACCCGATGAGCAGCATGCCGGTAAGGTGGGCCACGCCCCAGGTCATGCCGATGCGCCAGGCGCTGCGCTTGCTCTCGAGGGCAAAGGGGGTTACCGCAGCCAGGTGGTCGGGGCCCGAGATCACGTGCAACATGGCGGCCATGAGGCCCGAAATAAGCGGAAAGAGAATCGGTTCCATCTTCTGGCAAATCCCGTCTA
>CAYWZF010000236.1:0-1555 GCA_964461555.1 uncultured Robiginitalea sp. | reverse complement strand
CGGCCTGCAGGTAGCCTTCCAGGGTACCGCCCTGGGCGTGGGTCCAGACAAAGGCCTCGGGCGATACGCCCATTTCGCGCAATATTTTCAGCTGTGCCAGGGCGGGCCCGTCACCCCCCGTATGCGAGACGATGGCCATGCCGGTTTCGAGGTGGGTGAGCGCGGCCGCCCTCACCAGTTTTTCATGTATGGTTGAAAGGGTGCTGTGGTTTTCAACCGAGATTTTCATAAACCCGGGCCTTACACCCGACCCGTCGATCCCCTCCCGGAATTCCCTTATCCAGGCGGCTGCCATTTCCCCGGGGGTGGCGTTCATGGCACTTTTCGGAACAAATTTATTGTTGCCTGACCCGTAATACCCGGTATTGGTAAGGATGTTAATTCCGGTCTGTTCAGACAGTGCTTTCAGCACCCACGGGTCGCGCCCCAGGTAGGCCGGGGTGCAATCCAGGAACGTCTGTACCCCATACTCTTTCAGTTCCTCGAAATAGGGCAGGGCCCTGGCCACGACTTCTTCCCGGTCCCAGCGGTGGTAGCCCGTGCTGTCGGCCCCGACCCAGTCGACCAGCACGTGCTCGTGGATGAGGGTCAGGCCCATGTCTTCATGAGCAAGAGGGCCGTTTACGGTGATGAGCTGCCCCACGGCCAGGCAGGGCAGGAGCAGGGCCAGGATTTTCAAGGGATTCCTGAAGGGGTTTTTCATAGACGTTGATTTAGCGTCAGGCCCTGGGGTCTTACCCCCCGACGGTTCCTGTAACGACTTCCCCACCCCTTTTGTAAGCGGCGATGATTACCCCGGTTGAGGTAACCGTGGTTTCGGTTAGGGCAAAAGCGGAAGGGTGGGCGTGGTTGTCGAATAATTTTTTGCCTTTGCCCAGGGTAAGCGGGTGGATTTTAAGCCGAAATTCGTCTACCAGGTCGTGTTTGAAAAGCAATTGTACGAGCTTGCTGCTGCCCCAGACTTGCAGGTCGGGACCTTCGCTCTTTTTGAGTTTTTTAATGGCCTTTACCTTTCGGATCACCATGGAATGTTCCCACCCCTTTACCAGGGGATGGGATTTTTTCATTTTTTTGGAGAACACGTATTTGGTGCCGGCATTGATGCCCGGCCAGTGTTCGCCATGCCCGGGCCAGTAATGTGCCCAGATTTTAAAAGTCTTTCGCCCCAGCAGGTAATCGGCAGGCTCCAGCTCCTTTTGCACTACCTGGTCGTACGTTTCATCCCCGTAGGGCGCCACCCATCCTCCGTATTTGAAGCCGCCGGAGGGGTCTTCCTCCGGGCTGCCCGGCCCCTGCATCACCCCGTCGAGGGTTACCATGGCGAACACGATTATTTTGCGCATTCCGATTTGATTTTTGCGCATGAAGTTACTCTATTTTCAGGTATGGTCTGTTGTATAGAGGCGAATCGATCCATTGGGGGGAGGAGAAGTTGGCCCTGTACGCCGGGCATACATATTCAAGTTTTCAGGGATTCTCCTCGCAGGGAGATTGCGGCCTGGAAAGTTACCTTGTTCCCTGGGGTGGGGGGATTCCCCTCGCATTGCAAGGGCTT
>CAYWZF010000235.1:0-1596 GCA_964461555.1 uncultured Robiginitalea sp. | reverse complement strand
TCCAAACCAGCCCCACATTGATCGCAAAACTGGGGAGGCTTGGCAGGTCGCTGCCAGAGGCGACATAGTTGTACCGGAAAGCAGTCCGTATCCCCACATCGTAGTTGATCTTGTAGTCCAGCCCTATTTCAGGGCGTACGGTAAACGGCCATCCGGTGCTTGTTGAGCGGAATAGCCCGATGTCTTCCTGCAGCTCATTATAGGTCAGCCCGACGCCCAGGGATGCAAAAGGGCTCAGGTTGCCTGAGGTGTCAAAGAAATAACTGGCTGTCGCCACGATGGGGGTGCTGTTCAGATAGTTATACCGGTACCCTGAGATGGTCTCGGTTCCGGAGGTCTCGGTAACCAGGCCCCGGTTATCGCTGAACACCTGCCATCCGGCACTCAAGCCAATGGCAAAATTTTCTTTGAGCATATAGTGGTAGTCAAAGTTGACCCCCCTCCAGCTGGTGGAACTGAAATAATCCGAAGTTTCCCCGGTCGGGAACCCGATGCTGTAGGTCAGGGCAAATTTTGACTGGGCAAAGGAAGAGACGGCAACAAACAACATAAGTGATGCGGTTATCAATATTCTTTTCATGATGGTCTCCATTACGATTAATTAAAGGGGGGGTGGGTGAATGCCTGGTCAAGGTTCCGGTCGATCCGGCCGATGATATTCGCATCGCTTCCCTGCAGCAGCCCGTTGATGGCCGCGGTCCATATCACGGGAACCTCATTGTTCAGCACTCCGTTCGGGTCGGTCATCTGCACCAGCACCGTTCCGGTGGTGTAACCGGTAATATATCCGGGGGCATACCCCGGATACCACCATCCCCAGCAGGGGTAGTACCAGCACCAGTACCCCGGGTCGTAGAAATATAAGAAATCAGTGTCGAAGGCCGAGGGCAAAACAACGATGTCGGGGTCTGCCGCCTCATCGACTTCCGTCCATCCTTTCGCCCCGAGATTCTGCCTTATGTTTTCCAGGATCACATCCCCGAATTTGGCATCTATGAATTCGGGCGGGTCATTCGGACCCCGGTTATCATCCAACAGGAGCACCCCTTCGGGCAGCGAATAGGTATATGTGTTGTTGAAATTGAAATCCGGGGCGTAATTCGTGTACACCGCGTCGTATTCTTCCACGTATTGCGGCTGGTCCGGGTAACATCCCAGCAGCAGCAAAAAGAATGCGGCCGGGGCAGCCTTCAGAAGCCCCTTCTTTCCTTTTAAAAATTTCCAATGTCTCATGTTCCTACTTTTCAAGGTTGTTGAAAATCCTTATAAAGGTAGGAAAAAGGGCCCTCTTATCCCAGTAAATTAAGCCCTTTCAAGGCTGGTTCCCACATCCTGGCCGCGACCGTCATTCCGCGTCATTTTCACGTTTGGAAACCCCGGACGCGTCCGGGAAACGGAATTTTGTGAAATGAAATTTGGGGGTTGGAATTTGGAATTTGGTGCTTGGAATTTCCTCCGGTCACCTGGGTTGGCAGGCAAAGCCTGCGCGACCAGAGAAGTCCCGCTCCTGCAACCCTTTCCCGGCCTAAATAGAGAGAACATCCCCGCTTTGAGCCGGAAGAATACTCACTTATTTTTCCTGGAATTCGGGGATTG
>CAYWZF010000234.1:0-1603 GCA_964461555.1 uncultured Robiginitalea sp. | reverse complement strand
TTGCCAGCGATCGAAATCATCATGGAAAAAACCGTATCCGAAGCCATAAAACACAGACGCTCCGTCAGGGACTATAAAGAAGAACCTATCGATCCGGAAAAGGTCAAAGCCTGTATTGAGAATGCGGTATTGGCGCCGACCAGTTCCAATCTGCAATTGTGGGAGTTCTACCAGGTAACCGACCCGGGTGTCATGGCAAAGATCGCGCATGCGTGCATGGATCAACCTGCAGCCGCGACAGCCCGGCAACTGGTGGTGGTTGTGGTGCGCAAAGACAAATGGCGCGAGCGTGTCAGGGCCAATCTGGATTTCCTGAAATCCAGTTTTGGAACGAAGCCGAAAAGCGACTACACCCGGCGGGAAAAGTTCGTAATATCCTATTACTCAAAGATCATGCCCGCCCTTTACACGGATTTTCTGGGAATCCTTGGGCTCCTTAAATATGTTGCGTTTAACATAGTCGGAATATTTCGACCCATGTACCGACAGGTACGTGCCTCTGACATGCGCATTGTTGCGCACAAAAGCGCTGCCCTGGCTGCCGAGAACTTCATGCTCTCCATGGCCGCCATCGGATATGATACCTGCCCCATGGAGGGGCACGACAGCCTTCGGGTCAAAAAAGCCCTGGGGTTGCCCTCCGGTGCCGAAATCAATATGGTGATTGGGTGCGGCATCCGTAAACCCGAAGGGGTTTACGGGCCAAGGTTCAGGGTGCCTTTTGAGGAGGTGTACAAAAGGGTTTAGCCTGGCATTTAGAGAAACTAAGATGATTTAAACCCAGCGCCGGTGGGATTGCCTGCCTGGGAGCAAGCTTCCCTTCGAACTCGCTTTGAAAGCCGAAAAAAGAAGCACGGACCGAACTATATTATTTTTCTATTTTTAAGAAAACTCACAAGTATGTCTTTTGTTCAAAAGGATGATGCAGGGGCAATCCTTCTGCTCATGGCAGCCTCATTTATTGTTGGATTTTTTTTCGGAATAGCCGTGGGTTCATGATGGACTCCTGTTTCCAATCAACCGAAACCATTTGTATGCACCCAGACTTATTTTAGGGCGATTTAGGTACAATTTTATACCGGATGTCTAGCCTTGCCGGAATAAAGATCATTGCTGGCCAGCTATTTCGGCGGGCTTAAATTCAATTTTTGAGCCTGAATAAGATCTGTCCGTAGGTGAGATTAGTGGGCTATGCCCGAAACATATATAACCGCACCAACAATATATAAACCGACCAGGCTAAGAACGACAATCGTCAAAGTCTTTGATGTGCTTATATTTTTTGTGAGGACCCGGGCGATTTCTTTCTGATCCAAAGGAGTTTTACTCCATTCCCCGGATTTTAATTTCACTCCATAAAAAATACCATCCTCAGAGGTGATGTATTTGTATTTGCTGATTTCCCCGTTGGTTTTGATGATTTTGGTCCTTATCTGTTCCTGAGACGCCTGCTGGATCGTAGTAGGTGTCTTGTGGTAGACTACACAGCTTTGGAACAACAGCAAAGCCGTAAGGATGAGTGCGATGGGTTTTAGCCGTTTATTGATTGCTTCCATATATCCTTACTTTTTAATGATTCCCATTTTCTTCTGGAAGATTCCAA
>CAYWZF010000233.1:0-1623 GCA_964461555.1 uncultured Robiginitalea sp. | reverse complement strand
CTCGGACATGATCGGGGCGACCTGCTGCTCAAGCAGGCCGCATCCAGGATCGCCGAGTGTCTCAGGGAAAGCGATTATGTTTTCCGGCTGGGCGGAGACGAGTTCACCATTTTACTCAACAACCTGTCCCAGAATATCGATGAGGAATTGAAAGGGGATTATGCATTCACCTACCGGGGTGAACTGCAGGTCAAGAGCCAGACCTTCAAAATGTATTTTGCCGAGATACCGGAAGAGGTTCCCGCCTGATCAAATGTTAAAAAATTGTCAATAGATAAAATAATTTGTGCTATCATTGTCAAATCGGCGGTATTGCGGTCATTATGAGTCCTCGCACCCAGGCATTTACAATAAACAGGCCTTATTTTAGTTATGGCATTATGGGAATCCTCAGGGGTTCCCGGGGATTATATGGAACTAGAGAATAGCAGCGCATATCCGGAATTATGTCACAAGATCCTGGCGGAGCTTTCCGAAAAGCTCCCCGGGCACCTGACATACCATAACCTGAACCATATTATCGATGTGGCCAATGTCTGCAACCACTACATCGACTACTATCTGGTATCAGACCGGGTGGCCGATCTGATCCGCATAGCGGCCGTGGCCCATGACTACGGCTATATTTTCACCCCCGTTGAGCATGAAGAACGCAGCATCACAGCGTTGCGCCCCATGCTCCAAAAGTATTCCAGTGCCGAAATTGCACGGATTGATGGGATGATCCGGGCCACCAAAGTGCCCCAAAAACCGAAGAACCTCTATGAAGAAATCCTGGCCGATGCCGACCTGGACTATCTGGGCAGGGATGATTACGATGCGATCAGCGGGGGGCTTTACAAGGAATTCCTGCACTTCGGGGTGGTAAAGAACGAAATCGACTGGCTGCAGTTGCAGATCAAGTTCCTTGAGAACCACACCTTCCACACCGAGTGGGCCAGGAAACACCGCACCGGCCCCAAAGAGGAACGACTCCAGCGCCTTCGGGAGGTCCTGAACGAAAAGGACCCTGCCAGAAAGGCTTCTTAAAGCACGAAGACCATGGTCAGGACCGTCACCACGGCGAGTACCATGGGTATAAAGCTGTAGACCAGGAATTTAACCGATTTATTTACATTTTTCAGTTTGTTCGAAGCGATCAGGCCATGCACATAGATTTGCTGGCCCAGCTGGTCGTAAAGGGCCTTGTCGTTCTCCAGCAGCCCGTGAAACTTTTTTGAAAAGGACCTGATGTCTCCGTAATGCGTGATGATATCGTAAAAGAAGAACATGTTCTTGTCGAAGTTGGTTTCGATCCGGGGCAAAAAGCACTTGAAGCTGTAGGTAAGAGAACCTCCCACAAAAAAGAAATAGGTCGCAACCAATATGATGGTCAGGGCATTGAATTTAAAGGTCGTTTCAATGCTGGTGGCCATCTCGAAGACCACCCCAAGCACCAGCCCGTAGAAAGACAGGATAAGCCCGGCCTTGAGTTCGGCCGTCCGGTTCAGCTCGCTGATATGCTTGATCGTTTCCCAGTAGACAATGATCTTCTCTTCCGGGGTTAATACCACCTTTTCTTTATCAGATTCGTTATCAGACATACGATCGTTGGTTACCGGCTAAAGGTAGTAAAATATCAAT
>CAYWZF010000232.1:0-1628 GCA_964461555.1 uncultured Robiginitalea sp. | reverse complement strand
CCAACTTCTCGAAAAAGCTGGCAAGGGCCGAAGCCGGGGCATAGGCATCCAGGTATAACCATTGTCTGAAAGCTATGCCCTTTGGCATAGCTTTATGCATTAATTAAAAAAAAGCTTTTGAAAAACGAAATCGAGGCGCTTGTCAAGGGATTCTACGAGCAGGGATATATCCTGAATGAGTCCCTGGCCACCAGCGTTTACCTGTTGAAAAACCTGGAGAAACCACTTCTTCTGGAGGGTGACCCGGGGGTTGGGAAAACCGTGCTGGCCAGTACCCTGGCCGCTTATTTGCAGACCAGCCTGATTCGCCTGCAATGCTATGAAGGCCTTGACGTGGGTACGACCATCTATGAATGGAACTACCAGAAGCAACTGCTTCACATCAAGCTTTTCGAACAGGAGAGGGACAGGAAGACCCTGGGAGAGGAAATATTCGGCATGGATTATATCCTGGAGCGCCCGCTTCTCAGGGCGATCAGTTCCGATGCCCCGGTGGTTCTCCTGATAGATGAGATTGACCGTGCCGATGAGGAGTTTGAAGCCTACCTGCTCGAGCTCCTGTCTGACTTTCAGATCAGTATCCCTGAATTGGGTACGATTCGCGCCAGGTCGAAACCCCTGGTCATTCTGACCTCAAACCGTACGCGCGAACTGAGTGACGCCCTGAGGAGGCGCTGCCTCTACCACTGGGTCGATTTCCCGTCCAGGGCAAGGGAAATGGATATCATTGCCCGCAAACTGCCCCATATTGACGCGCAACTGGCAGCCCAGGTGGTCACCTTCATACACAACCTCAGGAAGTCAAGCCTTCACAAGCCACCCGGTATTGCAGAGTCGCTTGACTGGGCCAAAACCCTGTTGCTGCTCAATGCAGACCATATTACGGCGGAAATCGTCCAGAATACCATCGGATGCGTGCTCAAACACAGGGATGACATTGAATTTGTTAAGAGCAGGACCGTGGAGGAGTTTCTGATGCCTGTAAACTAAGACAGGCGAATTGCGGGTTGAAAATGGTCGAGGTAGATAAGACATTCAGGGAGCGGTTGGTTGACTTCACGTTTTATTGCAGGGAGCGTCAGTTTATGCTTGGCCCCCAGGATACCAGGGAGGCATTCGAAATTGCCGAGCGGGGCTACTGGCTTGACCGAAAAGTTTTCCAGTACAGCCTGAAAGCGATTTTCTGCAGGAGGAAGGAACATTTTGACAGGTTCGACGAAATGTTTGACCGCTTCTGGAGCCGGTATTACGAAGAGAAGCTCGAGGAGCGGAAAAAGACCATCAATCAAATCCGAAAAGAACCGGATACAGATACCATCATGTTCCTGGGGGCAAGGTTCAACAAGCCCCGGCAGGAAAAGGATGAAAAGGAGGCCAAACAGACACGGGGTGCCAATGAAAGCATGAGGCTTCGGTTTACCGATTTTTCAAAGGTGGATGTGGCCGACAGGGAACGCCTCGAAGAACTCGCTGAGGAACTGTTCCACCAGATGAGCATGCGCTTCAAAAGGCGGCTCGAAAGTGCCAATAAGGGTAAAATAGATGTTCGCCGGACCATTCGCCATAGCCTATCAACGGGTGGCCTGATGTTGGACCTGGCCCATAAAAAGAAGCGGAAGGAAAAAAGA
>CAYWZF010000231.1:0-1629 GCA_964461555.1 uncultured Robiginitalea sp. | reverse complement strand
TGTTGGAGCACACCAAAACGGGACCCCAAAAAGAAGGTTTCGACGCTCGATTAGTCAGCAGGGAACTTAACAAAGCAATCGAAAGACTCTTACCTAATGAACTTGTAGAACTCAAACAGTGGCTGGTCCAGTTCGTAACGGACAAGCCTGAGCTCCAACCCGCATTGCTGCATTTACCTGTATAGCATGATCCCCGCCCCGGCGGGGATTTTTTTTGTCCGGCGCTCAGCCCTTTCGCGTGGGGCTTACGATCTGGACATCCTGGAAGGCAATGGCGCCCCGCACGACGGAGGAGATCACGTCCTTCAGGGCCCCGGTGATCTGGTATTTCAATTCTTTTTTGTGGTAGATCAGGCTCACCTCCCGGGCCGGGGGAGGGTCCTGGAAGTACCGGATCCGCTCCCGGTGCCGGGCATCCAGGTCGAGGGTGTGGAGGTAGGGCAGCAGGGTCATGCCCATCCCTTCGTCGGCCAGCTTAACGAGGGTTTCAAAACTCCCGCTCTCGAGGTGGAAATGCTCGTTGTCCATGCGGTTGGTAGCCTTGCAGAGGTTGATTACCCCATCGCGGAAGCAGTGCCCGTCTTGCAGCAGCAAAATGTCTTCCAGGTCGAGGTCTTCGGGCCTGATCTTCCCGGGCCCGCTCAGGCGGTGGCCCTGTGGGATGTAAGCCACAAAGGGCTCGTAGTACAGGGGGCGTTCCGTGAGGTGTTCGATCCCCAGGGGGGTGGCTGCGATCCCGGCATCGAGGTGCCCCTCCTTCAGGTTTTCGATCAGCCTTTCGGTACTCTGTTCCCGTATGATGAGGTGCACCTTCGGATAGCGGTCCGTAAAAGTCTTCAGGAACATGGGCAGCAGGGTGGGCATCACCGTGGGGATGATCCCCAGGCTGTAGGTGCCGCCGATAAAACCTTTTTCCTGGTCTACGATATCGCGGATGCGGGCGGCCTCGTGTACGATGTTGCGCGCCTGGTCCACGATTTTCTGCCCCGCCTCGGTGATGGAGATGGGCTTGGTGCCCCGGTCGAAGATGAGCACGTCGAGTTCGTCTTCCAGCTTCTGCACCTGCATGCTCAGGGTAGGCTGGGTCACGAAGCTTTTTTCGGCGGCCACGGTGAAATTCCGGTATTCCGCCACGGCCAGCACGTATTGCAATTGGGTTATGGTCATGGGGTGCTCTTTCGATCTCAGAAATAAGAAAACAATAACAAAAATAAATTGTTTCCGAATTCCCAATATGATAAATTTATGGAAAAATTACTACCCATGGAACTGAACAGTATTGGGCTCCCGGCAGCCCAGTCGAGACAGCTGGCCGGGCAGTTAAACACCCTGCTGGCGAATTTTCAAACGTATTACCAGAACCTGCGCGGCATCCACTGGAACATCCGGGGCCGCAGTTTTTTCGATCTGCACGCCAAGTTTGAGGAATTGTACAACGACGCCAACATGAAGGTAGACCTGGTTGCCGAGCGCATCCTTACCCTGGGGGGCACCCCCATGCATACCTTCGATGATTACGCGAAAGCCTCCCGCGTTCCCGTTGGTCGCAATGTGCGCAAAGACGAGGATTCGATCCGGCTGATCGTGGATTCGCTCAAAGAGCTGCTGCTCATCGAGCGCAGCATCCTC
>CAYWZF010000230.1:0-1638 GCA_964461555.1 uncultured Robiginitalea sp. | reverse complement strand
AGGGCCGGGTAGCTGCCCGCCAGCAAGGCGGTCAGGGCGATAAAGGCCAGGGAGGCGCCCCAGAAGGCGGGGGCGCCCCAGGGAAAGGTGATCTCCTTCCCGGTCAGGTGGTTGAACCCACCCAGCGAAAGGAGCACAATACCCACGGCCAGCACGTAGGAAAGCGCCACGGTAAGCAGGGATTCCCCCATGAACTGGCCCATGATCTGCCGGCGCGATGAACCCACCGTCTTGCGGATGCCCACCTCGCGGGCCCGTTTCTCGCTTCGGGCGGTACTGAGGTTCATAAAATTGATGCAGGCCAGGATCAGCACAAAAAGCCCGATCCAGATAAAGAGCCATACATATTCGATGCGCCCCCCGCTCTGTACCCCGTTTTCGAAGTCGCCGCGCAGGTACCAGTCTGCCATGGGCAGCAGCATGAGCTGGGAATTGAATTCCCGCGACTCTTCGTTGGCGTCCATTTTAACGTTGCGGATGGCCTCGGAGGTGGCCTTCATGTCATGGCCCTCCCGGAGCTGTACGAAAAGCTGGAAGGAGTTGTTGCCCCACTGGTCGTAGGCGTTTTTAATCCACTCTTGCGAGTCGGCGTAGAATTTCCAGGGCACCAGGTAGTCCATCTCCCCAAAGCTGGTATTTTGAGGGATGTCGGCGTACACGGCCGTGACGTTCATATCGTACTGGCTGTTCAGGCGCAGGGTTTTCCCCACAGGGTCGGTTTGGCCGAAAAGGGCTTCGGCGGCCGACCGGGAGAGCATGATGGAATTGGGCTCGGTAAGTCCGTTGCGGTCGCCTCGCAAAATCGAGAGGGAAAGCATGTCTACGGCCCCTTCCTGCATGGCGTTGCCCTGGCGGGAAATTTTGGTGTCGCCCACCTCCAGGTAGTTCGACTGCTGCCACGACGACATCACGATGTGTTCGAAATAGTCGCCGTATTTTTCGCGGATCTCGAATTCGAGGGGCCGGGGGATGGCTTGCCCCGTGCCCGTATTTCCATTGAAGGTCTGGCTCTGGTAGAATTGGGCGATCCGGCCCCGGTTCACAAAATGGCTGTTGTACGACAGCTCGTCGTGTACCCACAGGCCGATCAGCAGGGTCACGGCCATGCCGGCGGCCAGCCCGAGGATGTTGATAGCCGAATACACCTTGCTTTTCCAAAGGTTTCTCCAGGCGATCTTGAAGTGGTTTTTAAGCATGTTGATTGTTTTTTGATTCGGGGCCGTGGCCCCGTTTGATGAATAAACTCCGGCAGTTTCGACCGG
Organism: uncultured Robiginitalea sp.; assembly: GCA_964461555.1. GTDB lineage: Bacteria > Bacteroidota > Bacteroidia > Flavobacteriales > Flavobacteriaceae > Robiginitalea. The sequence continues at coordinate 376 of CAYWZF010000230.1, read as the reverse complement.
TCAGTAGTCGGCCAGCACGTTCTCGGTCACCTTCTGCCCGTCGAGCATGCGGATGATGCGGTGGCTGTACTTGGCGTCGTGCTCGCTATGGGTCACCATGATAATGGTGGTGCCATTGCTGTTGAGCTCGGTCAGCAGGTCCATCACCTCGTTGCCGTTGCTGCTGTCGAGGTTCCCGGTGGGCTCATCGGCCAGGATGAGCTTGGGGTTGTTCACCACGGCCCGCGCCACGGCCACCCGTTGCTGTTGCCCCCCTGAGAGCTGCTGGGGAAAGTGCTTGCGCCGGTGCATGATCTGCATCTTCTCGAGCACGGCTTCGACGCGCTCCTTGCGCTCGGCGGCCTTCACCCCGGTATAGATGAGCGGCAGCTCCACA
>CAYWZF010000229.1:0-1666 GCA_964461555.1 uncultured Robiginitalea sp. | reverse complement strand
CACCCGCCGCAGGTCCTCGTCGGTGCGTAGGGCCGCCACGACGCCACCACCGGTGGCCGAGCCGACCGGACCGGCCAATTCGGTTGCGTCGCCGGCTTCCTGCAGGTTCATGCCGAAGTCGATCAGGTTCATCACGATCTGGGTGTGGCCCTGGGGCTGGAAGTCGCCCCCCATCACCCCAAAGCTGGCAAAGGGCTGCCCGTCTTTGGTGATAAAGGCGGGGATGATGGTGTGGAAGGGCCGCTTGCCGGGTTCATAGGTGTTGGCCTGCCCGGGGGTGAGGCTGAAGAGCTCGCCCCGGTCTTGCAGCATAAAGCCCAGCCCGGGGGGCACCATGCCCGAGCCCATGCCCCGGTAGTTGCTCTGGATCAGGGAGATCATGTTCCCGTCCTTGTCGGCCACCGTCATGTAGATGGTTTCCCCGGCCGAGATCTCCCCGGCCGAATAGGTGCGGGCCCGGTCGGTGATAAGTCCGCGGCGGGTGTCGGCATAGGCGTCGGAGAGGAGCGTTTCAACCGGGGTTTTCACGAAATCGGGGTCGGCGTAGTATTTCGCCCGGTCTTCAAAGGCCAGTTTTTTGGCCTCCGTCACCAAATGGATGTGTTCGGCACTGCCGAAGCGGATGTTCGAAAAGTCGTACCCTTCCAAGATCTGCAGCATCTGCAGGGCGGCGATGCCCTGCCCGTTGGGCGGCAGCTCCCACACGTCGTACCCCCGGTAATTCACCGACACGGGGGTGACCCATTCGGCCGTGTGGCTCGCCAGGTCTTCCACCGAGAGGAAGCCCCCCTGCGACTGGATGAAATCGGCGATGGTCTGGGCTATTTTTCCTTTGTAAAAGGCATCGCGCCCGCCTTGGGCAATCTGCCGCAGGGTGCCCGCCAAAAAGGGGTTTTTGTAGACCTCGCCCTCTTTGGGGAGTTTGCCCCCGTTTTGGTTGATATAGGTTTCCCTTATGTTAGGGAAGCCGCGACTTTCGTACAGAGGTACTGAGCGGTTCATATACCAGGCTACCAGCTGGGTAAGCGGGAAGCCGTTTTCGGCATAGGCGATGGTGGGCGCCAAAATCTCATCCATGGGCAGCTTCCCGAACCTGCCGTGCAGCTCGAACCAGCCGCTCACGGCCCCCGGCACGCTCACCGGCAGGGGCCCCAGGGCGGGGATATGCTCCAGGCCCTGCTTTTGGAAGTATCCGAGGGTCAGGCCTTTGGGCGACCGTCCGCTGGCATTCAGGCCGTAGAGCTGTTTGGTTTTGGCATCCCAGACAATGGCAAACAGGTCGCCCCCGATGCCGTTCCCGGTAGGCTCCATCAGGCCCAGGGCCGCATTGGCCGCAATGGCCGCGTCGATGGCCGTGCCGCCTTTCTTCAAGATATCGAGCCCGATCTGCGTGGCCAGCGGGTGGCTGGTGGCCACCATGCCGTTTTGTGCCAGCACTTCGGAGCGGGTGGCGTGCAGTCCGCCGACGATTCGATCTTGCCCTTGCAGGGCGGGTGCCATTGCGATGGCAATCGCAAAAAGGAGGGGAAATTTTTTCATTTGATTGGATTTGTTCAAGACTTAAAGATAGCGTTTTGAAAACGAAAATTGGCTCGTCGCGTCTGCAACGCGACTCGCTCTTATTTGTTCATTTTCTTTGCTTGCCCAAAGAAAACGAACCAAAAGA
>CAYWZF010000228.1:0-1666 GCA_964461555.1 uncultured Robiginitalea sp. | reverse complement strand
ATTTTTGCGGAGGGGTAAATGAGGAAGACTGCATGCCTGTTATTGAAAAAATGGGGGAGGCCGGTGTTGCCACGGTTTTAGACTATTCGGTAGAGGGCAAAGAAACGGAAGACCCGCTCGACGACGCCCTGGCCAAGACACTCGAGATCATGGAATTTGCCAGGCACAAAGACCACATGCCATTTGCGGTCTTCAAGCCTACCGGTTATGGCCGGTTTGCCTTGTTTCAAAAGGTTGGTGCCGGGCAGGCCCTGACCCGGGAAGAACAGGCCGAGTGGGAGCGTGTGGTACGCCGCTTTGATACAACCTGCAAGAAGGCTTACGACCTCGGGGTTGCCCTGCTGATAGACGCCGAAGAGAGCTGGATGCAGGATGCCGCCGACCAGCTGGTCGAGGAGATGATGCGGGCCTACAACAAAAAGGACCGCATTGTGTACAACACCCTGCAAATGTACCGCTGGGACCGGATGGAATACTATCAGAAACTGTTCGATACCGCCGCCAGCGAAAATTTCCAGCTCGGCATCAAGATTGTGCGTGGCGCCTATCTGGAAAAGGAGAACGATCGGGCCGAAGAAAAGGGCTATCGCACTCCAATCTGCGCTTCCAAGGCTGAGACCGATGCCAATTTTGATGCGGCGATGCGCTTTAGCCTGGAGCATTTAGATCGGATTTCCCTTTTTTCGGGCACCCATAACGAGGCCAGTTCCTATTTGCTGATGGAAGAGATGGAGGCGCGGAAGATTGCCAGGAATGACCCCAGAATCTGGTTTGGGCAATTATACGGGATGAGCGACCATATTTCCTTCAACCTTGCAGCTGCCGGTTACAATGTATGCAAGTACCTGCCCTTCGGGCCCGTACGGGATGTGATGCCCTACCTGATCAGGCGGGCTGAAGAGAATACCTCCGTGGCCGGGCAGACGAACCGTGAACTCGAACTGCTGAAAAAGGAACGGCAACGCCGGCAGCTCTGAATCAGTCGCGGCTGCTTTCATATCCGGTCAGGCGGGTCACTCCCTCGCAATTCTCGAGGGTGAGCCTGACGTTCATTTCGCCATATTCTCCGTTTATCACGAAAACACCACAGGGTTCTGCCCTGGGGTCACTCGAGCCGAATTCCACATCACCTTCCCGAAGCAGGAACTGAACGGCCATGATGTCGTAGGCGGTCTGGAGTCCGGGTTCAACTTCGAGGGGCTTGGAGCGCAGGTCTTTCAGAACACGGCAGTTGGGCAGGTAGCAAAACTCGGCCCCGGTACCTTCGGCCTTCTTCCTCAAAAAGAACGCCAGAAAGAGCAAGCCAATGGAGAACCCGATCAGGTAGTAGCCAAACCGCTTCAGAAAGGACATGCTCAGAAAATTAAGAAATTGATGTCGCTGAATTTCAAGCCAAACCATTCGCCCACCGCGCGGTTGGTCAGAATGCCGTGATACATATACAACCCGTTGCGCAGGCCTTTGTCAAAGCGGAGGGCGTTTTCGAGCCCCCCGGCCTCGCCGATCTGCAGCAGGTACGGGGTGAAGATATTGCTGATGGAAATGGACGAGGTTTTCGGGTACCGCGCAGGAATATTCGGGACTGCATAGTGGATGACCCCGTATTTTTCGTAAGTGGGTTTGGTGTGGGTGGTAAGCTCGCTGGTCTCGAAACACCCCCCGGTGT
>CAYWZF010000227.1:0-1690 GCA_964461555.1 uncultured Robiginitalea sp. | reverse complement strand
CTCATCTCCTTTTGTAATGCTTCTAATGTTCGATACAGATATGGAGTTAAATCCAATCTTGGATCCGCAGCCATCGGAAGATCCGGTGCTTGCGGGTGAGGAGTCTGCATCATTCCCCCCACAAGGCGAGCGAACTGAGAGTATGCACCCTGTAATTCGTTCACCATCCTGAACGGGAATCCCGATAACATCGAGGCCCGTTCCTCATCCGTCTTAGACGGGAAGAGGTATTTCAGTGCTTCAATGCTATCAACACCTAACTCTTGTAAATTTCTTACAACAATGGAGTTGTTCAGGATGTCCTGAGTTGAGTCTTCGTAAACGGGACCCAACCAGCGCCACTGAACGGTGACATCACCGTCAGGGATGAGACCAGTAACTCCGGGTGGAATCATCTGGGTCTCAATTAACGCCATCATAAGTTTCTTCAGCTGATCGTTGTAAGCCTGAAGAGCTTCTTGATAACCTTGCTCAGCTTCTGGTGGTGCACCAGGAGGCAGAGGTACTGGCTTCTCGATACCAGCAGCCGCAGCCAAAGTAGAACGGAAGAGTTGTTCTTCCTGATAAATAATCAGTTCAAGGCAACGACAGATGCCGTGGGTATAAATGGCATTCGCTTTTTTCTTAGATGTCGCAGCGACCCGCCCAAATAGGGATTTGTATTCAGTAGCAGTAACGCCAGCAGAAATCGACAGCTCATCCACACCGCCAAGAGCAGTACGAATTTCTTCGCGATACTGACGGGCAAAAGAGTTCTGGTCACCGGTAATTGCATCTGGAACGATGTAGCCAACTCGATCGTTTGGTTCAAGGTTTGCGATCACACGCGGCACCCTGAGTTGACCGTCAACACCACGGCTGACGGGATCTGACTTGAACATCGACCGACTCATGGGAGACGGACTTGCAAAGCCAGAGTTTGCCGCAATCGACGGACGTTGTACCACTGAGTCACCACCGGACTCGATCAGGTCAGTCTTGGGACGCGACGACAGCAAGGTGGGGTTACCAAAGAAGGTAATGTTCTTGCGAATGGTTCGCATCAAGTCGTCATGTGTGACGATGTGATTCGCCATGGAATCAAATTCGCCAACACCATCGGCCGAGAAGCCTTGCGGATTATTGAAGATCTCAACGCAAGGAATGAAACCAAGGGAGTTACGCAGTTGTTTGGTGTTACCCGTCAGTGCGTAAGTCGGCATATCAAAAGTCAGTTCAGACTCTGAATGCGTCTCTTCAATTTCGTTTGCTTTGATCGACAGACGAATGTAGCGTTTTGCTCCAGGGTTGTAGGTGGTGCTGGAACCTGTGATGTTGGTGGTATTGATCTGGTCACCGAAGCCATTGCCTCGCTTGACTTTATAGCTGTAGATGATCCCAACTTCGTCAATTTCACCGTCGACGTTGTAGTACGAACGGTATTCGTGATGACGGAAGTAATAGAGGCGATAGTTGTTTTTGGTTGGACGAATGTAGAAAAGTCCCTGGCCGTCACAAAGGAAATACTCCCAGATTGAATCCAGGCGTGTATCCATCTTGTTGTACTTCAATACACGATCAAGGAAGTCCTTGCGTTGTGCACCGAAGTTGTCCTGGGTCGGGAAGAACTCAACTCCTTGGCGGATGCCAAAGAGTTTCATCTGAGCAATGTGAGACGCAACGATGCCAGTATCTACAACAATGTTGCTAT
>CAYWZF010000226.1:0-1690 GCA_964461555.1 uncultured Robiginitalea sp. | reverse complement strand
CCGGAACCGCCCTTTTCTTTCCCTCTTTCTTTTGGGCGAGCAAAAGAAAGAGGAAATAAAGGCGAACCGTAGCGCAGCTACGGTGAGCAAATAACTTCCGTCAACGACATTGAAATGTCTAATCCGTCGTCGCCGATAACTCCTTATCCACCTCCCGTTTCAAATAAAACCCCGTCACCACGGTAGAGAGGAAATCCGCGATCGGGAAGGAGAGCCACACCCCCAGCTCGCCCCAGAACCGGGGCAGGATCAATACCAGGGGGATGAAGAAGAACCCCTGCCGGGTGAGGGTCAGCAACAACGCCGGGATGGCCTTGCCCACGGCCTGGAAATAGGCCGCGCCAATCAATTGCAGGGCAATGATGGGGGTGGCGGCGAAGACCCACCGCATGGCAGAGGGGGTGTGTTCGAGCACATAGCGGGTGGTTTCGGCTTCTTCAGGGCTCATGTCGGCCCGGTGGCTCAAAAACATCCCGGCAATCTCGGCCGGGAACACCATCAACACCACAAAGACCAGGGTGGCCACCAGGGCGGCGTACTTGATGGCGGTGTAGATCGACTCCTTCACCCGGGCGTACTTATGCGCCCCGTAGTTGAAGCCCGCAATGGGCAGAAAGCCCTGGGTAACCCCGAAGGCCGGGAAGAGGGCAAACATGAGCACCCGCCCGATAATGGCGTAGACCGCCACGCTGGCTTCCCCGCCCAGGTTGAACAAAATGTTGTTCAGCAGCAGGTAGGTGATCGATGTGACCGCCTGCCGGGCCAGGGTCACAAAGCCCAGGGAGCCGATTTCCTTGACCACGGGCAGATCGAGCCTGAGGTGCGCCCGCCCCAGCTTGAGCTCGGAGTGGTGGGAGAGGAAGAACCACAGGATGTAGGCAAAACAGAGCAGGTAGCTGCCGGTGGTGGCCCAGGCGGCCCCGGCCATGCCCCAGTCGAAGACGTAGATAAAAATATAATCGAGGATGAGGTTCCCCACCGAGGGGATGATCATCGCGATCATGGCGAATTTGGGCTTGCCCTCGGCCCGGATCACCGTGTTGCCCATCATGCAGAGCGCCAGGAAGGGCACCCCGTAGAGCACGATGGTGTAGTAGACCTTGGCCGGGTCAAAGATGTGGCCCTTCCCCCCGAAGGCCGGGATGAGCGAATCCACATACAGCAGGCCCAGCACCACCATTGTAACCGTGATCAGAATGGTGAGGGTAAGCTGGTTGCCGAAGGTCTTCAGGGCCTTTTCCATATTGCCCGCCCCCAGGGCCCGCGAAATCACACTGCTGCCCCCGATGCCGATGGCCATCCCCAGGGCGGCGATAAAGAACGAAACCGGCAGCACCACGTTGATGGCCGCAATGGCGATGGAGCCGATCCAGTTGCCCACAAAGATGGTGTCGACCAATATGTTGAGGCTCATCACCAGTATGCCGATAGCGGCGGGCACCGCCTGCCTGATCAGCAGCGGCCCGATGGGCTGGGTTCCGAGTTGTTCGGAGGTAACTTTGGCCATAGCTGGCGCGAAGGTTTTTAATGAGGTCGCTCAATGGAGCGTTGCTCAAAGGTAGGGGTTCCTGAAGTTACATTACATGTTATGGCATGTAAATATTAGACTCGTCGCGCCGATGGTTTTGCTCGTCGCGCTTGCAGCGCGACTCGCTATTTTTCCACTTTCTTTTACTCGCATAAAAGAAAG
>CAYWZF010000225.1:0-1750 GCA_964461555.1 uncultured Robiginitalea sp. | reverse complement strand
GGCCGTGCCTATACCGGAGATGCCAGCGCCTACGATAATCACGTCGTAATCTGGTTCAGGGTTTTTTTCCTTTTGCATAGCTTACAAGATAAGAAAGGAGTTACCCCTTTGCAACAGGGGGGAAGGCTTTTATCCCGGGGGTCGGGATCTGGCCAATCCGACGAGTGTCGATGCAATGTGTCTGGAATTTGAGTTTTTGCCGGGGACAGATCGCATAACCATTAAGGGCCTGTGGCTGAAAGGTTTTGATCGTTCTAATCCGATTCGAGAGCGATAATTCTTCGGAGTTATTCACATTTCGCAACGCTCCGATTCTCAAAATTACATTTGTCGTAAAATCCGTACTGTCAACGTAAATAATTGAGATTAAGACGATAATTGGTTTATTTAAGTCCTGAACAAGCCTTTTTAAAATGCATGCATACTTATTCCCTGGTCAGGGTACGCAATTCCCGGGTATGGGTAAAGAATTGTTTGAAAAATCGAGTTTAGCAAAAGAGTACTTCAGAAGGGCCAATGATATTTTGGGCTATTCCATTACCGAGATGATGTTCGAAGGGACTGTTGCTGATCTGAAACAAACGAAGTATTCTCAACCTGCAATTTTCTTGCATTCCTTTATTCTCACTCAGACTCTTGGGAATGCGTTTAATCCTGATATGGTTGCAGGGCATTCCCTGGGGGAAATATCGGCGTTAGCTGCAGTTGGATCTTTGGATTTTGAATCCGCGTTGAGGCTCATCTCCCGGCGTGCTGCCCTGATGCAAAGAGTTTGTGAAGTCGAAAACACTGGAATGGCGGTTGTCGTAGGGCTATATGATGTTATAGTAAAAGATATCTGTGATCAAATAGACGGAATCGTTGTGCCCGCTAATTATAATTCGCTACATCAGGTTGTTATTTCCGGTGAGAAGCATGCATTGCAACAGGCAATTGAGAAATTAAGCCCCGGTGCTCTGCGGGTGGTAAATTTGCCCGTGAGCGGCGCTTTTCATTCGCCTTTCATGGAGCCTATAGTTGCAGAATTCACCTTGGCCGTTAAAGAAACCACCTTTAAAAAACCAATTTGCCCTGTTTATCAGAATATCAAGGGACGACCGGTTGAAGATGTAGAATTGATTAAAAAAAACCTGATCGATCAATTGACGCATCCGGTCATGTGGCGGCATACCATTCTGCACATGATCGAAGATGGAGCAACCGACTTTACTGAAATTGGCCCCGGAAATCTTTTGCGTGGACTCGTTCAGCAAATCGACAAAAATGTGACGGTCCATGGGATTTCCTAATATTTCAACCCCCTTTTAAATTAATCTATCGCCCTTTGTTTTCCTGCTCCTAAGCTTAGGAGGACATCATTAACTCCTTTGTGGACTATACGTAGGCCGTTCCCTGACTCATATACCAGGTACGTGGGCCTGAATAGCCTCCTTTCTGCCAAGGGATGGAACTCACTTTCCACTTGAAATTTGGCATTTGAGAGTGGTTCCGGTCGTCGGGGTTCATGCCCCGCGGTCGGATGCCCAGAAAACAATCAGCCCGGGCATACAGGTAACCGGCTTTACGGCCTGATCCCTCAAGGTATTCGAGCGACAGCCGGGGCCTTGTGCAATGGTCAGAATCAAGGGCCACAAAAATTGGCGAAAAGGCTCATTGAAGCGCAACAGGCGGGGACTCCTGACTAAATTTATTGGAGGCAATCCCCCTACCGGTTCCAAACCAGCCCCACATTGATCGCAAAACTGGGGAG
>CAYWZF010000224.1:0-1849 GCA_964461555.1 uncultured Robiginitalea sp. | reverse complement strand
GGTTAGAGCATCTGACTCATAATCAGAGGGTCCCTGGTTCGAGCCCAGGTGGGACCACATCAAGCAGCAAACCCACGCCGTAAGGCGTGGGTTTTGCGTTTCCAGGAGGAAAGCCAAGCTAGCTTGCGCTTTCGGACGGGAAACGCAAAACGCGCTTCGCGTCAGCGAAGCGTAAGTTTGCTATTTGCAGAAGAGGGATTTCTCTGGTCCATTCGCCCCAGGCGAATGAACCCAGGTGACAGCAGCCCCGTATAAGCTCGCTTGCGCTTTCGGACGGGAAACGCAAAACGCGCTTCGCGCCAGCGAACCATAAGTTTGCTATTTGCAGAAGGGGGACTTCTCTGGTCGGCGCGCCGCAGGGCGCGCCAACCCAGGTGACCGGAGGAAATCCCAAGCACCAAATTCCAAATTCCAATCCCCTAATTCCAGGAAAAATAAGTGAGTATTCTTCCGGCTCAAAGCGGGGTTGTTCCCTCTATTTAGGCCGGGAAAGGGTTGCAGGAGCGGGACTTCTCTGGTCGGCGCGCCGCAGGGCGTGCGAACCCAGGTGACCGGAGGAAATTCCAAGCACCAAATTCCAAATTCCAATCCCCTAATTCCAGGAATAAGAAGTGAGCATACTTCCGGCCAAGGCAGGGTTGTTCCCCGGCCTATCCATCTCAATGTGGGATGAACCCGGCTGGTTCATAATTCCTGGGTTAGTTTAAATTGAGATTCCTTTACTCAGGTCGGAAAAGGTTCGCAGAAGGGGAACTTCCCCGGTTGCTTTCGACGAAGGAGAAAGCAACCCAAGCGGGACCACATAGTAAAAAGCCCAGTCTATTTGTAACGGCTGCGCTTATTTGTTTAACACAATGTATAACACTGATTTAGCTGCGCTGATTGCACTAAATGTACTTTTCGGAAAAGTCAACTTGTCAACCTTTAAGGGAATTATATGGATTGCCTCCCCCTGACTCCCTTGAACAGTCCGTCGACTTAATTGCACTTTCTGTCCCCTGAAACCATGCGTTCATCTCTTTGGTGAAATAGCAGGTATTAACTATGCTAACTTGGATAGTACTAAATGCGCTCAAAATGAAAACATTGACTCATTTGATTTTGGCAGGAGCAGTACTGCTGCTTTGTATCAACTGTTCCGGGGATGACCTAAATAGTGAACCAGAAATTGCAATGGACCCACCAGATTGTTGTGGAAGTTCCGGGATTATCTATACCGATCTTGAGCCAGACTTTAGTAGCGATACCCAAAACCCTTCATTCCATTCATTTGAACTGGATTTGAACAATGACCAAATTGTGGACTATGTTCTGCAATATAATTCTGACGGTAATGAGGAGTGGTTGCATATCGCTTCTTATCCAAATCAAATCCGTCAAAATCAAATTGTTTGCAATCAACCATTTTATTCGAACCCGGTTCCTTTGCATCTTGATGCGGAAATTTCCTCCTCTCCGGATCAAGCTAATCCAGGACTTCACTATGCAGCCGGGGGTAATTTCAAGATTGAAGATTGTTTTGGTGGTGAAAGCGGTTGTTTTTATGCTTGGAAAGATCAAGGTGACCGGTTCTTGGGTCTCCAATTTGAAATAAATGGGAAGGTTCATTATGGTTGGGCGAGAATTGCAATAACAAGCCCCGGGGAATGGGTAGTTAAGGATTATGCCTATAATGCAGCCCCCAATGAACCCATTAACGCCGGAGGATATTAGCTTTTTTGGATTGTATTGCAATCCTTTCCTCCAATCCCAGGGGGGAAGCTGGCTTGAGGTTTCGGAAGGGAATGAATAAGAATGCTTCGCATGGCGAAGTGTAGTTTTCTATCTGCCAACCCAGGTGACCGGAGGA
>CAYWZF010000223.1:0-1869 GCA_964461555.1 uncultured Robiginitalea sp. | reverse complement strand
CGCCCTGCCCATTGCCCTGGGCGCCCGGAATGCCGGGTTCAGGGGGCTTATCGTGCCCGGGGCCAATGCGCCGGAAGCCGGCATTGTGGAAGGGCTTTCCGTATACGCGGCCGGCAGCCTGGGGGAGGTGATCGGCCATTTGCGGGGCGAAACGTCCCTCGGGCTTACACGGGCAAAGGGCCCATCGGTTTTGTCGGAAGCTTTTCAGCACGCGAATGACTTCAATGAGGTCAGGGGGCAGGAGACCGTAAAGCGCTGCCTCGAAATTGCCGCAGCGGGGGGGCACAACCTGATTTTGATCGGCCCGCCGGGCTCGGGCAAGACCATGCTCGCCAAGCGCCTGGCGGGCATCCTGCCGCCCATGACCCTCGAAGAGTCTTTGGAGACCACCAAAATCCACAGCGTGGTGGGGAACACCCCCAAGGGGGGGCTGATCGTGCAACGCCCTTTCCGGAGCCCCCACCATACCATATCGGATGTGGCCCTGGTCGGGGGCGGGTCATACCCCCAGCCTGGCGAAATCTCCCTGGCTCACAACGGCGTACTTTTTCTGGACGAGCTCCCCGAGTTCAAGCGGCACGTGCTGGAGGTGATGCGCCAGCCCCTGGAAGACAGGGAGGTCACCATCTCCCGGGCGCGCTTTGTGATAACCTACCCGAGCAGCTTCATGCTGGTGGCCAGCATGAACCCCAGCCCCGGCGGGTATTTCAACGACACGGCAGGTACCTTCCGCAACAGCCGGGCCGAGATGCAGCGCTACCTGAACCGCATTTCGGCCCCCTTGCTCGACCGGATCGACATCCACATGGAGGTGAGCCCGGTACCATTCGAAAAGCTGGCAGGCTTGCAGGCGGGTGAATCGAGCCGCGATATCCGGGAGCGGGTGATACGGGCACGCGAAGTGCAGCGCGATCGTTTTGGGGCCGGCCCCACACATTGCAATGCCCAGATGCCGGTGCGGCAGATACGCCGGTACTGCCGCCTGTCAGAAGGGCCTTCAGGCCTTTTGGCCAATGCGATGGAACGCCTCAGGCTGTCGGCCCGTGCCTATGACCGCATATTGAAGGTGGCCCGCACCATTGCCGACCTGGAAGCTTCTGAGGACATTCTGGAACCACATCTGGCCGAAGCCATCGGATATCGGAGTCTGGACCGGGAAGGGTGGTTGGGGTGAATCCTTAGTGTGGTATGGCCCTAGTTCAGCCTTTCAATTTCTTCGTCAAGGGTTTTCAGAATTTTTTTTAAGGCTGCAATCTCCCTTTCATCAAAGGAAATCCTGACATGATGCAGGTTGTACATGGTAAATAATCTGGCTTCGATATTGGGGAGCGCTTTTAGTTTATTGCTGACGGTTGTAATATCGACCGAAATTTCAGGAAAATTCAAAATTGATTCTCGTGTAAATGTATTGAACGCCTTAAACGTGGAATTTCGATCTTTCCACGACAGTACCGTGGAGGTCAGGTCATGCGTGGCATTGTGATCATCAACCCAGTTATTCCTGTAAAAATCCCAATGTTCTTTGGTCAAACCGTAATATTCTGAGATCGATATACGCAGCAAACTGTTAGAGATTAGATCAGAGTTGCCTGACGAGACCAGGTCCTGCCAGACATTGTCTTTAATATTGGCCGGAGCCCCATACGACGCCCACTCGATGGCCACGGCAAGCTGCCCGGCATCCACAAGCGTGTCGCCTGAGTACACCTTCAAGGCCATCTCGGTAAGCCTTCTGAATTCGTTGGATACGGCAAGATTGGACTTTGTCTCCCTTAAATTAGCCTCACATTCCTCCCTCAGGCGCTTGATGTAGCTCAGCTCCCTGGCCTGGTCATGCTTCGCTTCATTCCAGTTGTTGATCTGGAGCGC
>CAYWZF010000222.1:0-1907 GCA_964461555.1 uncultured Robiginitalea sp. | reverse complement strand
TCTTCGGTGATCAACTCCTTCTTCGGCACCAACCAGCTGTCGCAGTTCATGGACCAGACCAACCCCCTGGCAGAGATCACGCACAAGCGGCGTCTGTCTGCCCTCGGGCCGGGAGGTCTTTCCCGCGAACGCGCCGGTTTTGAGGTTCGTGACGTACACTACACCCACTATGGAAGGCTCTGCCCGATCGAGACCCCTGAGGGCCCGAACATCGGGTTGATCTCGTCCCTGTCGGTTTTCGCCAAGGTAAACAGCATGGGCTTTCTGGAGACCCCGTACCGCAAGGTCGACAATGGCAGGGTAGACCTGGACAATTACACCTTTTTGAGCGCAGAAGAGGAAGAGGGCATGAAGATTGCCCAGGCTAACATCCCGCTCAAAGACGACGGCACCATCGATACCGATAAGGTCATTGCCCGTGAAGAAGGCGATTTCCCGTTGAGCGACCCGAAGGATGTGAACTACACCGACGTGGCGCCCAACCAGATCGCTTCCATTTCGGCCTCCCTGATCCCCTTCCTGGAGCACGACGATGCGAACCGGGCGCTGATGGGGTCGAACATGATGCGGCAGGCCGTGCCCCTGCTCAAGCCGGAATCACCCATCGTGGGAACCGGGCTGGAGCGGCAGGTAGCCACCGATTCGCGCGTGCTGATCAATGCCGAGGGCGACGGGGTCGTCGAATATGTGGACGCCCAGAAGATCGTCATCAAATACGAGCGCAGCGAGGAGCAGCGCCTGGTAAGCTTTGACGACGACGCCAAGACCTACGAACTGGTAAAATTCCGCAAGACCAACCAGGGCACCAGCATCAACCTGAAACCCATCGTCCGCAAGGGCGACAAGGTCAGGAAAGGGCAGGTGCTGTGCGAGGGATACGCCACGGAAAGCGGCGAGCTGGCCCTGGGCCGGAACCTGAAAGTGGCCTTCATGCCCTGGAAGGGATACAATTTCGAGGATGCAATCGTGATCTCCGAAAAGGTGGTGCGCGAAGACATCTTCACCTCGATCCATATTGACGAATACGCCCTGGAAGTACGGGACACCAAGCTGGGGGCCGAAGAGCTCACCAACGACATCCCGAACGTTTCCGAAGAGGCTACCAAAGACCTTGATGAATACGGTATGATCCGGATCGGGGCAGAGGTGAAGCCGGGTGACATCCTCATCGGAAAGATCACCCCCAAAGGGGAGTCTGACCCGACGCCTGAGGAAAAGCTCCTGCGGGCGATCTTCGGCGACAAGGCGGGGGATGTGAAAGACGCCTCCCTGAAGGCGCCGCCCTCCCTGAATGGCGTGGTGATTGACAAAAAGCTCTTCTCCCGTTCCATCAAGGACAAGCGCAAGCGTTCTGAAGACAAGGAAGCCATTGCCAAGCTCGAGCTGGAGTACGAGGTGAAATTCCAGCAGCTCAAAGATGTGCTGGTAGACAAGCTGTTCCAACTGGTCAACGGGAAAACCTCACAGGGTGTGATGAACGACCTGGGCGAGGAAGTACTGCCCAAGGGCAAGAAGTACACCCTGAAGATGCTCAACGCGGTAGACGATTTCGCACACCTGGTGGGCGGAAGCTGGACGACCGACACCCAGACCAATACCCTGGTGGCCGACCTGCTGCACAACTACAAGATCAAGCTGAACGACCTGCAGGGGAACCTGCGCCGCGACAAGTTTACGATCTCTGTGGGAGACGAGCTGCCGGCGGGCATTATGAAACTGGCCAAGGTGTACATCGCCAAGAAGCGCAAGCTGAAAGTGGGCGACAAGATGGCCGGCCGCCACGGGAACAAAGGGATCGTGGCCCGCATCGTGCGCCAGGAAGACATGCCTTTCCTGGAAGACGGAACGCCGGTAGACATCGTGCTGAACCCGCTGGGGGTACCCTCGCGGATGAACATCGGCCAGAT
>CAYWZF010000221.1:0-1913 GCA_964461555.1 uncultured Robiginitalea sp. | reverse complement strand
CCGCCACCGAGGCAAAGGGTCTGCAAAGCTAAAAAATTATTTGGATCGGAGGCCCAAAAATGGGGCTTTAATACTTTAGCACGTCAAATAATTGTGTAAATTTGCACCTCCTTTCAAGTGAGGGACTTAGGCCAGAAAAGCTGCTCGCATGTCATATACGGTACCGGAACCCAAACTATTTGCCTGCACGCAGAGCCAGGACCTCGGCCAGAAGATCGCCGAGGCCTACGGTGCAGAATTGGGGAATGTCATCTTCTCGCGCTACAGCGACGGGGAGTTCCAGCCTTCGTATGAAGAATCCATCCGCGGGGCCCGCATCTTCGTGATCGGCTCTACGCACCCCGGTTCTGACAACCTGATGGAGATGCTGCTGATGCTCGATGCCGCCAAGCGGGCATCGGCCCGGCACATCACGGCGGTGATCCCGTATTTCGGGTGGGCGCGGCAAGACCGCAAAGACAAGCCTCGGGTGCCGATCGCGGCCAAGCTTATTGCAAAAATGCTGGAGGCAGCCGGTGCCACCCGCATCATCACCATGGACCTGCACGCCGACCAGATTCAGGGCTTCTTTGAAAAACCGGTAGACCACCTCTTTGCCTCTACCCTTTTTCTGCCCTACCTGAAAAAGCTCAACCTCGAGAACCTGACCATCGCCTCTCCCGACATGGGGGGCTCCAAACGGGCCTACGCCTATTCGAAGGCGCTGGAAAGCGATGTGGTGATCTGCTACAAGCAGCGGGCCAAGGCCAACGAGATTTCCCACATGGAGCTCATTGGCGACGTGGTGAACAAGAACGTGGTGCTGGTCGACGACATGGTTGACACGGCCGGAACCCTGGCGCACGCCGCCGACCTGATGATGGACCGGGGCGCCCTGAGCGTACGGGCCATTACCACCCACGGGCTGCTCTCGGGCAATGCCTATGAAAAAATCGAGAAATCCGGGCTGGAGGAGCTCATCGTGACCGACTCCATCCCCATCCGGAAAGAGAGTGCAAAAGTGAAAGTGCTCACCTGCGCCGAGCTTTTTGCCGATGTAATGCACCGGGTACACCACAACACATCCATCTCATCTAAATTCTTGTTATAATTACTTTTAACTATCTATAATGAAATCAATTACAATCAAAGGATCCCAAAGAGAAAGCGTGGGCAAGAAGTCAAGTAAGGCCCTACGTAATGCTGGAAAGGTCCCTTGCGTAGTATACGGAGGGGAAACGCCGCTGCACTTTTCAGCTGATGAAATGTCATTCAAAGACCTGGTGTACACCCCCAATGCGCACACCGTGGTAATTGAATTCGACAACGGCGAGAAGATCGACGCTGTGATGCAAGACATCCAGTTCCACCCGGTAGACGACAGCATCCTGCATGTGGATTTCTACCAGCTGTTCAACGACAAGCCTGTGACCATGGCCATCCCGGTTCGCCTGAACGGGACTTCCCCGGGCGTACGCAACGGGGGCCGTCTGCTGTTCCGGAACCGGAAGCTGACCATCCGCGCCCTGCCCGAGAACCTGCCCGATTTCTTCGATGTGGACATCTCCAAGCTGCGTATTGGCGATTACATCGCCGTGGAGGCCATCAAAAGCGATGCTTTTACCATCCTGCACCCTGACAACACCGTGATCGTACAGGTGAAAACTTCCCGTACGGCTATCACCACGGCGGAAGAGGAAGTCGAGGAAGGAGCTGAAGAAGGAGCTGCGGCCGAAACTGCCGAGGCAGCGGCCGAATCGAACGAATAGCCTTTCGGCTTACCTAAGCAAGCACCCTTGCCGAACGGGTTCGGTAAGGGTGCTTTTTGTATTTTAGGCCAAAGATTGCGCCCATGCTTTCCCGGCTCATTTCCAGGCTTTTGCCTGCTGCTGCCAAACTCGACGAATCTGACCCTATGAAAAAGTACCTGATAG
>CAYWZF010000220.1:0-1914 GCA_964461555.1 uncultured Robiginitalea sp. | reverse complement strand
TAATGTGGCAATGTGCTAAGGCGCTAAAGGTTCAAGGGGTTGAATTGAAAATTTAAAATGGGGGTTTTTCCATGATGCCTTTGGCGGATGTGGCAGATCGGGGTACGGGGTAAGTCGCGAATGAGCCTGCGGGTTTTAAGTTCAGGTTCGGGGCGGGGCCTGGAATACCGTCCTCATTTTCAAATCGGCACATTTTCAAATCTTCAGATCGAAAAAGGGGAAATCCCCAAAACCCCCGGGAACAAGGTAGCGTCGCACCACGCAAGGGCCTTGCGAAAATGAAAACAGCGGGCAGCAGGGCAATTTGGCAATTAGCGGATCAGCCTGCGGGTATTACATTCAGGGTGCTGGGCGGGGCCAGGAACCCTTTCCTCATTTTCAAATCACTGTTGTCCGGGGAAACTTCTGTTTAATACATAACTAGAAATAAAAAAGGGAAGCGATAAACGACTTCCCTTGGATAGATTTGTGTGGTCAAACAAAAAAGTCTATCCTATGGGCAAAAGTATATTTTTTACCGGACAGCCGATCTTCACTCAGCTGTTAAAATACATCCCCCGGTCGATGGTTGCCACTTTAAGCGCCCGGCATAAAGCAGATCGTTATTACAAGCGTTTTATGGCGTATGACCATTTGGTTTCCATGCTCTACTGCAGTTTTCACCGGTCTTCCTCCTTGCGGGAACTCATTACAGGGTTGCAGGCCAATTCGTATCGCCTGGCGCATATGGGATTCCGCCATACCCCAAGGAGAAGCACCCTGGCGGATGCCAACGCCCGGCGACCGGCGGCGTTCTTTTCAGATCTATACCACCGCCTGTACTGCTATCACTTCGGTTCACCGGACAGCCGGGAGGATCATCGCCTTTATATAATCGATTCCACCACCATGAGCCTGTTCTCATCCGTAATGCAGGGAGCCGGCCGTTACAAGGCCAACGGCAAGAAAAAGGGCGGGATAAAGGCCCATGTGATGTTTGATGCCTATGACCAGCTGCCGGCTTTCGTACACCTTTCCCAGGCAAAGGCAAACGACCTGACGTTTTTGCCTTTGATAAACCTGCCCGAGGGCTCTACCGTGGTGATGGATAAGGCCTATATAAAATATGCGCAGTTCCAGCAGTGGACCCGCCGGTCCATCCGTTGGGTAACCCGTATGAAAGAACCCACCGCCTTTCAGGTGCTTCACCAAAAAGAGCTAAGCCCGGAATCGTTGAAGGCCGGCGTCCGCGCTGACCGGATCTTGCGCCTGGGAAGACCCAGCAATGCAAGGCAAACCCCGTTGATTCAGGCACGAGAAGTTGAATTCTTCGACAAGGACAAAAACCGATGCTTCAAATTCATCTCCAATGATTTGGAGTGTGCGCCAGAGCAGATCGCCCAGCTCTATAAGAAACGATGGCAGATTGAACTGCTCTTTAAAAGGCTCAAACAGAATTACCCCCTCAAATACTTCCTGGGCGATAACCCCAATGCCATCCAAATCCAAATATGGACCGCCCTGATCTGTGACCTGCTGATCAAAATCGTTCAGAAAATAGTCCATATAAAGGGTCGCAAACGATGGGCATACGCGAATCTAGCTGCCATGATAAAACACCATCTGATGACCTACATCGACCTGATTGAATTCCTGAAAGAACCCGAGCGGGCCTTGATCCATTACAGGCCCCCGGAGACCATTCCCATACAGCTGGAATTCAAATATGGGGCTTCGAGGTAAGAAATTTACCCATTACAAGGCTTAAACCCCGCAATCCCGACTCCTTTAAACAGGTATTTAATTTTTACCGGACAGCAGTGATTGCCAAATTCGCTAATTACTAACTGCCCACTGCCACCGCCAAATGCCCACTATCCATGCTCCCCTTTTTCAGGAAACTCCGTAAAAGCCTGCTCGCCGAAAACCGGATGA
>CAYWZF010000219.1:0-1919 GCA_964461555.1 uncultured Robiginitalea sp. | reverse complement strand
CCGGGAACAAGCTACCCGGTTTCCCTGCAACTCCCTATCGTAGTAGGCAGTTGACAGTCCCGCCTTCGCCCAAGGCTTCGCCGGGCAAGGGCAGTTGGCAGCGGATTCAATCAGCGAATTTGGTAATTAGCGAATTAACTGGGGGTTCTCAGCCTTCTCCGCCTTTGGCGGATTCGGCGGATGAAAAAGGTTCAATGAGAAGTGCAGAACATTTGAAACCCTACCCCCATTTTCAAATTGTCAAATTTTCAAATCTTCAAATTGAAAAAGGGGAAATCCCCCTACCCCCGGGAACAAGGTACTGGCACCCCCCGGCAACTCCCTGTCAGGCCCCTGCACAACCAACCTCCCAAATCCGTATACTTGCGGCAAAAATTCGTGCCAAAATGAAAGGAATCCTCACCATCCTGTTGCTGGTATGCAGCAATACCTTCATGACCCTGGCCTGGTACGGCCACCTGAAATTCTCGGAATGGAAATGGTTCAACAAGCTTGGCCTGCTGGCGGTGATCCTGATCAGCTGGGGGATAGCGCTGTTTGAATACCTCTTTCAGGTACCGGCCAATAAAATGGGTTTCCAGGGCAACGGGGGCCCGTACAGCCTGGTGCAGCTCAAGGTGCTGCAGGAAGTGATTACCCTCGTGGTATTTGCTGTATTCGCCCTGATCTTCTTCAAAACAGAAACCCTGCGCGCCAACCACGGCATTGCAGCGGTCTTCCTCGTCCTGGCCGTGTATTTCGCCTTCAGGAAGTAGGGCAGCAGAGCGGCCTTATCTGGCGATTGCACCCTGTTTCACGCCTTTTCCCACCGGGCCAGCACGCCCAGGTCGATGCCGAGCCCCAACCCGGTCCCCAGGGCATACATCAGCAGGTCAAGCGGGTCGGCCGTACTGCCGAACAGGGGAACGCCCTGAGCCTGAAAAAGTTCGACAGCCAGGCCGATGGCAAAGGTGCCCAGCGCCCCCGCCCAACGGCTGCGGGCCAGGGAGTAGTTCTTGCGCAGGGCAACCTGCGAGAGCAGGTATACATCCATGGGCAGGAGCAAATCCATCAGGTACCCGGTCACAAAGGGCCGGAACATTCCTGAATAGCCCGGTCCAATCGCGAAATGGAGGGCTCCGATGAGGAGTGAGACCGCCACGATCAAAATCAGGCTTTTCGGATTTTTCATGATGCTTGCATAAATGCCGCCTCCGCCTTTCCCTATTCGAATTCGGAGGTAAAGTGCAGTTTCACCCCGGGGTATTTATCCCGGGTCATCTGCAGGGAAAAGGCCGAATCGGCCAGGAAAACGAGCTGCCCGCGCTTGTCTTTGGCCAGGAACTTCTGCTTTACGCGCAAAAAATCCTGGTATTCCGGGCTTTTGGGGTCATCCGGGTCAACCCAGCAAGCCTTGTGTACGGGGAAGGGCTCGTAGGTGCATTTGGCCCCGTATTCGTGTTCGAGCCGGTACTGTATGACCTCATACTGCAGGGCCCCGACCGTTCCGATCACCTTGCGGCCGTTGAGTTCGAGGGTGAAAAGCTGGGCCACCCCTTCATCCATGAGCTGGTCGATCCCTTTGGCGAGCTGCTTGGATTTCATCGGATCGGCATTGTTGATATAGCGGAAATGCTCCGGGGAAAAGGAGGGGATGCCTTTGTAATGCAACACCTCGCCCTCGGTCAGGGTGTCGCCGATCTTGAAGTTGCCGGTATCGTGCAGCCCGACGATGTCGCCGGGGAAAGACTCGTCGATCACCTCTTTCTTTTCGGCAAAAAAGGCATTCGGGCTTGAAAACTTGAGCTGTTTGTCGAGCCGCACATGCAGGTAGGGCTTGTTGCGCTGAAAGATGCCGGAGACGATTTTCACGAAAGCCAGGCGGTCGCGGTGTTTGGGGTCCATGTTGGCGTGGATCTTGAACACAAACCCGGTCATCT
>CAYWZF010000218.1:0-1945 GCA_964461555.1 uncultured Robiginitalea sp. | reverse complement strand
AGCCGTGCCGATAAAGCCCGTCATCAGGGAATAGGCCGGGCGCAGCACCCCGGAATCATCCCGGTTTTCCCGCTCGACCGCTTGTGCCAGGTGCCGGGCTGCAGCCGCCTCGTATTCCGGGCTGAAGATCCCAAAATTCAGGGGGATGGCATAGGAAGCCTGGGTGTCGACCGGGTCGCCTGCCTTCGGCGGCTCATACCCGGGGGGCGGAGGGCCGAAAAGCCGCCCCTGATAGCCCGAATGCACCGTCTTGCCCGTCTGCGGATCCACATAGGTCTTGTTGAAATAGGCCTTGCGCTCCTGATACCGCTCGCGGTACTTGGCGGCGTCGGCTGGCTTGCCCAGCAGGCGGGCCGCCTCGGAAAGGATCCAGTGGTCGTAGGCGTGGTAGGCGGTCCAGAGCAGCGTATTGTCGTTTTTGGCATTCTCGGGGCTGAGCCAGTCGCCCAGGGGCC
Organism: uncultured Robiginitalea sp.; assembly: GCA_964461555.1. GTDB lineage: Bacteria > Bacteroidota > Bacteroidia > Flavobacteriales > Flavobacteriaceae > Robiginitalea. The sequence continues at coordinate 1,490 of CAYWZF010000218.1, read as the reverse complement.
CCTCGTCGATGCGGCCGGTCTGGGGGTCGATGCGCGCATCGAGGAAGGCCAGGTAGCGGGCCATGGCGTCGTAGTGCTCCTCCAGCACCCGGGTATCGCCGTACTGCTGGTACACCTCCCAGGGGACGATGATCCCGGCGCTGCCCCAGAGGGTGCCCCCGAACCCACCCCCCACCGGGGCCACATCGGTGAAACGCCCGTCTTCGCGCTGTATGTCGCGCATGGCCAGCAGGTGGCGCGTCAGAAAGGGGGCCACCCCGGCCAGGTAGGTGGCCGCCTGCGAAAAGACGTTGATGTCGCCGCTCCAGCCCATGCGTTCGTTCCGGGCCGGGGTATCGGTCGGGATCGAGAGGAAGTTGGCCCGGAGCGACCAGGTGATGTTCTCCCAGAAGCGGTTGATCAGCGCATCGGAGGTTTCGTAATGCGAATCGAGGTGGCGGATGGAACTGATCACCAACCCTTCCACGGACTCCGTGGGCGGGGCCTGCCCGAGGCCGGTCAGCTCCATATACCGGTAGCCGTGGAAGGTGAAACGCGGCTCGATCACCTCCGGGCCACCCTTGAGGATGTAGAGGTCGTGGGCCAGGGCTGCCCGGATGTTTTCGAGCATCACCATGCCCTCATTGCCCCGGTACTCCGGCAGGTCGGGGTACCGCACCTCGGCGTAGCGCAATACCACCGTGTCGCCGGCCCGCCCGTCAGCAATGCGGATGCGGGGCACGCCCACCATGTTCTGGCCCATATCGTACACATAGACCCCGGGTCGTACCTCCTCCACGCTCCGGGCCGGGAGGGTTTTGACCACCGTAGGCGGCAGGCCGATCTGCCCGATGAGCCGCTGCTGCGAATAATCGAGCCCGGGGAAGGCAGTCCCTTCCAGGGGCACCTCCCGGGCCGCTTCCCAGGCCCGGTCGTCAAACCCGGGTTCGGCCCACCCGGCTACCCGCCCTTCGAGGCGGGCGTCGTACACCTCGCCCTGGAAAAAGCTGCCGTAGCGCAGGGGGCCCTCCGCAAAAAGCTTCCAGGAATCGGGAGCAGTGGCGATCCTTGTGGTGGTGCCATCTTCATAGGTGACCTCCAGCAGGGCGCGCAGGGAGGGCCGGTCTCCGAAGAAATTCCAGTTCTCGCCGCTGTAGGTGATGTTGCCGCCCCACCACCCCTCGCTGAGCCAGGCGCCCAGGGCGTTTTCCTCCCCCTTGCGTACCAGGTCGGTAACGTCGTAGGCCTGGTACTGGTGGTGGCGGTTGTACTGGGTCAGGCCGGGGGCAAACACGTAGTCGCCCACCCGCCTGCCGTTCAGGTAGAGCTCGTAAATGCCCCGGGCCGTGGCATAGAGGCGGGCCCTGGCAATGGCCTTGCCGCCCAGGCTGAATTCGGTGCGCAGCATGGGGGCCGCGTTGCGGCTCGGGTCAGCGGTGATAAGCACCCCGCCTTCGCCCCCGCGCAGGTGCAGGCCCACTTCCGTGACGGCCAGGGCCGGGCCTTCATGC
>CAYWZF010000217.1:0-1969 GCA_964461555.1 uncultured Robiginitalea sp. | reverse complement strand
TCGGTCAGGTAGGGGAATTCATTTTCATACAGGTTGGCGATCTGGTTTTTCAGGGCCCGGTTAGAAACGAGATCAACCCCCTGGCTCTTGAGGCTTTCATAGGCGGTCCGGGTAAATCGGGGCACGTGGAACATGGGAAGCCAGGCGATGGCCGAGTCAATTTTTTCGGAAGGGGGAGCATCCTGGTCAATGGCCTCCATCAGAAAGCGGTACTGCTTCACGGTATACTCGTTGAGGGACTTTCCCCATTGGAGCCCCTTCAGGGTTTCCTGCAGGTCAGAACGGATATCGGTGAGCAACAGGTATTGCCGTTCCTGTTGTTTTCTATGCTCGTTCCAGTTGTCGATTTGCAGGGCGATGAGGATCCCGATCACCACCAGCACAATTTCGCCCAGGGCATACAGGAGATACCTGCGCACATGGGCGCTGTCGAGAAGGTTTTTCCGGAGTTTTGAGAAGATCCTGAGCATATGCATGGATTGATCGCGCCGGCCTCAGGTGAGGCTGCGATTTAGGACATCGAGATTCCAAGATAGGGTTTTTTTGGTTTTTTGGGAATGGCGTCCGGTATTGGGAAGTTGGGCGAGTTACAGCTTTTTCTTATTGAGAGTTCTACAGCCGGCCATAGGTCCATTTAAAATTCGGCATGGGGATGGGCTCGCCCCGGCGAAATCCCGGGCCTGATCCTTGAACTTTTAGCCGCTAATCATACCTACCAGCTCCCTCCCCCGCCGCCTCCAAAGCCGCCGCCTGAGGAGCCGCCGCCCGAGGAACTTTTCGAGGGGGAACTTACCAGGGTGCTGCTGGTGGTGCTGATGGTGCTGGAGAAAGACTTTGAAAAATGTTGCATCGAGTGGTAGCCCCCGGCTGTATGGTACCACCTGGGAGGGGGCACGTTAAGCTGCTCGAACTTTCCGGCCCATTTTTCGAGGTAGCCAAAGGCCAGGGCATAGGCCATGGTAGACTCGAAATAATTCGGGCTTTCGGCCAGCAGCATTCTCAGGCGGTTTTCTTCGGCCGTTCTGATGAATGCCTTAAACCCCTTTAGCTCTGACAAGAGCCGGGTGCCCTTCGGGTTTTTCTTTATCATGTAACCATTGAGGACGAGCAGCAGAATGCAAAGCCCCACCCCTGAGAGCGCGGCCACCCATCCCCAGAAATAGAAAAAGGCAGGCGCAATTATGAGCAGGAGCAGCACCAGGCCCCCTGCGGTAAACCCGTACACCCGGCGGGCTTTGGGGTCGTAGTAGGTTTGGGCGGCCTTTTTGAGCTCTGCCTTGGCCCGGTTCATGGTCGTATAGAATTTGTCCTTCAGGCTGCTCACCAGTACTTCGGATTCCCCCGCCGGGAAAAGGCCGTTAAAGACGGTTCTTTCATAAGCCGGGGCGCCTGCGGCAAGGTCGGCCAATTTCCGTATCGAGATGTCGTCTTTGGCGAACCAGCCTTTCTTGTCGATCTCGTCCATTTCTATCAGCCCCCGGTTTCCCCAGTAGGGCAAGAGCGAAACCAGGTCTAAGGTGTCTTCCCGGTCGTTGATGAGGAACCCCACCATGGCCGGGTCGAGCTTTTCGGGGGGGAAATAGCTGATCACCTGGGGAGACGGGTCGTCTTTGCCATACCTGCGGAACAGATAATAAAAAATACCTGCGATCAGGGCCAGGATGAGCGTCCAGCCGTATTCGGACCAGAAGGGCCAAAAGGGCTTTTGCTCGGCGATGCTGCCCGGGGGCAGGTTCAGCAGCAGGGTAATGGCCTCACCGGGGTTCGAAACCACCCCAGGTTTCGAGCGGCCCGAGATGTGGTCCCCGCCAATTTGCAGTTCAAAATCGGAGCTGGGGGAAGTGGTTCCGACCGGCCCGGTATACAAGAATACCTGCCCGGCCTCCAACCGGGTTCCCGGGGGCAGGGAAACAATGAAATCGACCTGTTTGAACTGGGCCAGCCAGTCAGGGGGTTTCAGGTTCCAGTA
>CAYWZF010000216.1:0-1973 GCA_964461555.1 uncultured Robiginitalea sp. | reverse complement strand
CCCATTCCTATCCGGAATTCATAGACGGAATGATCCTCAAATTCCTGAATGCTTCCACCGCCGACGGCTACAACCCCTACCGCATCACCAAGCAGGGGGTAGACTGGGAGGTGATCGAACCCGACGACCCCTGGTCGTATATTGGCTATTGGGGCGACCACCAGGTGATCTACCTGCTAAAATTCCTGGAATTCTCAGAAGATTATTTCCCCGGCCGGCTGCTGGAATACTGGAACCGCGACCTGTTCGTCTACGTCGATGTCCCGTACCGGATCAAGCCCTTCGAGGAGATTGTCGACAACCCCAAGGATACCATCGTTTTCGATGCCGCCCGAGACAAGGCCCTGAGAAAGCGCATGGCCGAGATCGGTTCTGACGGGGCTTTGATCGGGGACGGGCAGGGGAACCCCTACCGGGTAAACCTGGTCGAGAAGCTCCTGGCCATGCTTTTGGCCAAGGCGTCTAACTTTATCCCGGAGGCGGGCATCTGGCTGAACACCCAGCGGCCCGAGTGGAACGATGCCAACAATGCGCTGGTGGGCAATGGGGTCTCTATGGTTACCCTGTATTACCTGCATCGGTTCCTCCGGTTTATGGAGGGATTGCTGGAAAAGCACAAGCCTGGCGAAGCCGGGGTCTCGGAAGAGCTCGTCGTGCTGCTCGATGCCGTTGAGGGCACCCTGGCCGCGCACGAAGCTGCGCTTTCCGGGCCATTCGGCGATGCCCGCCGACGCACGTTCACCGAAGCGCTGGGCCGGGCAGCCGGCACCTACCGGGAACAGCTCTACAAAGGGGGGCTTTCCGGGCAGAAGCGGCCGGTTACCGCCGGGCGCCTGCTGGGCCTGACCCGCCTGCTGCTTCGCTATACCACCCATTCCATTGCGGCCAACCGGCGCGATGACCACCTGTACCACTCCTACAACCTGATCGACCTCGACCAGCCCGGCACCCTGAAAGTCTCGTACCTGAGCGCGATGCTGGAAGGGCAGGTTGCCGTGCTGAGCTCCGGCCATCTCGATGCGGCCGCTTCCCTGGAGCTCCTCGATGCCCTCAGGCAAAGCCCCCTGTACCGCGAAGACCAGAACAGCTATATCCTTTATCCGGATAAAGACCTGCCTTCCTTCCCCGAAAAAAACCTCATTCCGGCAGGGCAGGTAAAGGGCTCCGAATTGCTCCGGCGCCTGCTTGAGGCAGGCGATACGCGCATTATCGAGCAGGATACGGCGGGCAACTACCACTTCAGCGGGGCTTTCAACAATGCCGGCTACCTGGCCGCAGCCCTCGACCAGCTGCCTGCCCCATACAGCGCACTGGTCGCCCGGGAGCGTTCGCAGGTACTGGCCCTGTACGAGAAGGTCTTCAACCATCGTTCCTTTACGGGCCGCAGCGGCACGTTCTTCGGGTACGAGGGCCTGGGCTCGATCTACTGGCACATGGTCTCCAAACTTTCCCTGGCCATCCTGGAAAGCTGCATCAGGGGATGGCAACAGGGGGCCGACACCCGGATCGTTGACCGCCTGGCGCAGTACTATCACGAGGTCAACGACGGTATTGGGGTACACAAATCGCCTGAACGGTATGGTGCCTTCCCGACAGACCCCTATTCGCATACCCCTGCCCACCGCGGCGCCCAGCAACCCGGCATGACCGGCCAGGTGAAGGAAGACGTCCTTACCCGCCGGATGGAATTAGGGCTTGGGACCTGCAATGGCGCCCTCGTTTTTGGCCCATACTGGGTGAAACCGGAAGAATTCCAGGAGCAGGCGGGGCATTTCCGAACCCGCGGCCTCCGGGGCGAAGAGGTGGTGCTGGAGCTTCCCGCCGGGGCCCTGGCCTTTACCTATTGTCAGGTTCCGGTTATTTACAGCCGCTCAGAGCAGCCGTATATCGAAGTTTATTATGAAAATGGCAGCATCGAACGGTGTGAAGGGGGTACCCTCGATGCGGCGATCAGCCGGGAGATCTTTCGCAGG
>CAYWZF010000215.1:0-2092 GCA_964461555.1 uncultured Robiginitalea sp. | reverse complement strand
CATCGCCGCCACCTTCCTGATCGGCAAGCCGGTAAAATGGATCGAAGACTGCTCTGAGAAACTTACCAACGGGTTTGCCCGCGACTACCACATGGATTGTACCCTGGCCGCCACCAAAGACGGTAAAATCAAGGCGTTTAAGGTGAAAACCCTGGCAGACCACGGGTATACAGATTCTTCAGCCAACCCCTCCAAGTACCCGACCGGGATGTTCTCCATCTGCACGGGTTCCTACGATTATGAGGATGCCTTTGCCGAGCTCGACGCCGTGTACACCAACAAAGCCCCCGGCGGGGTCGCCTATCGCTGTTCCTTCCGGGTTACCGAAGCGGTCCATGCCATCGAACGCATGGTCGACAAACTGGCCCACAAACTCGATATGGACCCGGCCATGCTCCGCCTGAAGAACTTCATCAAAAAGGAACAGTTCCCGTATGCTTCCCCCCTGGGATGGAGCTACGATAGCGGCGACTACGAGGCTACCCTGAAGAAGGCCATGGAGATGGTCGGCTATGACGACTTCAAAAAGGAACAGGCCGAAAAGCGGAAGCAGGGCAAACTGATGGGCATTGGCATTTCCACCTTCACCGAGGTGGTGGGTGCCGGACCTTCCAAGGATTTTGACATTCTGGGTATCGCCATGTTCGACAGTGCGGAGATTCGCGTGCACCCGACAGGCAAGGCACTGGCGCGTTTTGGCACCAAGTCTCAGGGACAGGGGCATGAAACCACCTATGCCCAGATCCTGGCAGAGGAACTTGGCATTCCCTATTCCGACATCGAGATCGAGGAAGGAGACACCGATACGGCGCCCTACGGGCTCGGCACCTATGCCAGCCGAAGCACCCCGACCGCAGGGGCAGCGGCTGCAATAGCGGCCCGGAAACTGCGCGATAAGGGGAAAAAGATTGCGGCCTATCTGCTTGAGGTGAGTGAGGACGACATAGAATGGGAAGTGGGCAAGTACTTTGTGAAAGGCGCCCCTGAGAAATCCAAGACCATTCAGGACGTGGTATTTGCCGCCTATACAAACATCCCGCCGGGAATGGAGCCCGGTTTTGAGGCTACCCACTATTACGATCCGCCCAACCTGACTTTCCCGAACGGCGCTTATATCTGCGTGGTCGAAATCGACAAGGAAACCGGGGCGATAGATGTGAGGCGCTTTGTGGCCATTGACGACTGTGGGAATATCATCAACCCCATGATCGTGGAAGGCCAGGTACACGGCGGGCTCACCCAGGGAATAGCCCCGGCAATGTACGAGGCGATCGAGTATGACGACGAGGGGAACGTGCTCAATGGCACCTTCATGGATTACCTGGTGCCCACCGCGGTGGAATCACCGCACTGGGAAACAGGCCATACCATCACCCCGTCGCCCCACCATCCGCTGGGTGCCAAGGGAGTGGCTGAATCGCCCACTGTGGGTGCACCCCCGGCGATTGCCAACGCGATCATCGATGCCCTGAAACCCCTTGGGGTAGAGCACCTCGATATCCCCATTACCCCGGCCAAGGTTTGGGAAGCCATTCAGGCACATTCATAGAAGATTGGACAGGGCTGCCTGGCAACCCCGGGCGGCCCTTTAATGAGCACTAAAAAATGACATGAAAACACAGTTAGAAAAGTCTTTTGAAGTCCCTCAGGGTACAGACCTGGTCTGGGAACACCTGATCGATCCGAACAAGGTCATGGATTGCGTACCCGGGGTCTCCATTGATGAAAAAGTAGGAGAAAACCATTACAAGGGAAAAGTAGGAATGAAATTCGGGCCCATCGGGGCCAAGTATGATGCCGATATCTTTTACGATGAGATCGATGCAGAAAACCGTAAAATCATCATTACCGGAAAAGGGGTCGATGTGAAGGGACAGGGCAGTGCAGACATGACCATGACCATGAACATTACGGAAATCGAAGAAGGCGGATCAAAGCTCGACGCGATCATGGATGTGACCATCAACGGGAAAATAGCCCAGTTCGGGGCCCGGTTGATCACCACGGTCTCCAATCAGCTGTTCAAGCAATTTGTCACCAACTTCTCGAAAAAGCTGGCAAGGGCCGAAGCCGGGGCATAGGCATCCAGGTA
>CAYWZF010000214.1:0-2124 GCA_964461555.1 uncultured Robiginitalea sp. | reverse complement strand
AAAGTAAGCGGGCGTGACCTGGAAGCCCATATGGCCTTTGCCATGCCTACCCTGGGCTCGGAGCGGGTGCAGGAAATGGCATCGACCTTCCCCGATCCGACCTATTTTTACTGCTTCAATTTCAGCCAGGGATACCTCTCCATCATTTCCGGGGAAACCTTAGACAGAGAGGCCAAATCGATCCTGCTGCGCTTTACCCGCGCCTTCGAGCAGGCCTATATCCGCTTCATGGACCTGCAAAAGGCCGAGGCCCAGGCCCGGGAAGCCCAGATCGAAGCGGCCCTGGAGCGGGTGCGTTCCCGTTCTATGGCCATGCACCATACCGACGAGCTTCAGGATGTCATCAATACGGTATACCAGCAATTTCTCGAACTGAAGGTGCCTATAACAGGAGGGGCCTTTATCGCCATCAACGCCGACATCGCATCTGAAATAGTCTGCTGGGGCGCAGGGGGTACGGCCGAATATATTCAGGAAGTACATCTACCCTTCATGGATATGCCCATTTACACGAACCTTGTGGCGGGAATCAAAAAGGGGCCCGGTTTTTTCGTGGAATCCTTTTCCCGGGAAGAGAAACAGCAGTTTTTCAGGGCACTATTCAAGAACCCCCCGTACAGCGAAGCGCCGGCGTCGCGGAAAAAGGAAATCCTTTCAAGACCGGGCGGATATACCCGGTCTTGCGTGGTTTCCCAAAATACGAGCATATTTATCATCAACCACCACGGGCAGCCATTTTCGGACGAAGACAACGACATCCTCAGGCGCATGGGAAAGGTCATCGAACAGACCTTTACCCGCTTCCTCGATTTGCAAAAAGCCGAGGCCCAGGCGCGGGAAGCCAGCAGGCAGGCCTCCATCGAACGGGTGCGGGGCGAGATTGCCAGCATGCGGTCGACGGCCGACCTGGAGCGCATCACCCCCCTGATCTGGAACGAACTGACGGCCCTGGGGGTTCCCTTCATCCGCTGCGGGGTCTTTATCATCCAGGAACAGACCCAGACGATTCAAACCTACCTCTCGGCCCCTGACGGGCATGCCCTGGGGGTGATGAACCTCGACTTCGACGCCGGGGAAACCACACGCGAAACCGTGGCGCACTGGCGGAGAAATGAGGCTTATCAACCGCAGTGGACCGCCGAGGAATTCACCGCCTGGACGGAATCCCTGATCAGGGATGGCAAAATCAAAGACCGCAAAACCTACCAGGACACCGAGCGCCCGCCCGAGATGCTCTACCTGAATTTCATCCCCTTTGCCCAGGGGATGCTGTATGTCGGAAATACCGCCCCCCTGGAGGAGGAAACCCTGGGGCTGATCCAATCCCTGGCGGAGGCCTTCTCCTTTGCCTATGCCCGGTACGAAGACTTCAACCAGCTCGAAAAGGCCCTCTCTGAGCTGAAAGCCACCCAGGCCCAGCTGATCCAGTCCGAAAAAATGGCCTCCCTGGGAGAGCTCACCGCCGGCATTGCCCACGAGATCAAAAACCCCCTGAACTTCGTGAACAATTTCTCGGAAGTGAGCCGCGAACTCCTCGAGGAATTGCTGGAGGAACTGGAAAAAGGCGACCTTGAGGAAGTAAAGGCCCTGGCCAGCGACGTGAGCGACAACCTGGAAAAGATCGTGCACCACGGCATGCGGGCCGATGGCATCGTCAAGGGCATGCTGCAGCACAGCCGCAGCGGAGACGGCAAAAAAGAACCCACCGACCTCAACGGCCTGGCCGATGAATACCTTCGCCTGGCCTACCACGGGCTGCGCGCCAAGGACAAATCGTTCAATGCCACCCTCGAAACCGACTTTGACCCCGGGCTGGGGCCGGTGCTGCTCATCCCACAGGATATGGGCCGGGTGATCCTGAACCTGCTGACCAACGCCTTTTATGCCGTAAGCGAAAAAGCCCGGGAAGGCCAGCCCGGTTACGTGCCCACCGTGTCGATCAAAACGGCCCGCGAAAACGGGCGGGTCGTGCTGTCTGTCTCAGACAACGGCAACGGCATTCCCGAGAAAGTGCGCGAAAAAGTCTTCCAGCCCTTCTTCACCACCAAGCCCACCGGGGAGGGAACCGGCCTGGGTCTCTCCATGAGTTACGATATCGTGACCAAGGGGCACGGGGGCGAGCTG
>CAYWZF010000213.1:0-2199 GCA_964461555.1 uncultured Robiginitalea sp. | reverse complement strand
CAGACCGAATACGATTTTGTGGTCGACAGGGAAAAAGCCATGCGCTACGGCCTGGCCCCGCAACAGCTCGTGCAGACCATGAACATGGCCCTGACCGAACGCCCCATCGCGTCCCTCTACGACGAGAACGCCTCCGAGCAGGTGGGCCTGGTGCTGAGCCTGGCCGAAGGGGAAAAATCCTCCCTGTCTGACCTCTCCCAGCTGCGCATCCGCTCCGAACAGGGGCAGATGCTCCCCGTGGGCGACTTTGTCTCAGTAGAACCCGGCACACGGGCCCGGAGCATCTACCGGAAGAACCAGAAGCGGGTGGTCTATGTCATGGCCGACATGGCCGGGCAGCTGGAAAGCCCGGTGTACGCCATACTGGGCATGGAAGACCGCCTGAAGGCGCTGGAGCTGCCCGCCGGGTATACCCTGCAGGAACAATACATGAGCCAGCCTCCCTTTGAGGACGATTACACCGTCAAGTGGGACGGGGAGTGGCAGATCACCCTCGAGGTGTTCCGCGACCTGGGCCTGGCCTTTGCCGGGGTGATCGTGATCATCTACATGCTCATCGTGGGCTGGTTCCAGAACTTCAAGGCCCCGGTGGTCATGATGGTGGCCATCCCGCTTTCGCTGGTGGGCATCGTGCTGGGGCACTGGATGATGGGCGCCTTCTTCACGGCCACCTCCTTTATCGGCATGATCGCCCTGGCCGGGATCATGGTGCGGAACTCCGTGCTGCTGATCGACTTCGTGAACCTGCGCGTGGCCGAGGGCATCCCCCTGAAGCAGGCGGTGATCGAAGCCGGAGCCGTGCGCACCACGCCCATCTTGCTCACCGCCGGCACGGTGGTGATCGGGGCCTTCGTGATCCTGTTCGACCCCATCTTCCAGGGACTGGCCATCTCGCTCATGGGAGGAACCATCGCCTCCACTATTTTGACCTTGCTGGTCGTGCCATTGGTCTATTACAGCATTGAAAAAAAGAACCATAAAGACGCATAATATGAAACTGATCATTGTTACAGCCGTGGAACAATTCAAGTCTGACGTGCTCAGGCTCTTCAAACTGGCGGGGATCGAGAGCTTCAGCGGCTCCGAGATCGACGGGTACAAAACGGCCCCTCCCCTGCTGATGACCCAAAGTTGGTTTCCCGGGGAGCGGGGGGGCAACGAATCGAGCCTGTTCTTTTCCTTTACCGAAGAAGGTCCGATCGACCGGTTGTTGCAGCTAATCCAGGACTTCAACAGTACCCTGGAGACGAATAATCCGGTAAAGGCAGTCATTATTCCCATAGAACGCTGGATCTAAAGCCCCCTAAACCCTTATATATCAAGGCTTTTTCAGGAAAGGGAGAAGGAGCACATAACTTTTGGCCAAAGACTGGGAAACCGGTACGGAGCACGTCAAAATTCCTTAAATTTATAGCCTGTTTAATCGTTTTATCCATTTAATTCTTCCTCCATGAAAAAAATTATACTGGCCAGTCTGCTTTTCACACTGGCAGGGGTGTTCCATTCAAACGCCCAGGATCACGTAACCATTTACCGCAGCTGCAACTACGAAGGTGACAGCCAGCGACTCTTTGAAGGGGAGTACAAAGACCGCGACATCCAGATCGGGAACGACCGGATTTCTGCCATCCGGATACCCCACGGCTGGGCCGTCACCGTCTACAAAGCGAATAATTTCCAGGGCGCCAACGAAACCTATCATGCAGATGTCCGTTGCCTTCCGGAACAGTTCAACGATGCCATCTCCAGCCTGCGCGTCTACCGCACAAACAACAGAAACCACAACGCCAACAGCAATGCCAACCGGAACCAGAATGCCAACCGCAGCAGCCACTCCAACCGGAACACTTTCAATGCCACGGGCATGGTGCCTTGCCGGATCGGCCGCGGTGCCACCACCAACAATTGCGATTTTGGGGTGGTCCGCAGAGGAAACGGCGATGCCGATGTGCATATCACGCGGCCCAATGGCGCCACACGGGTTATCTATTTCCAGAACGGCAGGGCCGTCGGGTATGACAAGAGCCAGGCAGATAGCGGAGCTTTCCGGGCCACAAAGGAAAGCGACCTGTATCTGATCACCATCGGGGATGAACACTATGAAATCCCCGAAGCGGTCATCTTTGGCGGATAAGGCAACTTAACCGGAATACTTGTGAGCCCTTGCCGGCCAGGGGTATAGTTTCCTTACAGCAAAGA
>CAYWZF010000212.1:0-2206 GCA_964461555.1 uncultured Robiginitalea sp. | reverse complement strand
TAGGCGATCTCCTCCACGGTGAGGCCCCGGTCGCGGAGCCAGCGGTTGAGCCGCACAAAACCGCGCTCCGAAACCACCACGTCGGGGGCTATGGAAAACACGTTCGAACACATGCGGTACATTTCTTCGGTGTCGATCTCGAAGACGTTTTCGGGCCCGAAATAATCGAGCAGCCAGCGGGCGTCAGCCGGGTTGAGGAAGCTCTCGCGGTGCAAAATGGCCAGGTTGCGCCCCACGGGCTGGAAGCAGCAGTCGAGGTGGAGGGCATTGGCCCGGGCGACGGTATTGGATTTGCGCAGGTCAAAGGCTCGCACAGTGCGCCCCGGAAAATGATCCTGCAGGTATTCGACGGCGGCCCGGTTGGTGCGGGCCGTGATGAAATCGGGGTAATCGGCCCCGGAATAGGTGCCCACGAACAGGTGGTCGTTCCAGGGCATCACATCGCCCCCTTCCACGTGCACTTCGGGGGGCGGGATCAGCAGTTGCCCCTCCCCGATCTGGTCGAGCACGTGCACGATGGCCTCGAATTCCCGTTCCCGCCTCGGCAATATATTGGCCTTGACCATCTTGTCGTCGACCACAAAGGCGATGTCGCGCGAAAATATCTGGTTGCAGTCTGCAATGACCTCCGGGCGAAAAACCTGCACCCCGTACTTTCGGAGCACAGCGGCAAAGCCTTCCATCTCCCTGACCATGTCGGCCTCGGCCGGGTAGGTGCCCGCCAAAATGTGCTCGAGCGACTTGGGGTCGTAGGCTTCCTCGGGGCGGGGCTCGGGGCCACTGCTTTCGGCCGTTCCAAGTACCACGGCCTTCAGCCGGGATGTCTCATCGTGAATGTTCAGGTCAAGCATGGCAAAATGTGGTTTTCAGGTATAAAAAAAGGGCACCCCTGAAAAGGGGTCCCCTCAGGCAGGTCGGACGTCTGCCTAACGCTCTTTCAACGCTTTGAACGGGCGGTAATTCTCGCCGATATACACTTGTCTCGGACGGCCGATGGGCTCGCCCTTCAGGCGCATTTCGCGGTACTGGGCGATCCAGCCCGGCAGGCGGCCCAGGGCAAACATGACCGTAAACATTTCCACCGGAATGCCCAGGGCGCGGTAGATGATGCCCGAGTAGAAATCCACGTTGGGGTAAAGCTTGCGCTCCACGAAATACGGGTCTTCCAGCGCTTCCCTTTCGAGTCCCTTGGCAATGTCAAGGATGGGGTCTTCCTTGCCCAGGGCGCCGAGCACCCCGTCGGCAGCCTTTTTGATGATTCGGGCCCGGGGGTCGAAGTTTTTGTAGACCCTGTGGCCGAAGCCCATCAGGCGGAACGGGTCGTCTTTGTCCTTGGCCTTGCCCATGTATTTCTTGGTGTCTCCGTCATCGGCGGCAATGGCTTCGAGCATCTCCAAAACCGCCTGGTTAGCCCCGCCGTGGAGGGGGCCCCACAGGGCCGAAATACCGGCTGAGATGGAGGCGAAAAGGCCGGCATGGGATGAGCCCACGATGCGCACCGTAGAGGTGGAGCAGTTCTGTTCGTGGTCGGCGTGCAATATCAGCAGCTTGTCGAGCGCCTCGATCTCCACGTCGTTCTTGCGGTATTCACGATTGGGTTTTTTGAACATCATTTTATGGATGTTCTCCACGTAGCCCAGGCTGTCGTCGCCATAATCAAGGGGCAGCCCCATGCGCTTGCGGTGGGTCCAGGCCACCAGCACCGGGAATTTGGCCAGCAGGCGCACAATGGCGTGGTACATGGCCTTTTCAGACGACACGTTCACCGAAGACGGGTTGAAGGCGATCAGGGCACTGGTAAGGGAAGCGATCACGCCCATGGGGTGGGCCGACTTCGGGAAGGCGTCAATGATCTTCTTCATCTCCTCGTCTACGTGCGACTCGGCCTTGATATCTTCATGGAACTGGTGCAGTTGCTCCTGGTTCGGCAATTCCCCGAAAATGAGCAGGTAGGCCACTTCCAGAAAATCAGCCTTTTCAGCAAGCTCCTCGATGGAATACCCGCGATACCGCAAGATGCCCTTTTCTCCGTCGAGGAAGGTGATGGCGCTCTCGCACGAGCCCGTGTTCTTGTAGCCCGGGTCGAGGGTGATCATCCCCGTGGCGGCCCGCAGGCTTTTGATGTCGATGGCCAATTCTTTTTCAGTCCCTTCCACAACCGGAAATTCGAAGGTTTTCCCGTTGTACGATATGCTTGCAAGTTCAG
>CAYWZF010000211.1:0-2239 GCA_964461555.1 uncultured Robiginitalea sp. | reverse complement strand
GGTGGTTCGGGTCGACCTCATGGATCATTTCCGAAATCTCGTTGACCGCATCCCAGACCTTGGGGTTGGTGTAGTGCAGGTTCAGCTCATTGCCGATGCCCCAGATGAGCAGGGCCGGGTGGTCTTTCAGTTCCAGCACCTGCCGCCGGATGTCTTCGAGCTGGGCCCTGACGGCGGCCGAATCGTTGTAGTCGAAGCCGTGGCGCTCGCGGGCCACTTCAATGCCCATGGTCACCATCACGCCGTTGGCATACGCCTCATCGAGGACCTCCCGGCCGGGGCGCTGTCCGTTGTCGTTGCGCCAGGTGCGGAAGGAATTCCCGTTGTGTTTGGCCAGGGCGGGGATGTTCCCGAATTCGAGGCCTGCCCCTTTAATGTAGAAGGGTTCCCCGTTGACCATCAGGGAGTATTTCCCCCCCTCCTCTTTCAGGGTGACTTTCGCGGGCCCTTGGGCTTCCCCGGCGGCCGAAACCTCTGGGGGTGCCGGCTGTTGCTTGCAGGAACTCAGAAATAACAGGCTCAGGATGAATACAAGAATACGCATGGTAACAGATTATTTTCGGATGAGTAATTCTTCCACTTCCTCCAGGCTCCGGCCTTTGGTCTCGATCACATAGCGCTTTACGAAAAGCAGGGCGAGCAGCGAGAGGAGGGCGTAGATGGCAAAGGTCATGGTGGGGCCGAGGTTCGAGAGCTCCCAGGGGAAGACCTGGGTCACCGAAAAGCTCACCAGGGAATTGAAAAAGCCCACCACCGAGATGGCGATCCCCTTGATCTTGCTGGGGAAGATCTCCGATACCAGGGCCCACATCACCGGCCCCAGCGAAATGGCAAAGGCCGCCACATAGAGCAAAATGGCGATGAGCACCAGGGTGGCGTTGATCTGGATGAAGTTGGTGATCTGGTTGCGCTTGAAATCGAGGAATTGCTCCCCGCTCAGCCGGGGCTGCACCGCCTCGAACAGGGCGGCCTGCCCGTCATAAGAGCTGCCGCTGAGCTCGGAAAGGGCCTGGCGGGCCTCGGCATTGCTTACCTTGGCCAGGGTTGTT
The DNA here is from genome assembly GCA_964461555.1 of uncultured Robiginitalea sp. Lineage (GTDB taxonomy): Bacteria > Bacteroidota > Bacteroidia > Flavobacteriales > Flavobacteriaceae > Robiginitalea. The sequence continues at coordinate 1,190 of CAYWZF010000211.1, read as the reverse complement.
TCATTGAAGTCGTAGGTGGCGTTGTTAAACGCCAGGGTTGCCAGCAGCAGGGCAATGGTCATGCACGAGGTGCCGATCAGCAGCAGGGGCTTGCGGCCCAGTTTGTCGATCAGCCAGATGGCCACCAGGGTGAAGACCAGGTTGGTGAGCCCCACCACTATGGCCTGCAGGAAGGATGAATCGGTACTGCCGCCCGCCTGCTCAAAAATGGTTGGCGCATAATAGAAAATGGCATTGATCCCCGTGATCTGCTGGAAGAAGGCAATCCCCATCGCGATGATCATGATGGTGGCGTATTTGTTTTGCAACAGGTCAGAGAGTTTTCCCTGCGATTCCTTCTTGGCCAGGTTGCGCTGGATTTCGACGATGGTGGCTTCGGCATATTCTTCCCCCCCGATGCGCACCAGTATCTTTCGGGCCAGGGCCACGTTGTTCAGCTTCTGGATGAGCCACCTGGGGCTCTTGGGCACGGTGAACAGGGCCATGAAGTAAATCAGGGCCGGGATCGCCTCAACCCCCAGCATCCACCGCCAGCTCTCCTCCCCCAGGTCTACCAGGAAATAATTCGAGAAATAGGCCACCGAGATACCGATCACGATGTTCAGCTGGTTGAAGGATACCAGGCTGCCCCTCAGGTTGGGCGGGGCAATCTCGGCAATGTAGATGGGGGCGATGAGGATGGCTCCCCCGATGCCCACGCCCCCGATGATGCGGGCGATAATGAATTCGGTATATCCGGTTGCCAGGGCTGACCAGGTGGCCGAAATGGTGAAAAGCGCCGCCACGACGATCAGGGTGTTCTTGCGCCCGAAACGGTCGCTCACGGGCCCGGCGGCCAGGTTGCCGGCCATGGCCCCGAAGATCACACACCCCACGGCAAAGCCGAGCATGGCATCGGTCATTTCGAAATAGACGGTGATGCCCCGCACAGCGCCCGAAATCACGGCGCTGTCGAAGCCCAGCAAAAATCCGCCCAGGGCTACGATCAGGCTGATCAGCACGGTATAGGACTTGTTCATTTTGATGACTACATCGCTTTGCATACAGGAAAGGGTTTAGGTTGGTTGTTTAAAAGTTGCCGGGGCTTCCGGCAGCATTGCACGGCAGCCCCGGTATGCGGTCACTCAAAATACAAATTTTCCTATTGATATACCCGTATGTAATCAACCTCCATCGCAGATTCCGTAAAG
>CAYWZF010000210.1:0-2250 GCA_964461555.1 uncultured Robiginitalea sp. | reverse complement strand
GAAGGCATCGTGGAAGGGGCGGTAGAGCGAGTCAAAGGATATGGCATGCCCGGTGCGGCCATAGGGGCCGTAGTCAAGGCCTGTAACCCCGATCCAGTCTGCATAGCCATCTCCGGGGTAATATGAATCCAGGTTTTCCGGGCTGAACGGGTTCCAGACCCAGATCACATTTTGGGCGCCCTGTTCCTGGAAGCGGTCGTGCACATACCGCCAGGCCTCCCGAAAGGTATCTGGCGTATTGCCGCCTGACTCAGACCAGGGATAAAAAGGGTTGTTGAATTCATGAGCAAATCTCAGAAAGACCGGTTTCCGGAAATCTTTGAGGTCTCGTGCGACCGCATCGATATATGTGTCAAAGGTTCCGGAGAGGATATGCTGAAACACCCGTTTATTCTCGCGCAAATCGGGAAGGGTGTCGGCTGCCGCGAAATCATTGGTCCAGGGCTCCCAGGTGATCATGGGGAGGTAACCCCCGGCTGCCATCTGTTCGAGCTGAGGCTGGATTTCCCTGTCCCGGGCCCGGTCACCCCACGACGCATACAAAGAAACCAAATCGAAGGAAATTCCCTCGCGCTGTTCCAGCGTCTTTACCGCTTTAAGATCGGTCAGGCCGCTGGCATCGGAGGGAAGGAAGATGCCAAGGTGGGTCATGCCTTCCCGCGGTTTTACGGCACCGGGTTGCACTCCGTCCCATTGGGCGTATTCGTAGCGTTGCAGGCCAAAAAGGCTCACGAGAATGATAAGTAGTAAAAATGGCAGGGCCGTGGCCCGGGTCAGATGGAACAAACGGTCTGAAAGCTGCTCAAAAGCGTGTTTCAGGGCTACCAGGAGCGAAAGCGTGCGCTTTGCCAGGTAGGTTCGGAGGATCTGGTTCTTGTTGGTTACCCGGGTGGCCAGGTACACGCCAAAAAACATGAACAGGGCGTTCAAAAGGGCAAACCCCGCCATGGCGAGGGAATACGGGGTCAGGTCGCGGTGCAGCCCGTAGGCGATGGCCCCAAGGGAAAGCAGCCCCATGAAGATGTTCGGCAACACGATGCGCAGGTTGGTGCTGTTTTCATCACCCTTGGGCGTGGGCAGGTAGGGTACCTTCTTGTTGACGATGGCATAGAGGAAACCCAGGAGGTAAACCCACCAGGTGGTGATCTGCAGGAGCCCGCCGACCAGGTGAAAGCCCCTTTCTTCCTTTTCCATGACCCACCTTTGAATGTAAGCCCGAATCAGCAGGTTGCTGGCTGATATTGGCAGCAGTACAAGCAAGAACAGCAATAGGCTGCCCTTCCAGGGTGTCTCTGCAAGCAACAGCGACAACACGGGCACGCTAAAGCTGAACAGGTAGATCAACCCGATCAGGAAGTGTAGGGGCAGCAGGCCATAGTGCAATTTCTGGCGGAAGGTGAAGTGCCGGAATAATTTTGGGTATACCCTGAACAGAAGTTCGAAGGTGCCCCGGGACCATTTGAGCTGTTGCTTAAAGAAAGCATGAAGGGTGGAAGGTGCCAGGCCACGCGCCAGGATACGCGGCACATAGACTGATTTCCAGCCACGGGCGTGCAGTTGCATGGCTGTGTGCATGTCTTCGGAGAGCCCCGGGGCATGACCGCCAATGCTGTCGAGCGCTGCCCGCCGGAACGTGCAGTTGGCGCCGATGGCGTTGACGGTGCCATAGGTGTTCATCGACATCATCATGGGGCCGTAAAACTGGAAAGTCTGTTCGGCGGCGCCACGGGCGACCAGGCTTTCCCGCACATTGCCGTATGACTGTACCACCTGTACAAAGCCGATCTCCGGGTCCTGGAAATGAGGCAGTACCGGATCCAGAAACTCAGGTTCCGGCACATGGTCGGGGTCGAGGATCAGGCAGATCTCGCCGGTAGCCTGTTTCAGGGCGTTGTTGATGTTGCCGGCCTTGGCATCAATGCGGTTGGTCCGGGTTACGTGTATGATCCCAATTTCCCGGCAACGCTCCCTGAGAAAAGGGTCATTCGCCTCGTCGCAGAGATAGGTGGTGTGCGGGTAGTGGATTCGTTGGATTGCCTCGAGGGTGGCCAGGGTCATTTCATAAGGCTCCCCGGGAAAGTAGGTGGTGAGTATGTCTACGGTGAAAGAGCGTTCCAGCGGGGGTGTTTCAGGTATGGAAATGGCCACGTAATGGTACCACAAGTATAGATTCCGAAGCAGTCCATATATAAAAATGGCGGTGATTAGCCCAAACAAAAGTCCATGGCCACGGTTTTCCGCTTGGAAGAA
>CAYWZF010000209.1:0-2262 GCA_964461555.1 uncultured Robiginitalea sp. | reverse complement strand
CGAGGTGGTTATTTAAATAGGAATGGTATGCCATGCCATAGATGCCAATCCCCCACGATCCGGGATATCCTTTTGGGGAACATATACCGGCTAAGGATGAACCATCCTGGTACAAGTGGGTAGTGGCACCCTCAAAAAGATGAAATATCAATTTTCCCTGCAGCAGCCGCATTTGAAAATAAGGGTCTGCATTGGCCAAGGTTTGATATTCGCTTTCCAACCTATCCATTCCTTCCAGGGCACGACCACATGCCTGCTGGGCATAGGCATACCAACCAACTGCAAGTTCCCTAAAAAAGTTGGGGGTATCGGCCGGCAGATAGGCCATGCTTTTTTCTCCATGGTCGATGGCTTTTTCAAAATCTCCCTGCATGTAGGTAAGGTAGGTACATACGGAGTGGTATTCGCCCATCATTTCCTTTTCATAGTCATCACGCTTCGTAAGACCCTTCAAAAGTATTTCCGCATTCAAAAGATAGCGCTGCATACCACTAAAATTGGCATCATAATGCTGCAGCATGGCCAGATTTATCAATAACTCAGGACTTTTGTCCCTGACATCTGCCGGGAATTGATGGGCCAATCGAAAGAGTCGCTGAAGTTGTTCCCTGTTCAGAAGCCTATGGCGAAACCTGGAGAAAAGGCGGATGGCGAAATCGGTATCCTCAGACCGGAGGGCATAGGTCAGTGCTTCTTCTAAAAGTTCCTGTTCTTCAAACCAACGACTTGCTGATTTGTAAAGCTTTTCCACCTCGTCGGGTTGGTAGTTTTTTCCAATGAGGTATTTGATCTGGTTTTTGAAAAAGTGATGATAGCGGTACCAATCCCCTGTAGTGTCGAGTGGAATCAGGAAAAGGTTCCTTCGTGCTGAATTCCGGATTAATTCTCCGGTTGACAATTGCTTCAAGTCACGATCGTCGATCGCTTCAATCAGGGCATTTAGCAGATTTTCCGAAAACCGATCCAGCAGGGCCGTCAATTCGAGGTACCTGACCGTTCGAGCGGGTAAGCCGGTTAATACCACTTCATCCAGAAGGTCGGAGATAATAGAGCCTTTGTTGAGCAAGGCCTGCGCCACCTTTTCCATACGAACTCCTTCTGCCAGCCCCATTAAGCCGGCAATAACTCCGGTGGCCCAGCCTTCAGCATAGCTAAATAACTCCATAACCTGATCATCCGGAGTATCGGCGGTTATTATGGAGCGAAGTGCAAGTGCTTCTTCGGGGGTGAACAACAGATCATGCATGCGTAACTCACACAGACGGAACTGTGCCCGTAACCTTGCCAACTTAAGGGGAGGATCTATTTGCGTTATGACGACCAAATGGAATTGTTCCGGAGGATAGCGCAAAAGGCCATTGATGATTTCGTGAATTTTTTCTTCCCTGATTTGGTGATAATCATCCAACACCAAAATAAACGGGTCATCCAGTTCATCCAGGTCTTTGATCAAAGTAGAGGAGATAAGCGATGCCGGAAGTCTTGCAGCATCTCTTAGAAACTCTATCCCAAAGGTTTTACCGGGCCACTTTTCCTTGAAAATGGCTAAGAAATAGGCCAGCAGCACCTCAGTATTATTGTGCTCTTCATCGACAGACAGCCACCCGAATGTATGTTGGGTTTGATCCAACCATTGGCTTATTGCCATACTCTTGCCACAACCGGTATTTGCGGAGATCAACGTCAGGGGCAAAGCCAGGTTGGACTCCAGCCGATCAATAATCGATTGACGAATTATCATCCTATTACCGACAGGGGGCTTACACATTTTTGTGTGTAAGACAAGAACATCGTGCTGCAGACCTATTTCCTGGAAACTGCGATCGGATTGAGCAAATGTTTTTTTGGAGGTAGGCACAAATGGTTTCAGCTCCTTTTTTCGCTTCGTTTTAAAGTTACTAAAGACTTCGATATCGGAATGTAAAGTTTTCTGATCGTACCCAAAGAAAATCAAACAAAACGCCACCGCACCGGAACGCTCCTCGCCGTAAATGGTCCACCGGACCTTTTACGGGCCTTCGGCCATATTTTTAAGTGGGGTCATTTAAAGCACAAACCCCGCAACGAATGTTGCGGGGTTTTGTTTTTCAAAGCAGCGTCAAGCGCTAGCGTCTGAAAGTGGGGACGGAAAACAAAACCGCACGGCCTGCGGCCGTGCCGGGTTTGCATTTTCAGGCGGGGGCACTCTCAGGATCACCGAAGGTAATCCTGCCTTCAATTCCGAAGGTTTGGCGAGCTTTTTATTTAGACTACGGAGCTTCG
>CAYWZF010000208.1:0-2265 GCA_964461555.1 uncultured Robiginitalea sp. | reverse complement strand
CAAACCCTCGAAGCCGAGCAGCAACGGATGGTTGCAGAACTGCAGTTGCTCAAGGCCCAATTGCATCCGCATTTCCTGTTCAACACCCTGAATAACCTGTATTCGCTTACCCTTGAATTTTCACCGAAATCCCCTGAGATCGTCATGAAGCTTTCAGGCCTGCTGCGCTTCATGATCTATGAGAGCAATGTGGCCCGGATTCCCCTGAGCAAGGAACTGGAACTGATGCAGAACTATATTGCGCTCGAACAGATGCGGTACGGAGACCGGCTCGATATTTCCGTTAGCATTTCAGGCCCGGTGGGGCAGTTTCAGGTCGCCCCCCTGCTGCTGCTGCCATTCCTGGAAAACGCCTTCAAACATGGCACCAGCAGGCAGATTGACCAGTGCTGGATCAATTTCAGCCTGGCGATGGAAGGCCATACCATGCGCCTGAACCTGGTCAACAGCATTGAGACGGAGCCGGAGGGTCCTGTCTCGCGACGGGGAGGCATTGGCCTGGGCAATGTGCGGAAAAGGCTGCAAATGCTTTACAAAGACCGCCATCGCCTGGAGGCTTTGAAAATGGAGGAGGTATTTGTCGTCAACCTCGATGTTGAACTCGAGGAGCTCGAGGCACAATACGAAGATCCGCTCCAGCTCTCCCAAAAAGGAAAGGACTATGCAATGTAATTGTATTATCGTCGATGATGAACCACCTGCCATCAAGGTGCTGGCCAGCTATGTGGAATCGGTGCCCCAGCTTACCCTGGTCGGCACCTGCAAGAATGCCTTCGAGGCCATTTCCACCTTGCGTGAACACCCGGTCGACCTCATGTTCCTCGACATCCACATGCCCAAACTGATCGGCACTGAGATGCTGAAAACCCTGCCCCACCCCCCCAAGGTCATTTTTACCACGGCCCATAAGGATTTTGCCATAGAGGCCTTTGAGCTCGACGCGCTGGACTATTTGCTTAAGCCCGTTTCCTTTGAGCGCTTCGTGAAGGCTGTCAACAAATTTTGCCGGATCGGCGAAATCAAAGCGCCTGCAACTGCGCAGACCCAGGGTTTCATCTATCTGCGGGCCGACCGGAAAATGATCAAGATATTCCTCGCTGACATCCTCTATATCGAGAGCTTCAAAGACTACGTCGTCATCCACCGCAGTGCAGACGAGCCCCTTCGGATCAAACAAGCCCTGAACAGCATTGAAAGTATGCTGCCCAGGGCTTCCTTTATGCGCATTCACCGGTCGTATCTGGTCTCGATCGACAAGATTACGGCCTTTACCAAAACCGATATCGAGATCGGTCGCACAGAGCTTCCTATCGGCCGTAGTTATATACAGGCATTCAGGCAGTGGAGCTCAGACCGCTTCGACCTCCCCGACGGGGTGGAAGAACGCAGCTGAAGCCAGGGGCTATTTCTTATTCTTTATTTCAGGCAGGCTGTTTTTATAGATATAGGCGCCCAATTGCCGGCCCATCTTCTCGCCCTCTTCCACCGCCTTGCGGAAGTGGTAGCCAATGTAGATCCGAGACAGGGCGTTTTCGTGCCCGATCTGGGTAAAACTGGTCATCTTCCTTTCCACGCCGGGCAGATAATACGGGCTGGTGGTGGTAAGGGAAACCTTGTCAGTCCTGAAAAACAACTTCAGCAATTCCGACCCGGCCCCGCCGGTATAGGCATGGGTAGAGGGGTAATCGGGGGTCGGGGGCGTGGTGAAGGTCGGCGTCCAGGCCAAATCGCCCACCGTTTGGTCATTGCCATCGGAATCGCCGGCCCTGACCGCCGTGATGGGCCGCCAGTAGTTGTAATAATACTTGCCTTCAAATGAACCGATGTTCGCATCGATCTGGGAAATGTGGAGCAGGGCGAACAAACGCGCAGCCTCCCAGCCGTTGAGCTTTTCTCGCAGCGCCATTACCCGTGCCACGCGGTTCGTGGAACTGGAGACATTTTCTACCCAGAAGGCCCCTATCTCGGCCTGCTCGGCGGTCCTGTCGGGGCATGCCGTGCACCCCAGGCGCTTCACCTCGTTGTAATCGGCGGTATACTCGGGAGTGTTGATCCCGTAAGGAGGCGCCGCCCTGAACTGGTTGGCCGAAGCCATGCCAAAGGGCTCCATATTGCCAAGATTTACGGCATAGGCGGCATTCTGGGGCCAAAACGGAGGATTCGGGTTGGCCACCAGCCACGGCATATAATTAGACTGATACACCCCGGGGGCATCGCCCAGGTTGAAAGTGGTAAACCCCAGCGGGAAGTCGTTCTGGCGCCTGG
>CAYWZF010000207.1:0-2279 GCA_964461555.1 uncultured Robiginitalea sp. | reverse complement strand
AGAACTTATGCCGGGGATTGGTCAATGCCCAAAGGGCTGAGCATGAAACCTCACCCAGAAGTGAGCTTCGCCCTACTTCTGGGTAAATTTTCAAATCCCCATTAGCACATTAGCACATTAACATATTAGCACATTCCCACATTCCCTGGTGCAAACTGTCACTGCCCTCGTCCGCCAAAGCTTTGCGAAGGCGGAAACTGCCGACTCAAGCCGGGGCAGACCGCCGGGATGTAGTATATTTAGGGAAGAAACAAGCGGTAAACCAAAACTTTTCGAACAGCCATCATGTCCGAAAACGCCCTTAGACCCTACTGGAACAAGTACATCCGGTTCGACTGGCGATTCGGGCTTTTCCTGATCGCACTGGTCTGTATTCCCAGGTTTCTTTTGGTGCTGCACGCGAACCAGACCGGGAACTACGGGCCCATCGGGGCCATCATGCTGGTGTCGGCCCTGCTGCCCTTTGTTTTCCTCAGCAAAACCGGACGGCGGCAGATCGGCATCCGGGGCACGGAAAAAATTGGGGTGTTGGCCCTGGCCTTTGCCCTGGGCATTGGGTTCAGCCTGGTGCTCTACTTCTTAGGGGAAGGTCTGTATGGCGCTTCGTTTCAGAACTGGTACGCCTACATCGGCAAATCGTACAACATTCCCGAAGGCATTTCCCATGATGACAAGTTGCCCCTGTTTGCCATCATGGCAGCGACCGGGATGGTCTTCAGCCCTGTTGGGGAGGAGTTGTTTTTCAGGGGCATTGTGCACGGCAGCTTTGCCAAATCGATGGGCGAAAAAAAGGCCTCCCTTATAGACGCCCTGGCCTTTGCCCTGACGCATATCGCCCATTTTGGCCTGGTCTATGTGAACGGGCGCTGGAACTTCTATCCGGTTCCGACCGTGCTATGGGTATCGGCCATGTTCGGGGTGAGCCTGGCTTTTATCGCGATGAAAAATACGTCAGGCTCGTTGCTGGGGGCGATCTTTTGCCATGCCGGGTTTAACCTGGGCATGATTTACTGTATCTTTTACGGCCTCTAGCCGAAGGGCCACCTGAATTTCCTGCCAAGAATTATAAGTCGAATGCGTACCTTGTGGTTTATCCAACAAAAACCACCCATGCGAACACTCCTCATCCTGCTGCTGGCCCTCTCCGCGGTTACCTACGCCCAGCAGCAACCCGTAAAAATCTTTATCTCCGTCGACATGGAAGGCATCGGGGGCATCGGCACCGCCAAAATGGTCAGCCCCGACGGAAAGGATTATGCCACCGGACGCAAGCTGATGACCGACGAGGTGAACGCGGTGGTGGAAGCCATCTTTGCCCGCGGCCCGGCCACGGTGCTGGTAAACGACAGCCACGGCGATATGCAGAACCTGCTGCACACCGAGCTCGACCCGCGGGTGGAATACATCCAGAGCAACATCAAGCCCCTGGGCATGGTGCAGGGCCTGGACGAATCGTTCGACGGGGTGATCTTCATCGGCTACCACGCCATGGCGGGCACCGAGGACGGCTTTTTGGCCCATACGGGGTCAGGCTCGGTCAAGGGCCTCTGGATCAATGGCACCGAAGTGGGGGAGGGCGGCCTGAATGCCTTCTTTGCGGGGGCGTTGGGCGTACCGGTCATTTTGGCCAGCGGCGACAAGACTTTTGCCGAGGAGATCAAAAAGCTGACCCCCACCCGCACGGTCACAACCAAGGAGGCCATTGGCTCGAGTGCTGCCAAACTGAGACACCCCGAAGCGGTCAACAGGGAATTGCAGGAGCAAACGGCCGCGGCCCTGGCCGACCTGAAAAACGCCAAACCGCTGCCGGTCAAAAACCCCATCGAGTTTGCCATCAGGGTTGATGCCCCCACCCGGGCCGATGTGGCCATGGGCATTCCCGGCATGAAGCGGGTCGACGGGGTTACCGTATCGTATCGGGCGACGGATATGGCCGAGGCCTATCGGTTGATCCGCATCATTTATAAGTATTTGTCCTGGTAGGGGGTTAGGCTCGTCACGCCTTGCAGACGTGACTCGCTTTTTTCTCCCCTTTCTTTTGCTGGTCCAAAAGAAAGGGGGAAAGAAAAGGACCTTTCCGGCGAACTTCTGTCCCTTGAAATCTACGTCAGGGGTGCGGCCGCCGCTTAACCTGCGCGTCCTTCGGTTGCTCCGAACCGGCTAAACTTCGTTTGCCGCATTCCCTTCCTTGATTTCCTGCGGGTCAGAACTTATGCCGGCCTCGTCCGCCTTTGGCGGAATGGACAGATCTGGAATAGGAGGTAACCCGGCCTTTTTTT
>CAYWZF010000206.1:0-2315 GCA_964461555.1 uncultured Robiginitalea sp. | reverse complement strand
AAAGCACGAAGCCCAGCAGGTACAGGGCGTAAGCCCACCAGGTGCGGTACCAGGGGTAATTGATGATAAAAGGAATCGAGGCTTCTTCAGAGATATCGCCGTATACATTCTGGGCCCGAACCCTGAAAGTGTAACTGCCCGGGGGGAGGTTGATGTATTCCCGGATAGTCTGGGCGGTCCAGTCGGACCATTTGTCGTCAAACCCGGTGAGCCAGGTGCTGTACTTCATATCCTTCTGGCCAATAAAGAGGGGAGCTGCGTAACCGAATGTCACCGAATTCTTATCGTAATTGATTTCCGGGTTCTCGGGATAGGAAATATTTCCTGCATAGATTACAGAATCACCTGCGATACTCATGTTCCGGATAGTAACATGGAAATCAGGAAAGTTGGGTTTGTCGAGATTTCCCTCATAACGAATGACCCCGTCCGGTCCGAAAAGCCAGGCAACCTGGTTACCCCCGGAATCAGGAGCCTCGGCATAAGCCCCGAAAAACCGGTAATTCGCCAATTCCTTAAAGGTTTCGGTGTTAAACAGGTACTCCCCATTTGCCGTTTTTTCTACCACGACAACTCCGGTTCCGTAATTAGACCACACCCTGCCATCTTCGGCCATACGGGTGCGCATGCCGGGCCGGTCCCAATCGAGGTACTCCTCAAAAAAGAATTTGCGTTCCTCAAATCGGTCGGTTTCCTTATTATAGCCATAGGTCTTTTTAACCTCACCTGAAAAAACAACCATTTCACCAAATTCCTCTCCAATACCAATCCCGGCATCAGGAAGACCTTTTTCCGGGCCATAATAGATGAATTCAGAGGTTTCAAAGTCAAATTTCCCATCCGTGTAATGGGGAACTATCCTGACTATCTCCCCGTCAGAGGTGCCTTCGATCCAAAGCGATCCGTCTTCGCGCTCTAAAAGCCAGGGACTACCCTGGATCACCTTTGAAGTGGATGCTTCTTCCTCGAATTGACCAAGTCTTTCATTAAAGTAGAACACTCGAATTCCCTGTTGGTGTTCCACAAAAATGCGATTGGGATCCTTCTTCGACTGGTTGATACCCCTGGCCCGGAAATCATAATTATTGTCTTGTCTGACAAACTGAAAGGTCTTGCCCGTAACTTCTATCATCCCCATCCCATTGGTGGAGATGAAGAGGCGGCCCCGAAAATCCAGGAAATTTCCTCCCTGCCCATAGGTTCCAGGGATGAGCTTGGCCTTCATGTCTTCTTCATCGAGATAGGCTATCCCGTTATTGGTGCTCAGGTAAAGAACCCCGTTGTGCCGATACAGATCAAACACCGTGTTCGTAACCCCCATGCTGCCATCGAGCAAGGTGAACGAGGAGTTCAGATTCACACTGGATATCCCATTGAACAAGGCCATCCATAAAACGCCCCGAGAATCCAGATAGACAAAATCGACACTGCCCTGCTGCATGCCGTTGTCAGTGGTGTATTTTTGAAGCAGACGGCCGTCATGGTCGATCAGATAGGCCCCATCGCTGAAGGTGTTCAGCACAAAGCGCCCATCATCGAGAGCGAGGCCGGGCAGGTAAAGCCGGTTATTCAAGTAGGGTGCTGCTTCCGTTTCGAACGGTTCGTAATTCTTCCCGTCAAAAAGATAGAATCCATTACTCCGGGTTCCGAGCAAAACCCGGTTGTCATCATAGGGCAGGATCGCATAGATGCGCTCACTGGCAAATTGTTCTCCGCCCGGCACCAATTCGAATGTGTCATTTTCTGTCAGATAAGTCAGCCCCACATTCCAGATGCGGAGATAATAGATGTTGTGAACCACGTTCCCGACGTGAAGTCCCTGATCGGATACAATGACTTTCATGGTCTGCCCGTCCCAGCAGAAGAGTTTGAATTCCGTCCGGAAGATCACACGTCCCTTATAGAAATCTGTTTCCCATACCTCCTCAAAAACCCGGTGTTCCTCGGGCAGCTTGTCAAGAAGAGAAACATACTCCAACGTACCGGTAGAAGAAGCTTTGAGATACCCGATGTCTCCGATCAGGCCCGCATAAATCGTTCCCTTCTCATCGATTGCTAGGCTTCTTGAAGAAGTAGTCGTCTCAATGAGGGTCCAGTTCACCCCATCGTATTGCAGGACACCGGCTTCGTTGGCAAAATACACGAAGCCATTATCGTCTTCGACAGTCCACCAGTTGACTGGAGAACCTTTGTATTCCTGATAGGGATGATTCGTGATCATCGGCCGCCCGATCTGTTCCTGGGCATGGAGGGAAACAAGGCTGAAAAGGGAAAGCACGAGCACACGCAACCCATGGCCGGCGTACTCAGAAATT
>CAYWZF010000205.1:0-2316 GCA_964461555.1 uncultured Robiginitalea sp. | reverse complement strand
GCACATTATTCAAGAACCTCATACACCATAAGCTTCTCCGCCTTGTTCTTCAGGGCGATTTCTCCCAGTTTCTGGCATTTGAAGGATTCCTTCACCCGCTGGTAGCACGATTCGGCAATCAGGATCTGGTTCGGCCCCGCAGCTCCCTGCAGGCGGGCCGCCACGTTCACCGCATCTCCGATCACGGTGTAATCGAGGCGTTTCAGGCTGGCCGAGCCGATGTTCCCCGAGACCATTTCCCCGCTCTTGATGCCGATGGAAACCTGGGGCCGGTACTCGAAGCCCCCTTCCATTTCGGGCAGCCTGTTTACCTGCTGCCTGATGGCGAGGGCGGCGTCGATGGCCCGGTCTAAGTGGAATTCGCCCCTGAAGACGGCCATGATCGCATCGCCCATGAATTTGTCTATATAGCCTTCGTGGGTGATGATCTCCTTTACCATGACATCGAAGTAGGCGTTGAGCATGTTGACCACAAGTTCCGGCGGGGCCTTCTCGCTGATGGAGGTAAAGCCGCATACATCGATGAACATCACGGTGGCCTCGATGTGCTCGCTGGCGGTCATCTTCGATTCGAATTCCTGCCCGCCCATGAAGTTCAGCACGTTTTCGTCCACATACATCCGCAGGATGTTGTTTTCCTTGATGGCCCGCAGGGTATCGCGGATCTGCCGCACATGGGTCAGGGTTTTCTCCATGGTGATGGTCAGGTCCTCAAAATTGATCGGTTTGGTGACAAAGTCGAACGCCCCCCGGTTCATGGCGGTGCGGATGTTGTCCATGTCGCCGTAGGCCGAGACGATCACGGCCTTCAGCAGGGGGTTCAGCTCGTTCAGGCGCGAGAGCAGGGTAAGCCCGTCCATCTCCGGCATGTTGATGTCGCTCAAGACCAGGTCTACCTCGGGTTCGGTGCCCAGTTTTTCGAGGGCCTCCCGCCCGTTATAGGCAAATACGAATTCGTATTCGTTGCTGCGGATCTGCTTGCGGAATTTCTGCTTGATGAGCACTTCCAGGTCGGTCTCATCATCGACCACCAGTATCTTGGCCATCAGTTCAAGGCGTTAAGTTTCTCTTTCAATAAGTTGAAATCCAAAGGTTTCGTAAGGAAATCATTGGCCCCCAGGCGCTCGGCCGTATTGCGGTTTTGATCATCGCCATAGGCGGTGATCATCATCACCACCGGGGGCGGGGTTTCGTATTCGGTGCGGATTTTTTCCAGCAGTTCAAGGCCCGTCATGCCGGGCATATTGATGTCGGAAAGGATCAATACCGCTTTTTGGTGCATCGATTGCATCACCTGCAGGGCTTCTTCGCCCGAAAAGGCAAAGTGGAAATCGATCTCCCCGCTGCGGATCTCTTTGCGGAAGCGCTGCTGAAAGAGGATCTGCACATCGCGTTCGTCGTCTACAACCAGTATTTTCATGATGTCGGTTTTTGCGTGTATTTCATTTCCTTCCCTGGCAGGACTACCGTAAAGGTAGTGCCTTTTCCTTCTTCTGAAGCCACCGTTAACGCTCCCCCGTGGCCCTTGGTCACGATGTCGTAACTCATGCTCAGGCCAAGTCCCGTGCCCTGCCCGGTGGGCTTGGTCGTAAAGAAGGGCTGGAAGATCTTGTCGCGAATATTTTCGGGAACCCCGTTCCCGTTGTCGTTCACTTCGATTTCAACACCTTCAGGCGAATTGCGCGTGCGCACCGTAACGGTAGGCTCATACCCATCGGGGGCTCCCTTTTTCTTTTCCGATACCGCGTGGAAGGCGTTGGTCAGCAGGTTCAGCAGCACCCGCCCGATATCCTGGGGCACCACGCTGACCTGCGGCAGTTTGGGGTCAAATTCGGTTTCCATGGAGGCGTTGAAGGCCTTGTCTTTGGCCCTGAGGCCATGGTAGGCCAGGCGCAGGTACTCGTCGGCCAGCTTGTTGAGGTCGGTCCGTTCTTTTTGGCCGTCGCTGTGGCGGCTGTGTTGCAGCATGCCCTTCACGATGCCGTCGGCCCGCTTGCCGTGGTGGGTGATCTTCTCCAGGTTTTGGTCGATGTCTGTGAGCAGCTCCTGTTCCAGTTGCGCATTCCTGTCCGTTGGCGCTTTGGCGGTCTCCTCTTTGAGCTCCTGTATCAATTCCCGGTTGACCTCCGAGAAATTGTTCACGAAATTGAGCGGGTTCTGGATCTCGTGGGCGATGCCGGCGGTGAGCTCGCCCAGGGAGGCCATCTTTTCGGATTGGATCAGCTGGGTCTGGGTGGCTTTGAGCTGCTCATAGGCCTTCTCAATTTCACGGGCGTGCTCCAGCTCGCGGGCCTGGGTCCGTTCCCGCTCCTTGCG
>CAYWZF010000204.1:0-2330 GCA_964461555.1 uncultured Robiginitalea sp. | reverse complement strand
AATTTCTGAGTACGCCGGCCATGGGTTGCGTGTGCTCGTGCTTTCCCTTTTCAGCTTAGTTTCCCTTCACTCCCAGGAGCAAGTCGGTCGCCCTTTAATAACAAACTACCCCTATCAGGAATATGGCGCTTCTCCAACTAATTGGTGGGTGCTGGAAGATAAGAATGGCATCATGTACTTCGCCAGTGGCCCCGGCGTGTTGCAATATGACGGGGTAAACTGGGACCTTACACGAATTCCGAATTCAGGAGCCCGATGTATCGTTCAGGATGACGAGGGGGTTATTTATACGGGGGGCACCGGCGATTTTGGGTATCTGAAACCGAATGAGGTGGGAAAACTGGAATATGTTTCCCTGGCAGATCAAATTCCTGAAGCCCATAAGGTTTTTGGGGAAGTCTGGGAAGTGGATTACTACAAGGGCCGGATCATCTTTCGGACTGAATTCAAATTGTTCTGTTGGGATGGCAATACCATGAAGATTATTGAGTCTGAATACGGGTACCATGTCGGTAACATCGTTCATGACACTTATTATCTGCGCATTTGGGGGCGTGGCCTTTGCTACATGACCGACCAGGACACCTTTGAACTGGTGCCTGGAGGAGAACGCTTTGCCAACGAACGCATTTATGTGATGCTTCCCTATGATGAGAAGCGGGTTTTACTTGGCACCCGAAACGAAGGGTTCTACCTTTTTGACGGAACCACCTACGAACCTTTCAAGACGGGGGCCGATGAATATGTTAAGGGAGACCTGTACCTGCCGGGGGTAGCCCTGAACGACGGAAGGTTCATTTTCAACTCCTTCAGCGACGGGGCCTTTATGGTTGACCACGACGGGAGGCTAATCCAAAAATATACTGTAGATAACGGGTTACAGGATGGTGCGGTGGACTTTACCTTCCTCGATTCCAGGGGGGTCCTTTGGATGGCCCTTTTCAATGGCATTTCTTCTGTAAACCTGAATAATTCGTTCACCTATCTGGATAAGGACATGGGCTTGCCCACCAATGTGGTTTTTACGGTGCGGCGGTTCCAGGGTACTTTATATCTGAGCACCAATAACGGCATTGCCTATTTGGATGAGGAGAACAATACGATTCACCCCATAGAAGGTACTTTCGGACAAGGGAGTGAATTTCTCGAAACCCGCGGCCGCCTCTATGTTGGAACCGGAGACATGGGCCTCATTGAGATTAGAGGAAAGTCGTTCGAGTACGTTAAGCGCAATGTAAACTACGACCTTCGGGCCAGCAGTCTTCTGGTACAATCCAAAGTCGATCCGAATCGCCTGTATATCCCTCATCAGCAGGGGATCACAACATTGTACTTTAATGAAGCAAAGGGCCAGTTCGAACTCGAATCTGTTAATGCAGACTATACATTCAGCGGAGGCGGCTACAATATTTTGGAAACCCCCGAGGGGAACCTCTGGGTTGCGGCCAACGAGCCCGGGAAAGTATTTTATTTAAAACCCGATTTTGGGGCAGAGAAATTTAACCTGGCCGAAGCAGAGGAAATTGTTTACGACCAGGAAAGCGGCCTGCCCAGCTCGCCCATTGCCTTTGGGGTATTTGACGGGGAATTACAATTTTTTGCCTCAAGAACCAGGGAAACCTTTGTTTTCTCTGACACTGAACAACGTTTCAATGCCAAAAAATTCATTTACGACGAATATATCGACTGGGACCGCCAGGCTTCTAATTTTGCCGTGGATGGTGAAGGGAAATCTTTTTTAAATGCCGGAGGCGGGGTCCTTGTACTTACAAAAAACTCAAACGGCCAGTTTGAGATCAATGCAGACACCTTTAAAGAGCTGAAAGGCAGTATATTGTGGTATATCTACCCCGAGGAACCCAGGCCCGACGGTACCCAGGTGGTCTGGATGACCGGGCCAGACGGAGTGGTGCGTTATGAAGGCAGGATGGAAAAACCTTCCAACCCTAATTTCGAGACATACATCCGGCGCATTTCTGCTTCGGGCGACTCGCTTTTATACGCCGGGAATATTAGTATCCCCGAAAAGCTGGAGATTACCTACGACCGCAATTCGGTCACTATCGGCTACGCTGCCCCCCTCTTCATTGGGCAGAAGGACATGAAATACAGCACCTGGCTCACCGGGTTTGACAACAACTGGTCGGAGTGGACTGCTCAGACAAGCCGCGAATACATCAATCTGCCCCCCGGCAGCTATACCTTCAAGGTCCGGGCCCAGAACGTGTACGGCGATATCTCCGAAGAAGCCTCAGTGCCCTTTGTGATTAGTTATCCCTGGTACCGCACCTGGTGGGCTTACGCCCTGTACCTGCTGGGCTTCGTGCTTT
>CAYWZF010000203.1:0-2334 GCA_964461555.1 uncultured Robiginitalea sp. | reverse complement strand
TGAAATCGACCTGTTTGAACTGGGCCAGCCAGTCAGGGGGTTTCAGGTTCCAGTAGAAACGGGTGGCTTCTTCCTCAAACAAAAAGGCATTGTCTACCCGGTAGCGGATTTCATAGCGCACCGGGCCAATGACCGTCTTATCCGGGTCGCCGATCTTGATCTGTGTCTGCCCGTTGATCTTTTGCAGGAATTTTCCGTCTGCCTCATATCGATGCCCGGGTACTTCAATCGCGGTGATAAGGATTTGCCTTTTTTCGGCTGTCCCCTTTGCGGTTTCCAGGGTGTAGGAAGTGAGGATATCCCGGTAAATGCCATGTTTGTGGGTAAAGAAGTTGACATCGTAGGTTTCCGCCACGTCAAAATACCCCGCTTCGTTCAGGGAAATGGCCACCTCGTAGCGCTCGACGCTGAAGTCCTGGGCAACCGCGCCTGCAAAGCCATACCAGAGAGCCAGCAAGCAGGAGATCCGGCGGATTGATTCCATGGTGCTGTTTCTCGGGCTATTTGGAGAAGTCCACTTTTACATTGGCGCGCTCTTCCTCGGCCGTTTCGAAGTAATCAAAATGGGTGTAATTGAACATGCCGGCAAACAGGACCCCCGGAAAGCTTTCGCCATAGGTGTTGTTCTCGCGCACGGTGCCGTTGTAGTACCGCCTGCTGCGCTCGAGGTTTTCCTCGATCTCGTTCAGCTTGTCCTGCAATTGCAGGAAGTTGGTGTTGGCCTTCAGGTCGGGATAGGCCTCCCCCAGGGCAAACAGGCCCCTGAGGGTTTGCTGCAACTGGTTCTCGGCCTTGATCTGGTCATTGATGTTGCCCGACGGCACGGCCATGGCCTGGTTTCGCGCCTGGATCACCTTTTCAAGGGTACCTTGCTCATGGGCGGCGTACCCCTTAACAGTTTCAACCAGGTTGGGGATGAGGTCGTACCGCCGTTTCAGGGCGACATCGATATTGCTCCAGGCGTCCTTGACCAGGTTCCGGTTCTTTACAAAGCGGTTGTAGATGGAAACCACAAAGACGACGAGCAGGGCGAGGACCAGTAAAATGATAAGGAAGGACATAATTGAGCGAATTGGATGGGTTCGTATGGCGGAAATTTCGATGGTTTAAGATACCACCTTTTTGGCAATTATGGGGAGTGGGGGAGTGGCAAATAAAGGGGGTTTAATAGTTTGGAGGAATCGGAAGGCCATGCAGGTCAGGCATACTTTTCCAGCAACCCTGCGATGGCTTTTTCAGGGGCCATGCCGCTTTGGGCGCATGCCATCATGTCGCGGATCAGCGGGCCGGAGCTTCCTTCCCTGCAACCCATTTTCCCGGCCAGGCTCTGGCACAGGAACACTTCCCGTTCGTCGATGCGGCCGTCTGCCAGCATCACGGTAACCAGGTCGTAGAGGTGTTCCATGCGCTCCCCGGGGGTTTTGGGAAGCACCAGGTCTCCGTCGTCGGGATTCCTGAGGATCCGGGTTACCTCCTGGGGGGCCATCTGGAATTTTTCGGCCAGGCCCACGACCAGGTCCATTTCTTCCCGGCACACGACCCCGTCGGCCCGGGCCACGGAAAAAAGGTTCTTGAAATGGCTTCGGCGTTTCTTCTTGTCGTAGCTATTGAACAGTTCCAGCAATCCCATGGGCATGCATACTTTAATTAAAAGGCCATCAGCACTTATCGGGAAGATTGGTGGAACCACCCGAAATCGCGGGCAGGTGTGACTTTGGGGGCTTTAAATATAGCTAAATCTTTTGTGCGCTCCGGCTCAGGGGTTTCAATTTTTGAATGCTTTGAAACGCTTCGGCAGGTTGATTAGTAACAACTCATTTTCGCCGGTTGCTGAGAAATGGTTTGTGCGATTTACCTGCAATCGTAGGTGAACTTTTTTGAGGAGGGGGAAAGGTAGAGCGTATCGCCTTCTGCACCGGCACACAAGGTTTCTTCGCGCACCTCTTTTTCCAACGTAAAAGTCCCGGGATTTTCAGGGTCTTCCACAAAATATTGCACCGCACAGTCGCAGAGTTCAATCTCGTCATTCGAACATATGGCGGCCAGGGATAGCAGCAGCCCGCCCATCAGATAGGTAAGGATTCGCATAGGGTGAAAATAGGGGATTTGTTTTTCGGGTATGTTATCCTATCATTATTTTCCGATTCGGATCGCGCGCAGTTAAATCCGATCGCGCGTCCCGATAGCTATCGGGATGTAATCCGTGCGGTTACAAACTACTGCCCACTGCCTACTAAGAAAAAACAGCGACGGGAGCTACCGCCTGCTGCGCAGGACCCCGATAGGAATCGGGGCCAAGCACCAAAACCCAAATCCCAAGTAAAAATAATCTGG
>CAYWZF010000202.1:0-2382 GCA_964461555.1 uncultured Robiginitalea sp. | reverse complement strand
TGGGATGCGGTCAACGAGATTTCGGAAATGATCCATGAGGTCGACCCGAACCACCTGACTACTACAAGCCTGGCAGGCATTTCAGAGAACGAGGTCAATTACATCAAGACCCGGTGCCCTGACCTGGATATCCTTTCGGTGCAGATGTACGGAGACCTGCCCGACCTGCCCCGCCTGGTGCGCGAATTCGGCTGGGAAGGGGCTTATATGGTGACCGAATGGGGCGCCACCGGGCATTGGGAGGTGCCCAAGACCGAGTGGGGCGCCCCCATAGAAGAACACAGCTCTGTGAAGGCTGCCAATTACCTGAAGCGTTACAAGGGAGGCATCGAGGCCGATTCCCTGCAATGCCTGGGGTCGTACGTCTTCCTCTGGGGGAACAAGCAGGAACGCACCCCCACCTGGTATGGCATCTTCCTGGAAGACGGGCAGGAGACCGAGTCGGTTGACGTGATGCATTACATCTGGAATGGGGAATGGCCTGCAAACCGCACCCCCCATCTGGATGGCTTCACCCTCGACGGGAAAACGGCCTACCAGAACGTCAGGCTGAGCAGCGGCAAGGTATATGCGGCCAAAGCTGCCGTTTCGGACCCCGAAGCCGACACGCTCAGCTATCGCTGGGAAGTATTGCCCGAGGCCACCGAGCTGGGCGATGGGGGCGACTATGAAAAACGCCCTGAGGCCGTGACCGGCCTGTTCCGGTCTGAGACCGGGGGCAGGCTCGAAATGGAGGCGCCGAAGCCCGGGGCCTACCGGCTGTTTGTCTATGCCACCGACGGGAACGGCCACGCCGCCACCGCCAACATCCCGTTCCTGGTGGAATAGGCTGGCGCGCCCCCGGCCCGAAGCGTACGCCTCTTTAGGAATTTTGCTAGAGAGGCTTGTGTTTTTTAACCCGATAATACTTTTTTATGCAAACCTATATAGGAAAGAACCCATTTACAGACGAAGCCCTTCCGGTATCCGGTGAAATGGTGGACCTGCAGGGGGAACGCTTTTACAAGATCTCCAACGTTGACCAAATGCGCCCCTTTTTCATGAGCCTGGTGAGCGATGCCAACCACTGGATGTTCCTCTCCAGCAACGGCGGGCTTACGGCCGGGCGCAAGAACAGCGAATACGCCCTCTTTCCCTATTACACCGACGACAAGATCACCGAATCGGTCGATACCACGGGTTGCAAAACCATTTTTCGGGTGCGCACCGCCGAAGGGGAGCAGTTGTGGGAACCCTTCTCAGAGCGCTATGCCGGGTGTTACCGGATCATGCGGAACCTGTACAAAAACCGCTATGGCAATACCCTGATCTTCGAAGAGGAAAACCACGACCTGGGCCTGCGTTTCCAGTACCAGTGGCAAACCAGCAACCGGTACGGGTTTGTGCGCAGGGCGCGCCTGTACAACACAGGGTCAGAACACCGTGAGCTTGAAGTGCTCGACGGCTTCCTGAACCTGATGCCCCACGGGGTGACCACCGAGCTGCAGCAGACCCGCAGCAACCTGGTGGATGCCTACAAGAAAAGCGAGCTGCTGCCCCGATCCGGGCTGGGGATTTACGCCCTGAGCGCGATCATCGTAGACCGGGCCGAACCCAGCGAAGCGCTGAAGGCCAATGTGGTCTGGTCCATGGGGCTCAACTCCCCGACCTATCTGGTCTCGTCGCGCCAGCTGCAGGCCTTCCGCCTGGGCAAACCGGTATCGGGAGAAACCGAATCAAAAGGGGAGAAGGGCGCCTACCTGGTCGTTTCGGGCCTTTCCCTGGCGCCCGGAGGCCAGCAGGCCTGGACCCTGGTGGCCAATGTGAACCAGGGCCCCTCGGCCGTGGCTGACCTTGATCGGGCCCTCTGCGACCCGGCCCCCTTGATGGAAGCGGTCGAGGCAGACATCCGCGCCGGAACCCGGCGCCTGCTCGGGCTGGCCGCGGCGGCAGACGGGTTGCAGCAAACCCGGGATGAATTGCGCACCATGCGGCATTTCGCCAACGTCATGTACAACATCATGCGCGGGGGCATCATGGACCACAACTACGACCTTGAAAAGGCCGATTTTCTGCCTTATCTGGCGAAGGCCAGCCGGCCGGTGTACGAAGCCCGGCAGGACCTTTTATCGGGCCTGCCTGCCACCTTCACCCTGTTCGAACTGCTTGACCGGGCGCAGCGGCATAACGATGCAGACCTGCAGCGCCTCTGCCTGGAATACCTTCCCCTGAAATTCAGCCGGCGGCATGGCGATCCGAGCCGTCCGTGGAACAAGTTTTCGATCAACACCCAGCGCGAATCGGACGGGGCCAAGATATTGGATTACCAGGGCAACTGGCGCGATATCTTCCAGAACTGGGAAGCCCTGGCCCATTCCTATCCGGAATTTATCGACGGGATGA
>CAYWZF010000201.1:0-2422 GCA_964461555.1 uncultured Robiginitalea sp. | reverse complement strand
CTCAGGGACCAATTTGGCAGGCACCTGGTGCAGGGCCGGTGGGCCCAGCTGAGCGAGCCGCAGCCCATCCACCTCGAGCAGGGGCGGGGGCAGTGCCAGTGCCGCAACCTATGCATGCGGGGCTGCCCGTACGGGGGGTATTTCAGTTCTGTTACCTCCACCTTGCCCTGGGCCGCCAAAACCGGCAACCTCACCGTGCGGCCGCATTCGGTGGTGCATTCGGTGGTGTACGACCCGGATAGCGGCAAAGCCTCGGGGGTCAGGGTGATCGACGCCCAGACGCAGGAAGAAACCGTTTACACGGCCCGGGTGTTTTTCCTCAACGCCTCGGCCCTGAACACCAACCTGATCTTGCTCAACTCCAAATCAGACCGCTTCCCCAACGGCCTGGGCAACGACAACGGCCTGCTCGGCACGCACATCGGCTTCCACCTCTACCGGGGGTGGGCCAACGGGAAGATCGGCGGGTTTGATGACAAATACGTCTACGGCAAAAACCCGACGGAGTGCATCGTCGCCAACTACCGCAACCTGGGGGAACAAGACACCGATTTCTACGGGGGCTATACCATCTTCTCAGGGGCGTACCGGGTGCGCAAGGAGCCCGGCCCGGAAGATGTGCCCCGCCTGGGCGCCGCCTTCAAGGACAAGCTTTCGGAGGCAGGCGACTGGCACATCTACATGTACATGCAGGGCGAAACCCTGCCCAAGGCCGGCAACCGGGTGTACCTCAGCCCCACCGAAACCGACCCCTATGGCATGCCGCAGCTGGTTACTGATGTGGGGTATGACCAGAACGACGAGAAAATGGTGGCCGATTTCCTGAAGGAAAGCCGCCGCATGCTCGAAGGGGCGGGGTGCACCGATATAGAAACCGAAGACAACAAGCAGGCGCCGGGGCTCGACATCCACGAGATGGGCGGGGTTCGCATGGGCCTCGACCCGTCAACCTCCCTGCTGAACGCCCGCAACCAGCTGCACGCCTGCAAGAATGTGTTTGTGACCGACGGGGCCTGCATGACCAGCACCGGCAACCAGAGCCCGTCGATTTTGTATATGGCCCTCACGGCCCGGGCCGCCACCTATGCGGCCGAACAAGTTAAAAACGGATCAATCTGAACCTGACGCATATGAGCAAGAAAGTAGGCATTGGCCTGATCGGATCACAGTTTATCGCGAGCATCCACGCCGAGGCGATCGGCCGGGTGGCAGACGCCCGCCTGGTAGCGGTGATGTCGCCCACCCCGGGGCACGCCCGGGGCTTTGCCGAAAAACACGGCATCCCCCACCATTTTACGAAACTCGAAGACCTGCTGGCCCTCGACGCGGTAGACATGGTGGTGGTCGGGGCCCCCAATCACCTGCATTGCGAGATCACCTGCCAGGCGGCCGCGGCCGGCAAGCACGTGGTGGTCGAGAAGCCTTTTGCGATGAACCTCGGGGAGGCCGACAAGATGATCGCGGCCTGCAAAAAGGCCGGGGTGAAGCTGATGTACGCCGAAGAGCTGTGCTTTACGCCCAAATATGTGCGCCTGAAAGCCCTGCTCGACGAGGGCGCCCTGGGCAAACCGGTGCTGTTCAAACAGTCTGAGAAACACGATGGCCCGCATGCCGACCACTTCTGGGATGTGGAGCGCTCCGGGGGCGGGGTGACCATGGACATGGGCTGCCACGCTTTCCAGTTCTTCCGCTGGCTGAACGGGAACAACCCGGTTAAGTCAGTATATGCCCAGATGACCACCAGCGTGCACACAGACAAGACAAAAGGCGACGACAACGCCCTCATAATCCTCGAATTCGAGAACGGGGTGATCGCCCTGGCCGAGGAGAGCTGGACCAAGCTGGGGGGCATGGACGACCGGGCCGAGATCCATGGGTCGGAAGGGGTGGCCTACGCCGACGTGCTGCAGGGCAATTCCATCCAGACCTACAGCAGCAAAGGGGTCGGGTATGCAGTCGAAAAGGCCGGCAACACGGTGGGCTGGAGCTTTACCATGTACGAGGAAGTCTGGAACTACGGCTTCCCCCAGGAGTTCGAGCACTTTGTGGATTGCGTGCTGCACGACAAACAGCCCCTTGTGACCGGGGAAGACGGCAGGGCCGTGCTGGAGATCATCTATGCCGCTTACCAGTCGGCCGGCACCGGGCAGAAGGTATACCTGCCCTTTGCGCCCAAGGCCGACAAACCGTATAAACTCTGGAAAAAATAGCCCATGGACAGACGCGAGGCCCTGGCCCTGACATCGACTTTCTTGGGGGTGACCCTGGTGGGCTCGCAGGTATTCCTGGGGGCCTGTACGGCCCCGGCGAAGGAAAAACCCCTGCTCGCCGAAGAGGACATCCCCCTGCTCAACGCCCTGTGCGACGGCATCCTCCCCGATTCGGAAAGCTCCCCGGGGGCGGGGAAGGCCGGGGTGGGCCG
>CAYWZF010000200.1:2020-2508 GCA_964461555.1 uncultured Robiginitalea sp. | reverse complement strand
GCAGTGGCCTGGACTGCGCCTATCTCAAACCAAAACATTACCAATTCAGATTCGACTTTAAATGGCAATAGAACTCACGATATGGATGGCAACGATCTCTCCTTTATAAATGGTGGGACTTTTTCTATTCAGGGAACTTTGTTGGTTAATGGAGCAACAGTCCCCGACTACGTCTTCCAATCTTACTTCACCGGCACCTCCGTCTTAAAGCCTGACTACCAAATGCCCAGCCTGTCTGAAGTTAGGGAATTTGTGGCGAAACACCACCACCTGCCCGGGGTTACCTCAGCCGAGGAAGTGAAGGCCCAGGGGGGGATTATCCTGAACCATGCCACCACCCAGAACCTCGAAAAAATCGAGGAGCTCTTCCTGCATACCCTCGAGCAGCAGGAGCAGATAGATGCCCTGAAACAGGAAAACGCCTATCTGTCGGGGGAATTGGAAGACATGAAGGCCCGGATGGCCCGGCTTGAGGCGCTGCTCACCCA
>CAYWZF010000200.1:0-2010 GCA_964461555.1 uncultured Robiginitalea sp. | reverse complement strand
AAAACGCAGGACTCTCTAAAGAACTGGAAGACATGAAGTTACGTATGGCGCGTATCGAAGAGGCCCTGAACCAAAAGAGCGGGGAATAAATGAGACTGCTACCTGCCATCCTGCTCCTGGCGGCCACAGCCGCCCACGCCCAACCCGCCCTCTCCCACTTCGGGGGGATGCAGCTGCACCAGGGGGCGCAGGTGGGGCTGTACTCGAACCTGATCAACCAGGCGCCTTTGGATCAGAACCTCGGCCTGCTGGGCTTTTACGGAGTTGTGCCCCAGCGGGTGGGCGGCAGCTTTGCCCCCCGCTTCTTTGACGTGGAGATCGCCAACGACGCCGGGGTAGACCTCGACCAGATGCTCGAGGTGGAAAACAACCTGAATTTTATCGACGGCGACTTTCGCACCGACCGTTTTCTGACCGAACAGTACGTGAGCCTGCTGCAGAATGCCTTTACCGTGGGGGAATCGAACCTGTCGAAGGTCGATGGCTTCGTGCGGGCCGTGGAGCAGACCGAAATCGTTTTCCCGGTAGGGGATGCCTCCCAATTGCGGCCGCTCACCTACCAGCCCACGGGCAGGGTGCCCGTCACCCGCTGCGCCTATTTCAGGGAAGACCCCACCGATTCGCCCTATGTGGGCTTCCTCGACCCCGACCTGAAGCCCCGGAACATCGAAGCGATCAGCCGGGTCGAATACTGGCGCCTCGAAGGCTCTGTGGGGGGTACTGTCACGGTTAGCTGGAACGCACAGAGCAACCTGGGGGCGATTGCCACCGATGTAAACCAGATCGTCCTGATCGGCTGGAACAAGCCCGGGGGCCGGTGGATCCCCCTGGGGACGGCCAGTGTGGCCGGCGACCTGACGGGCGGCTTCGCCATCTCGGAAGTGTTCAACCCGGATGAATTCGTGCTGATCACCTTCGGCAGCCTGGGTGTGGCAGAGGAAGTTTTTGACCTGCCCAACTACTACCTCAGCCCCAACGGGGATGGCCTGAACGACTTCCTGGTGATCGAAGAGCTGGTCGATTCGCCCAACAACGAGCTGCGCATTTACGACCGAAGGGGCCTGCTGGTCTTTGAAGCGAGCAATTACCAGAGCACGTTCAACGGCTTTTCCAACACCGACAACCTGGTGCTCGACCGGGAGGCGGGCCTGCCCGAAGGGGTGTACTTTTACATAGTGCGCCTGCTCGACCTGGGTACCGAATATCAGGGGTTTCTGTACCTTAATCGATAGGAAGACAACAGGCTGGCAAGCGGTTGAACCGCCCGTATTTCCGATCTTTATGGGGCGACCTCCGGTTTCACCACAATTTCCCCCCATCTCACAACATTTTCTCGGCCCACACTACGTGTAAGGGTACTTTTACAGGGCTTTGAATCAAAGTACCCTGAAATGACGCCAAAGAATTACCTTCTTTTTGCGCTTTTTTTGCTTTTATCTGCCGCGGGCCACGCCCAGCTCAAGATAGGGGCAGCCCCGGAGCGCATCCACCCCAATTCCGTGCTGGAGCTTGAGAGCACCGACAAAGCCCTGGTGCTCACCCGGGTCACCGACGCCCAGATGCAGGCCATGCAGCCCCTGCAGGGCGCCCTGGTGTACAATACAGATTGCAAGTGCCTTTACTACTTCGACGCCAACCAGTGGAAAAGCGTCGCCCAAAGTACAGGCAACTACCAGGATATCAGCTTCGTAGACAACGGCAATGGCACGTTCACGGCCTTTTACGGAGCCAACCAGAGCTATACCTCCCCTATTCTGTATGGCCCGCAGGGACCCGCCGGGCCGCAAGGACCTGCTGGAGCAGACGGAGCAATGGGTCCTCAGGGACCCCAGGGCGATCCTGGACCTGCCGGGCCGCAAGGACCTGCCGGAGCGGATGGCGCCGATGGAGCAGTTGGTCCTCAGGGACCCATTGGGCCTGTAGGACCGCAAGGTCCCCAAGGTGATCCCGGGCCTGCCGGGCCGCAAGGACCTGCCGGAGCCGATGGAGCAGATGGAGCTGACGGGGCTG
>CAYWZF010000199.1:1962-2537 GCA_964461555.1 uncultured Robiginitalea sp. | reverse complement strand
GGCAAGCCCCGATGTGCTTGAATTCAATGGTTCAACCTATCAAAACCTGACAACCATCGGACCCGAACTGATCCGGAATGAA
This sequence comes from uncultured Robiginitalea sp., assembly GCA_964461555.1. GTDB lineage: Bacteria > Bacteroidota > Bacteroidia > Flavobacteriales > Flavobacteriaceae > Robiginitalea. The sequence continues at coordinate 2,455 of CAYWZF010000199.1, read as the reverse complement.
AACTTACGAAGTGACTTATTAAAACTCTATAACTTCTCATACAAGAAAGCAAGGACGTTCAATGACTACTTTCGAAGCGATTTCCACAGCTTCATTGCCCCCATTCAACTGGCCAACGTGGAAGCGGTTGAATGGGGCAAAGCGAGCGTGCCGGTCGATTATGAGGCGTTGAAGAAAAATGTGTTGTTCATCAATGCCCTTAAGTGGTCAAAAAATGGGCATCAGGCCAACAACAGGGAGTTTAGCAAGCTTCGTGAGACGATCATGGAACTGATTGCAAAAATTGCCGAAGAACTCCAGGCAAAAAGGCTCAATTAAATTAGTACCCCGGCATCGTATGATTAATTTCTTCCGTAAGATCCGCCAGCAGCTGCTCGCCGACAACCGGTTGGGCAAATATGCGCTCTACGCCATCGGGGAAATCGTTTTGGTAGTGATCGGGATTTTGATCGCCCTGCAGATCAACAATTCTAACGAACAGAGGAAGCGCGTG
>CAYWZF010000199.1:0-1924 GCA_964461555.1 uncultured Robiginitalea sp. | reverse complement strand
CACCTGTTCCGGGAAGCGCTCCAGACCGATTTGAGGAAGTTCCAGATTATCGTAACGAATTATGCCCGTTCGAAAGCGTCCATCGTGCGCATCCTGGACCACCTCGAAAACGACCGGCCCTACCAGGATTCGCTGGCCGCTGATTTTTTTATTTCCACCTACGTGTACGAACAAACCAGCTTTACCAACGGCCCGTTCGAAACGCTGAAATCGGCCGGGATTGAACTGGTAAGCAATACCGCCTTGCAAAAAAAGATCCTGGAAGTCTACGACGACTGGGACCCCTGGCTGGAAAACGCGGAAAATACCTATGTTACCATGGTCCTGGATGCAGGCCGTGATTTATACCAAACCCGCTTCGACCAGTTCTGGCATGGGGTTGAGAAAGACTCGGTCCTTACAGGGGTGATGCATCCGCTCGATTATGAAGGCCTGAAAAACGACGCGGAATACATCTACTTCCTGAAAACACAGGTGAACATGATGTACTGGCGGGTGGAATACCCGATGCGCGATGGTACCCTCCACGGCGCGATCCTGAAAGACATGATCGAAAAAGAACTGGAAAAATTAGCTGAGTCGTAAAAACCAATACTTCCATAATATGACCCTGAAAAGAAGAAATTTCATCGGCCTTACCGGCATGGCCGCCGCCACCGGCCTGGTTACCGGCCTGGCTTCCTGTACTGCCAAAAAAGAAGAAATAGCAGCAGTTGCCCCCGAGAGCACCCTGCCCTTAATGACCGGCGATGTGCAGCCTATTTCCCTGGCCGAGCGGGAAGCCCGCATTGCCAGGGCGCAGCAGTTGATGGCCGAGAGCAGCATAGATGCCCTGCTGCTCGATGCGGGCACCGCCCTGAATTACTTTACAGGCATCAGCTGGTGGCCGAGCGAACGGACCATGGTGGCCATAATCCCCGTCAAAGGCGACGTGAAATATGTGTGCCCGGGCTTTGAGGAAGACCGGCTGCGGGAACTGATCACCCTGGGCACAGAAGTGTATGCCTGGCAGGAAGATGAGAGCCCTTACAAGCTCATTGCCACCGTGCTGAAAGATGCCGGTTTGGGCAGCGGCACCCTGGCCCTGGAGGAGCGCACCCGTTTCTTTATTGCCGACGGCATCCGGAAAGAAGCACCAGGTTTAACGATTGTCAGCGGCGACCCGGTAACCATCCCCTGCCGGCTGATCAAATCGCCGGCTGAGATCCGGCTTATGCAGAAGGCCAGTGATATCACCATTAAAGCCATAGCCTATGGGGCCAGCCAGCTGCAGGAAGGCATGACGCAGGATGAGCTGGCCTCGATCATTAGCCGGGCGCAAATGCAAATGGGCGGGTCGGGAGCCGGGGCCCTGTGCCTGATCGGCACCTCCTCGGCCTTCCCCCACGGCAGCACCCAGCCGCAACGGCTCAAGAAAGGCGATATCGTTTTGATGGACTGCGGGTGCAAGGTAGAAGGCTACAGCTCCGACATTACCCGCACCATCGTTTTCGGGGCCGAACCCACCGCCCGCCAGACCGAAATCTGGGAACTCGAAAAAACGGCCCAGGCCGCGGGCTTTAATGCAGCCCAAATCGGCATGCCCTGCGAAAACGTGGATGCCGCCGCTCGCAAGGTCATCACCGACGCCGGTTTCGGGCCCGGGTATGGCTTGCCGGGCCTCCCCCACCGCACCGGCCACGGCATTGGCATGGACGGCCACGAGTGGGGCAATATGGTGAAGGGCAACCAGCTGCTGCTGCAGCCGGGCATGTGCTTCAGCGTGGAACCCACCATTGCCATCCCCGGCGAGTTCGGGGTGCGCTTCGAAGATTGCGTTTATATGACCGAAGACGGCCCCAGGTGGTTTACCCAGCCGAGCAAGTCGCTGGCGGAGCCGTTTGCCTAGTGCATCTTAGTAGATGGAATAGCTCGTCACGCTTGC
>CAYWZF010000198.1:0-2563 GCA_964461555.1 uncultured Robiginitalea sp. | reverse complement strand
CCGGATCTTGAATCCCAAGGGAGCAAGAAACTCTTGAATGGCGAGGGCGAGTTGTTCTTCTCCGCCCGGGGAGACCGCGGGATTTTCGTCCGGGTTGACCGACGGGATTCGCACCAGGGTCTGAAGGAGTTCGATGACGGAGGTCATGGCATGATCGTAGGAGCGGGTGCGCCTGGGGCAAAGTTTTTCCTCTTGGCAATGGGGCCAGGGATCAATCACACTTCACCCATGAGAAAAAAATGCTCGCTTGCCATTGCGTTGATGTTGCTCGCTGGATTTGCCTTGGTCGGATTGGCTCAGAAAACGAAGGATGATTCCGCCAAGGTGGTCAAAGTCCTCATTCTCGACGGACAAAACAATCACAAGTGGCAGGAGACCACCCCGGTCCTGCAGCAGATTTTTGGAACCAGCGATCGCTTCAGCGTCGAGGTCAGCACGAGTCCTGGAGCCAAGGCCTCCGAAGAAGAGTGGGACAAGTGGCGTCCCGAGTTCTCCAAGTATGATGTCGTGGTGAGCAACTACAACGGTCAAATGTGGCCGGGCGAAGTGCGTGCCGCCTTTGTCGAATACGTCAAGAAGGGGGGCGGCTTCGTGGTGGTGCATGCGGCCAACAATGCCTGGGGGGACTGGCCGGAATTCAACCGCATGATCGGCCTGGGGGCCTGGGGCGGTCGGGACGAACAAAGCGGGCCTTATGTGTATTACAACGATGCCGGCGAATTAATTCGGGACGATTCTCAGGGCGTTTGCGGCTCCCACGGGCCGGAATACGAATTCGAGCTGACCACCCGGGCGCCGGAGCACCCCATCATGAAAGGGTTGCCCTCGAAATGGCTGCACACCCAGGACGAATTGTATGAACGCATGCGGGGGCCCTTTGAAAATGCCACCATCCTGGCCACGGCCTATGCCGATGTGGAAAAGAACGCGCCTCCGTGGAACAAAGCAGTCGTGGGGCTCGGCCAGCACGTGCCCCAGTTGATGGCGATCGAATACGGGCAGGGGCGCATTTTCCACACCACCCTGGGCCATTTTGACTATTCCATGGCATGCGCCGGGTTTATTACCACCTTTCAGAGAGGGTGCGAATGGGCCGCAACGGGAAGGGTTACCCAGGAAGTCCCGGCCGATTTCCCGACTGCCTCGAAATCTGTTTCCCGGGCCTGGGGGGAGTGAGGGGTGGAATTATCCATAATCCTATCACCTAATCCGATTATTTAAATAGCCGCATATCAAATGGAAAATCTGCTACCTCGACTATTGTAATTCGGCCAAAATCGATGTGGTGTGGATTAATCAGATAATTGAAATCTCCCTGAACCACGGCCGAAGGCACCCTTAATACGCAGCTATCATTTGAATCTATAAATGCGTCACCCATTTTTTGAGTAGCAGCGGAAGGAGGGTGACTATTCCAATCAGCGGGCAATTCTTCAGGGGCCAAATCCTTTATTTCAATTGTATCAGGAACCTCAATTTCAATGATCGCGTAATCACTTGGCAAGGTGGCATAAGTTAAATGCACGGCCACTTCTGCCATTGCCAATGCCCTACTCTCGGCAGTATAAATTATTTCAGTCCCTTTGGAGTTCCATCTGTTGCTGAATTTAGATGCTCCCTTCCCATTGAAATCTTTTGAATATTTCCTTTTTGTAAGTCGAAACACCCGCATTACGCAAAGATTCCCTGGTCAATCCTGTTTAATTCAGCCATTACGATTTCTTTCCCGTACGAGTCTTTCAGAAGTTCGGCAGGTTTTAAATTACCCAGGGCAAACGAGGGGGTATTCAGCCAGAGATAGAACTGCTCGGTGGAGTCGAAGACCTCCCTTCCGAAATTGGTGACTTCGGCCAATTCAATTATTTTTTCGGTATGTATGGGCTTGAAGTGGTAGCCGGCGTCAGTGCTATGCCGGTGCAGTGTTTTTTTGGACAAATTCAGATAATCGGCCCAGTCATCTTCCGTAAACGGGGTCAGGTCTTTTATTTTACTGAATAGCGCATACGGCAACCCCTTTCGAATGACCCGAATAATCAGCATCTTATTCTCGAAAAAATCGGAATAGGTGAGTTCCTGAACTCCTTCAACGTCCTCTATTTTTCGAATATAGCCCCTGATCGCTTTAGTGATTGAAGCCATCTGAGTTGAATACTTTTTCTGTTCTTGCGTAATCATTACTAAGACATTTGTCTTACAATATAAGACATTTGTCCAAAAGTATCAAATGAATTTAGTTAATTCCATAAATGCCCGGCATACCGCCTATCGATAACCTGTATCCATTAAATGCCATTGGAATGGCGCCCCCTAAAGTGCCTTTATCAGGTATCACAATTTGTGTTACCATCCTGAAATTGCCTTTCACCTCTTGGAATTTGGAATTTGGTGCTTGGAATTTCCTGGATTACGCCGCCTGCGCGGCGTGATCCAGAAGAGGGTGGTCTGAAGCAAACCCCTTGGAATTTGGTACTTGGAATTTGGAATTTCCTGGATTACGCCTGCGGCGTGATCCAGAAGAGGGTGGCCTGAAGCAAACCCCTTGGAATTTGGTACTTGGAATTTG
>CAYWZF010000197.1:0-2573 GCA_964461555.1 uncultured Robiginitalea sp. | reverse complement strand
GTTAGCCGGAACCACCCTTTTCTTTCCCTCTTTCTTTTGGGCGAGCAAAAGAAAGAGGAAACAAAGCGAGTCACGCCTGCAAGGCGTGACGAGCCAAATGCATGAATGCATGCAAATACATCACCCCCTTTTGCCGAGCTCAATCACTTCCAAATCCTTGATTGCGTCGCCATCGATGGCGAAACGAAGCATCGTGCGTACCTGGTGGAAACCTGATTTGCCGGCTGCGCCTGGGTTCATGTGGAGCAATTGATGCTCTTTGTCGTACATCACCTTCAAAATATGGGAGTGGCCGCAGATGAAGAGCTGGCACGGATGTTCTTTCAGTTCTTCACGCACGCGGCTTTTGTAGTGCTTCGGGTATCCGCCGATGTGGGTGATCCAGACCTTGACGCCTTCGCAGGCAAAGCGCTGGTCGAGGGGGAATTCGCCCCTCAGTTCATCCCCGTCGATATTCCCGTATACCGCCCGCAGGGGCCTGACCTTTTGCAGGGCTTCAGCCACACTCCAGGTGCCTATATCGCCCGCATGCCAGACCTCATCGGCCTGTCTGGCATATTCTAGGATGCGGGCATCGAGGTGGCCGTGGGTGTCGGAAAGGAGCAGGATTCGGGTCATGCCGTCACAGTCTGGGCTCAAAGGTAAACAGCCTGCGGAAACCACAGCCCGGGGAAGGGTCGAAAATGCAAAAAGGAAGCCTTTCGGCTTCCTTTTAAAAAATATCACTTGATACTCTAAGGCCCGCAGCCTATTCTACTTCGACCACAGCGGCCCCGGGGGCGTTCTTGGCCACCGATTTGATGCCGTTTTCCATAGAGGCGGCACCGGCGTACATCTGGCTGGCGCCGATCACCTGGCCATTGGTGGCTTTCAGGTTGAAGTACGGCTTGCCGTTCTTGGCTACCTGCCTGTCGAATTTGGAGGGGTCCTGCGAATTCTTGCGGACGGATTCGATCCCGTTCTCACAGGCACTTTTAGAGTTGTACGCTTCGCTGGTCAGAATTACCTGACCATTTCCGGCTTTGAGATTAAAGCGGAAGTTGCCCGCTTTGTCTTTCTTGACTTCGAATTTTCCCATTTTGAAATTGATTTGTTTGCCCTAAATTAAAAATTTTCACAAGGGAGTGGAAGAATTTATGGCTGGATTTCAAGAAAATAGTTGTTTTTATTCGAAATTTCAAGGTAATTCCATTTTGCCTTCCCAATAAATGGCGCCCTTCAGGCCAGCCATGTATCCTGAACCTGAATTGGGTATTTTTTTATACCTTCCGGCTAAGCAAGGTCAAAGCCCGGCCAGGGCTTTGAAACTGAGAACGATCTGTCCGAAAAATGAACGTGCCCTTTTATTTCTGATTCACCCCCTATCCAATGCCTTCCAAACCAGCCGCTGAATCACAACGCCCCGGGCAGGAACGGGAAGCCCTTCAGGCCACTGTGGCCAGACTCGAACGGGAGCTCCAGATCGAGGAAGCCCTGGAAAGCGTCCGCAACGTGGTCTTGTCGATGAAGGAGCCCGAAGACCTGAAAAAGGTCGCCCGGGAAATCCGGCGCCAGGTTTATGAACTTGGACAAGACCACCTCGAAGCTGCCGTGGTCCATCTGTATGAAAAAGACAGCATTTGGTTTGAGTCCCTGGCCGCCATCCCCGGGCCATCGGGGGAAATTGAGATAAAACAGAGTCGATTTCCGGTTGATGCAACCCGGAAAACGCGCCAGATGATGGAGCAATACTGGGCGGGCAAAAAGGAATACACCTTTGAATTGACCGCGAAAGAAGCCCATGATTTTCAGCGGATCGTGCAGCAGAACAACCCTGACCTGGCAGACCGGCGTGCCCCCTTCCTCGATAAGCTGAAGCAGTCAAGCCAAAAGGAATACTGGAATTTCTCAGATTTCTCAGGGGGCTCTATGCTTCTGGTCACGCATGCCGCCCCGTCTGCCGAAATCAAGGATCTGCTCAACAGGGCTGCCAAAGCTTTCGACCTGGCTTACTGCAGGTATCAGGACCTGAAAAAAGCCGAAGCCCAGGCCCGCGAAGCCCGGATCGAAGCCGCCCTGGAACGGGTACGGGCCCGGGCCATGGCTATGCGAACGAGTTCAGAAATGCTTGAGGTGGCAGACGTATTATTCAGGGAACTGCGCAGCCTGGGGGATGGCCTGGAGGCGAATCTCTGGGGGTGCGGGTTCGTGATCTGCAAGCCAGACTGCGATGACGATGAGGTGTGGTTTGCCAATCAGTTCGGCATTTTGCCGGCCATTGTCATGCCCCATACCAAAGACCCCACACATAAGAAAATGTATGAAGGCTGGCAAAGCAAGTCAGACCTCTATTCGGAATTCAAAGAAGGGGCCGAACTGAAAGCCCACTATGACTATATGCTTTCGGTGCCAGACGTCCGGCCGATCTTTGAGGAGATACTGGCGTCGGGCCTTTCGTTCCCTACCTGGCAAAAGTGGCATGCCGCCTACTTTTCGCACGGGTACCTGCTCATCATTACCACGGTACCGTACGAAAATGAACAGATCTTCACCCGCTTTGCCCGGGTCTTTGAGCAGACCTATACCCGCTTCCT
>CAYWZF010000196.1:0-2592 GCA_964461555.1 uncultured Robiginitalea sp. | reverse complement strand
GCGGTGGTTGGGTGAGAAACTGTCGGAATTTAACGCTTGGCAAGAATTTATAGAAAGGCAGGAGCGGGTTGCCAAAATCTTCAACCCCCGATTCGGACGGTTCACTCCCCTCTTTGGTCGTTTCACTCAGAATGACCACCCCAAAGGCCTGGCCCGATCTTACCTTTGACCCATAAATCAAAACGAACAAAAATCGCGTTACCATGAAAATTATGTTGCTTGTATTGGGAATGAGTTTATACGGAACAGTCGGGATTGCACGTCAGGACAATAACTGCTGCGAACATAAAAACCATGAGCACCCCACAGCCGGGATCAGGGAAATCTACCCTGACTTCGAGGCGAAACTTCGCGCCCAAAGCCAGTCTCCGATGCTGGATGTTTCCAGCCTTGAGATCTTCCACGTAGAAGAAGAGATCGACCTCGACTTTGACCCGGCCGCCTACCTGCCTGAGGGATTCGACCCTTATGCCGGCAAAATCGCCGCATGGGTAGACCTGGGCCTCACTGAGATTGAAGAAGAACTGGACCCCGACCTGGGCTTTGACACCGCTTCCTACCTGCCCGCCGGCTTTGACCCCTATGCCGGCAAAATCGCCACCTGGGTAGACCTGGGCCTCACCGAGATTGAAGAAGAACTGGACTCCGACCTGGGCTTCGATACCGCCCCCTACCTGCCAGCCGGCTTCGATCCCTACCAGGGAATGAAACCAAATCCCGCTGAGGCGGTGCAATAACCTGGAAAGTTTGTCAGATGTTTGATAATGGGGCTTACAGACCCCTGCAGGCGGGCTTACAAAGTAATTTGCAGGCCCGCTTTTTTGGCTTGGACGGAAAAAAATGCCGCGATGAAATTATCGTACTTTTACCAGCGGGCTAAACCCGAAAAGTTTATGGCTGGAAAACCCATAAAACAGGGCACCATCCTGAGGATCTCCCTGCTGCTTTCCATCCTGGTATCCATCCCGAGGTACCTGTTCATCTTCAACATGATCAGTTCCGGTGAAATGGAATATTCAGGGATGGTCTTTGCCGATGCGGTATTCCGGCTCGTCTTCCTTACCGCTTTCTCGTGGGCCGTGCTCCAGCTCTGCGCCAACCTGGCCTATACCCGGGTGCATTGGAACCCCTTGCTTCGCTACTCGGGCCTGATTGTGCTGGGGGTCGGCATCATGATTCTGGCACTGAACTTCTGGGAGTTATTGCACGATTTTCTCTTTGGCGACAACGAACTTACCCACGAAGACAGCAGGTATCTGCATTTCCGTTACTCGATTCTTCTGCTGGTTCTGTTTTTCATCGCCCGAATCCTGCGCCTGCAGAAAGACCAGCAGGAAAGCCTCCTTGAGAATGAGCGGCTCAAGCAGCAAAACCTGCGCAGCGAGCTGGCGGCCATCCGCAACCAGGTAGACCCGCATTTTTTATTCAACTCCCTGAATTCCCTCACCTCCCTGGTACGGGGCAACGAGCCGGCCACCCTTTTTGTGAAAAAGCTCTCCCACCTATACCGCTATATCCTGCAAAGCAGCGAAACCGACCTGGTACCCCTTTCAGACGAACTGAAATTCCTCGAAAGCTACATCTATCTGATAGAAACCCGCTACCGCGACCGGTTTTCCGTGCAAATGGATATAGACCCGGCGCTTTTCTCCCAAACCATCCCGCCCCTGGCCCTTCAGATCCTGGTCGAGAACGCCGTGAAACACAACGAGATCTCTGAATCCCATCCTCTGCGGGTGCGCATCTACTCCGTGGGGACCACCCTGTATGTGGAGAATCCGATCCGCCCTCGGAGCGCCCTGCCCGACCAGACCCGCTTCGGCCTCGCCAATTTGCAGAAGCGCTTTGCCCTGATCAAGAAGACCAATATTGAGATCCGGGCAGAAAGCGATACCTTTTCGGTGGCCCTGCCCTTAAATTCGGATGGATGAAAGTAGTGGTTGTAGAAGACGAACTGGCAGCCAGCGAAAACCTGGTCTACCTGCTCGGGCAGATCGACCCCGACATCGAGGTGTTGGCCGTGCTCGACTCGGTCAAGTCGGCCATTGCCTATTTCTCCAAAGAGGCGGCCCCAGACCTGGTATTCATGGATATCCACCTGGCCGACGGGCTTTCTTTCGAAATTTTCGAGCAGGCAAAGGTTGCTGCCCCGGTCGTTTTTACGACGGCTTACGACCAATACGCCCTTAAGGCCTTCAAGGTGAACAGCATCGATTACCTCCTGAAGCCGATCGACTCCGACGAGCTGGAGCAGAGCCTGCAGCAGTATCGGGAACAACACCCGCCGGACCCGTCGGATACCCGGCAATTGGACGGGTTGCTGCAGATGCTGCACCAGCGAACGAAAAGCCACAGAAAGACCTTTCTAATGGCCCAAAAAGACCAACTGGTGCCGGTTCGGGCCGACCAAATTGCCTATTTCCGCCTCGATACCGGCCTGCTGAAAGCCGTGACCTTCGATAAGCACACCTACCATCTCGACAGCAAGCTGGAAGAGCTGGAGGAGGAACTGGATCCAAACCTCTTCTACCGGGCCAACCGCCAGTATATCGTGCACCGGGATGCCATCGAGAGCATAAAGCTCTATTTCAA
>CAYWZF010000195.1:0-2596 GCA_964461555.1 uncultured Robiginitalea sp. | reverse complement strand
CCCTGGTTCTGGTCATAGCCAACGGCCTTGCCCCCCTGGAAATAGATGACCCTTTTGGATCCGTCGGCCCGGGTGATGTGGACGTCTGCATCTCCGTTTTCCCTTCTCACAACCCCGAAAGGACACTGGCCGTCGGGGCTTTGCCCGACGTTCCAGCATTTTACCGACCCGGTGGCGTGGAATCCGGTCGCCGGATCCTTGGCATCCCAGGCACGTTCGGCGGCCTTTTCTACCCCCTGAGCGGCTTTTTCAACGGCTTCCCCGGCCTTTTCGGCAGCGGCTTCGGCTTCTTCCACAACCGCCTCGCCGGCGGCATTCACCTTGTCTTTGGTTTCCTGTTTGCAGGCGCCTAAGGTAATGAAAAGACCCAGGGCCAGTACAGTCATCACTTTATTGAAAATAGTTCGTATCATAATACTTTGATTTTTTGGATTAATTTCAGAGTTCCAGATGTTAGCATCCCGGGAAAGCACCTAGTTGCCCACAATCATCTCAAGCCGGTAGCTGGCGGTCTCGTTCCGCCTTGCGGCACTCCGCATCATGTACACGCGGATCGTATAGTCCCCGCTTTTGGCGGCGCTGCCTTCGAACTGGTTCCCGTTGATGGAACCGTTGAAAATAGCTTCGAACTCCTCCCCGGGCTCCATGATATTGAAATAGGTGGCCCCGTGCTGGGTGGCCATGCTGACGTTCATGGACTGGCCGGCCCTCACATTGAGCTGGTAGTCGATGGTCTCATAGCCGGTAATGCTGCCCTCCACGGTCTTGCTGCTGGCCCCGGAGTCGAACTGCACGCGCACTTTCTTGATTTCGTCGCTTACAGCCTCCTTGACCTCCCCGGCAGCTTCCTTGACGGCTTCTCCCGTTTTTTCAACGGCATCTCCTACCTTTTCCGCAGCCTCCTGGGTTTCTTCAACCACCGCTTCGCCGGCCGCTTCGATTTTATCTTTGGTTTCCTGTTTGCAGGAAGTAACGGACAGGCCGAGAGTAAAGGTCAAAGGGACCAGAAAAGTTCTAAATGGGATTTTCATACAGTTTAAATTTTAGTGGGTTAAAAAAACTTAAACCCGGCGGCTTTGACCGCCGGGAATTCTTATCAATCTAATATACGTTAAACAGGGCTTATTGGATTATCCGCCATAGATCACGGCTTCGGGGATTTCATAGCGTTCACTTCCGATGCGGATGATGTACAGGTCGCGTTGTTTGCTCGCAGAAAACGAAGCCCGGTCAGCCTGGCTCTGGTCATAGCCAACGGCTCTCCCGTTCTGGAAATAGATGACGCGCCTGCTGCCGTTTGGTCTGAACACGGTAACATCGGCTGTGCCGGAACCCCGCCTCACTACGCCGTATTCGCATTGCCCGGTCGGGCCCCCTGCACCCATGCTGCAGGGGATAGAACCTGAGGCCTGGAAGTTGTCACCCTCCTGCCCCCATGAGGGACCCGAATTCGTCGATTTTATCACTTCCAGGCGGTAATTGGAGCGTTCCCCCCGGTCGGCCGAATTGGCCATCTGGTAGACCCGGATCCGGTAGTCGCCGCTCCTCCGGGCGGTGCCTTCAAATTGCCTTCCCGACCGGGAACCCGTATAGATACTGGTATACATTTCGCCCGGTTCCATAATATTGAAGAACCCGGATGAATTGTCCGTAACCATGCTGACATTCAGGTAATCCCCAGCCCTGGCTTCGAGCAGGTAGTCGACGGTTTGCCGCCCCATGATAGACCCCTCCACAGTGGCCCTGTCGGAACCCCTGCGAAACGCAATGCGCTCTGTGCGCATCTCTGTCTCCGGGAGCTGTGTGCCGGTACCCCCTCCGCCTCCGTAGCCGGGGTCACCGCCAATAGTGATCGCCCCGCAGGAGGCGAGCAACAAGGCCATCACCACCGAACCCAGGAATCTTGCAAAATCCTTTCGCTCAGGGTTTGCAGGTTTAAGCGACGAGGCAAACCCATCGGGCAGGATCAGGCTGCCCGTGGGTGCGTTCATTCTATTAACCGCCATAAACAATGGCTTCAACGATTTCATACCGCTCATTGCCGATCATGATCAGCCAGGTATCTCCTCCCCCCACGGAGGCGTTGAATTCCCCGTGGTCTCCGCCACTGCGGTCATATCCCACGGCCTTGCCGTTCTGGAAGTAAATCACGCGTTCGCTGCCGTCGGGCCTTTTGACATAGACATCGGCATCCCCGCCGGCCCTCCGGATCACCCCGAAGGGGCACTGGTTGTTCGGGTTTTGACCGGTGTTCCAGCATTTGATGGTCCCGGAAGCCGTGTATACCCCACCAGATGGATCATAGGGGTTGCTTTTTGAAGTCGTGGATGATCCGCTGGTTCCGGAGCTGCCCGTAGACATGGAACCGCAGGCAAACAGGATGGCTGCTGTGAGCGTTAAAACCAAAAAGGCGCCATTCTTTTTTAGGAATATTATTGGTTTCATTTTAAAATTTTTGTGCATTTAGGTATATCGTTTATTTAATGGAAAGGCATCCTGCCCGGGCTTATGGGATTATCCCCCGTAGATCACCATTTCCGGGATTTCATACCGCTCATTGCCGATCATGATCAGCCAGGTATCTCCTCCCCCCACG
>CAYWZF010000194.1:0-2612 GCA_964461555.1 uncultured Robiginitalea sp. | reverse complement strand
TCCCTCCAAAGACAGATTTATCTAATTCCGGCGCAGCCGGAAACTCCGGCCTTTTTTTGATTCGTAGTAAATCAAGCAAATCTTGCCGCAGAGAAAGGGGAGCCGCGTCGGAGCAGCTCTGCTGTGGAGGTTACGCGGCGAGGCCCAAGATTTGCGTAGTATTTCAAGAAGCAAAAAACCGGCCGTGCCCTTTCTTTTGGTTCGTTTTCTTTGGGCAAGCAAAGAAAATGAACAAACAAAGCGAACCGCAGGGTTCCCTGCGGTGAGCAAAACTTCGAAGACTAATTCGTACTTTAGGAAACCAAATAACCAAACATGCATAAAACATTCTTTGCGCTAGCCCTACTTGCGGTGGCAACCTCCTGCAAAACCGAACCTAAAAAAGAAGCGGAACCCGAAGCCGCGGCTCCCGCAGTCGCTGCAAGCGACTGGATTACCCTCTTCGACGGCACGTCGCTCGAAGGTTGGCGCGGCTACAACCTCGATAGCCTGCCCCCAGGCTGGACCATCGAAGACGGTACCCTGGCCTTCGACACCGAGCTGGGGATGGAGCAAGACTATACCGGCGGGGTCGATATCATCTACGGGGCTGAGGAGTTCGAAAATTTCGAGCTTTCCCTCGAGTGGAAGCTCCCGGAAGGGGGCAACAGCGGCATTTTCTACCACGTGAAGGAAGGGTACGAAAGCATCCCCCAGGTGGCGCCCGAATACCAATTGATCGACGACGAGAACTACGCCCGCATCCACGACCTGACCGAATACAACCTGAGCCTGGGGTATACCGACCACCCCGAAGAATTGAAACCCCTGCAATCGACCGGGGCCGACTACGCCATGCACCCGCCCGACCCGGGCAAGGTGCTGCACCCGGTGGGGGAGTGGAACACCTCCAAGATCGTCTTTACCCCCCAGCGGGTCGAGCACTGGCTCAACGGCAAGCTGCTGCTTTCCTTCGTGCCCTGGGATGAGGCCTGGGAGCAACAAAAGAATTCCGACAAGTGGAAGACCAGCCCCGATTACGGCAAGTACAAAACGGGCTATATTGCCCTGCAAGACCACTCGAGCCCCATCTGGTTCCGCAACATCAAAATCCGCAAACTCTAATTCCAACCGAACCGATATGAACAAACGGGAATTTATCAAGAAAAGCAGCCTGGGCGCCCTCGGCGTGGCCCTGGCCCCCTCCTTTTTGCAGAACCTCAAGCACCTGGGCCCACAGGCCCGCCTGCGCACCGCCCACATCGGGCTGGGGTACCAGGGCATTGAAGACCTGCGCGACATTGCCTCCCACCCGCAGGTTGAGGTGGTGGCCCTCTGCGACGTAGACTCCAACAACCTGGCCAAGGCCCTGGCCCTGCACCCGGGCGCCAAGGGGTACAAAGACTACCGCACCCTGCTGGCCGACATGAAAGACCAGATCGATGCGGTGGTGGTGGCCACCCCCGACCACAGCCACGCCCCGGTGGCCCTGATGGCGATGGAGATGGACAAGCCGGTGTATTGCCAGAAGCCGCTCACACACTACGTGTCCGAATCACGCGCCATGAAAAAGCTGGCCGCCGAGAAGGGGTTGGTCACCCAGATGGGCATACAGGTGCACTCGTTCTACGACTATATGCTGGCCACCTTGCTCATCCGCGACGGCATTATCGGCAAGGTGCACACCGTGCGGGCCTGGAGCCCCAAGACCTGGGGGTACAACGGGCCCGAACCGGAAGGCAGCGACCCCGTGCCGGAATCGCTCGACTGGAACCTCTGGCTGGGCACCGCCCCCGTGCGCCCCTATAAGGAGGGCTACTACCACCCCACCGACTGGCGCAAGATCATGGACTACGGCTGCGGCACCCTGGGCGACATGGGCGTGCATATTTTCGATACCCCCTACAACGCCCTGGAGCTCGATGTGCCCTACACCGTGAAGACCGAATGCCGCCCGCCCACCGGGTTTGGCTTCCCCGAGAACAATGTGGTGACCTATGAGTTCCCCGGCACGCCCCAAACGGCTGAAAAGCTCACCTGGATCTGGTCAGACGGCCCCGGCGCCCCGGCGCCCCACCCCGACCTGGAACTCCCCGGAGGGGAAGCCCTCCACGACCAGGGCGCCATGTTCATGGGTGAAAAAGGAAGGCTGTACCTGCCGCACTTCATGCTCGAGCCCAAGCTGATCGTAGACGGGGCCTACGTGCCCATGGATGTGGAGAAATACAACCTGGGCACCCCCATCCGCAATTACGCCAGCGAGGGCCCCAAGCACTACCACCAGTTTGTGGATGCCTGCCTGGGCAAGGGCCAGACCTCGGCCCCCTTTGACTACGCTGCCCGCCTCACCGAAACCATATTGCTCGGCGTGATCGCCGGCCGCTTCCCCGGGGAAACCCTGCATTGGGATGCGAAGGAGGCACGGTTTGCGGAGGAGAAGGCGAATGCGTTTTTGAGTGGGGAGTATAGGGAGTTTTAATGGATTCAGGTCCCGCCTCAGGCGGGACCTGAAGTTTATACTTCAAAAGTAAGACGGGGTTACTGCGAATAAGGAAATATGTAAGAAAAAATAGCGTTTCTCTCTTACCCAGACAATTCCCCCCAAATTCCTGCGTTTTATCGAATTAGGATAC
>CAYWZF010000193.1:0-2685 GCA_964461555.1 uncultured Robiginitalea sp. | reverse complement strand
GGATATTCCTTGAATATTTTTAGAAGGCCCGAACTTACCGGGTCTAGGATTTAATGCAGGCGCTTCTCAAAATCGGAACCCGTATTTTGAGAAGCTGTACCCTGACGATACCGATAACCTAAAAACCGTACCATGAAACCTTGCGCTCCGTACCCTGACCCCATTTTGTTGGTAAAATCTTCGAAAAAAACCACCCGGGTTTTCTCGGTGCTCTTGTCCCTGCTGATCGTGAATTTATTCACGGGTTGCAGTTATTATAAAGTAAAAGGGGTCGGGCAGGACGACCAAAAATCGCAGGTGACCTGGCTGCAGGAATTCAACCAGGCCCAGAAGTACATCGTGCTGCATCAGGCCGGGGTTTCCCTCCACCTGCAAAATGCGCAGATCGACCCGGCCACGTATGAGCTTCGGGGGGTTCCGGTGGCGCTGGCTCCCGAGCACACCTACAAGCGCACCCCTGAAGTGGGGCGCGGGTACCGGTACAAAAGGCAGCAACAGTCCCCCCTGAATGAAGTGCACCTCTATCTCGACAACCAGACGGCCCTGATTCAGGGATCCCCCGTGGGCATTCCCATCTCCTCCATCCAAAAAATCGGAACCACCGAGAAGGATGTCGCCCGGGGCGTGCTCAGCGGAGTCGGCATCGTGGTGGGCACCCTGGCCCTGGTTGCCATCATTGCGGTACTCACCAAGAGTTCCTGTCCCTTCATCTACGCAGACGATGGGGAAGGGTGGGCTTTCCAGGGCGAAATTTACCCGGGTAACATCATAGAAAATGCACAAGTGACGAATTATTTGAAGCTGCCTGCCATAGTCGAAAGGGACGGGTTTTACAACCTGCAGATCACCAATGAATTACTGGAGATACAGCATACAGATGAGGCCGTGCTGGAGGTAGTAGACCACCCCAGCGCAGTAAACGTGGCCATGGATCCTTCGGGGAACCTGCATACCATTACAGCCCCCCTGGAACCCCTCCGGGCCCTGGCAGACGGACGTCATGACATAACCAACGAGGTCAGGGCATCCGATGAATTCCTGGCGGCCTTCAACACCCCCCTGCAGCAATCAGACAATACCCGAAGCCTTGACCTCTGGTTTGAGCACGATGCCCGGCAAACCTCCGGAAAGCTTGTTCTATCCCTGAAAAACTCCCTTTGGCTCGATTATGTCATGGGCAAATTCTATGAGCAGTTTGGGGATTATTACCCGGAATTCCAAAAGAACCAGCAAACCAATACGCGGGAGAAATCCTATCAGTGGCGCGAAGATCAATCGCTCCCCCTTTCAGTTTATGTGGATGCCGGAAATGGATGGGAATTGCAGCATACCGTGTATGCCGTAGGTCCGTTGAAATTCCAGGAAATTGCGCTGCCTCTTACTTTTGCAGCAACGGGCGATGCTCCCCTGAAGGTGCGTCTCAAAACCGGATTCATGTTCTGGGAGCTCGACAAGGTGGCTATCGATTATTCTGAAGATTTACCCTTGAACAAAATCCAGGTGTTGCCGTATTCCGCAACTGACAATTACCGGCAAGACGCCCGGGAGCTCCTGGAAAAACCCGACCAAAGATACCTCACCCAGTCTCAAGTGGGCGACTGGGTTGAGATACGGTACCAAAGCCCGCCCAGGATGGGAGAGGCCCGCACGGTGTTTTTAAGGAACAAGGGATACTACACCTATAATCGAGATTTTGTAGGATCGCCTGATTTCGGGGAATTGAAGAAGTTCCGGAAGCCGGGCCACTTCACCTCGTTCTCGGTAATGCAATACAACGCCCTTATCGAGGCTATCCTGAAAACACAACCGGAAATCGCAACCAGTGATGCCAGCAATTAGCCAGTCCCCAAATCCCCGGGTTGGTCAGCAGGTGGCTGACGAACGTGGGGTCCTATCGATCCCGTTGGGCAACCCCCCTGAAATCATAACCGGTTGGCCCAGGTTTTGGGTGCGCCTGAAATTCAAACGGACCCTGGTGCGCATCCTCATGCGCTGCTACCCAAACCCGCTAGACTGGATTCGCGGGTTGCGGTACCTGGTAAAACGCCGGCGGAGCATCCTTGGAAAACACCGGATACGCAAAATGGTCAAAGTGAATGATCTCTACTACATGGATTTGTACATCCCGGGTTGGAAAGACCTGGCCTATGAGCGCTTTGTAGCCTCCGAGCTGTACCGGTTCAAGCCGCACCGACAGGGAGCCAACCGGCTCAACAAGGCGTTTGTGGCCATTACCAGGAAGTGTGCCCTGCAATGCGAGCACTGCTCGGCCTGGGAGACCCTGAACCAGAAAGATACCCTTGGGGCCGATCAGTTTCAGCGACTGCTCGGCGAGGTCTGCCGCATCGGGGTTTCTCAGGTGTACTTCACAGGGGGTGAACCCCTGATGAAAGTGCCATTGCTCGAATCGCTCCTATCCCAGATACCCGAATATGTAAAATCGTGGGTGGCTACCTCGGGGTACCGGTTTACCCGCGAAAAAGCGAAACGCCTCAAAAAGGCCGGGTTGACAGGGGTTTTTATCAGCCTGGACCATTATGACGAAGCCCGGCACAATGCCTTCCGAAACCACAAAGGCTCCTATGCCTGGGCGCTGGAAGCCGCCCAGAACGCCCTCGAAGCCGGCTTTGCCGTGGCATTTTCAGTCTGCCTGAGCGATGAGCTGTGCCGGCGCGAAGAACTGCT
>CAYWZF010000192.1:0-2710 GCA_964461555.1 uncultured Robiginitalea sp. | reverse complement strand
CCTATCCCAACGGGGCCAAAGAAGAATTGGAGATTTAGCGCCCCGGAATGGTCAAAATAAGAAGGCCCGCTTACGAGCGGGCCTTTTCGTTCGGGAGGGCAGGGGACAGGCCTGTCAGTGAACATAGTGCCTGAATTCGATCCAACGTACCCGTTTGCTGTCTTTAAAGCTGGAGAACGTGGCAAACCTCCTTGATTCGGTCGGGGTTTTGTTGCTGAAGAGTTTCATGACTGTTGCGTTTTTTGTTGATGATTGTTTTTTGATTGATGCGATGGGTGTTCTAATTCCTTAGTACACGTAGTTGCGGGCTTCGGACCAACGGACCCTTTTGCTGCTCCTGTATGAGGAGAAATAGCTGAAGCGCTTTGACTCGGTGGGCATGTTTTTGATACTTGTGATCATGACTTTGTATTTTTTTGATTGACCTGTTTTTTGAGTAATCATGCCATCTTTTTTAACGGACCTGCAGGTTTTTGAGACGTGATTACATCTATAAGACGCTTCACTTTTTGAATTGTTACAGTACTATGCTATAAAAGGTACTGGTTTAAACAATTTTTAACAACATGTAATCGGTCACCGCCCCTTTATAATATTCAATACCAGCATATTAACTATTTGTCTTCCTCGTTTCAATTGGCTCAAATTTAACAGGCGGGCAGGGGATAGCACTTTGATTTTTTTCCATCGTGACGGTCAGTTCGCGATAAGGAAACAGAAAGGACTGACTTTTTATCCCTATATTTCTTACGAAATAGCCTCCGGATGCCGCTGGAACTCCGTACTTTTTACAGGAAATACCAGCTATGTACTTTAAAAATGATTACCTGGATCTGCATTGCCACCCGGCATTAAAGCCTTTCGGGAGAAGCTTTGATAAAACTCCTTCGGGCAGGCAAAGCCCCAACCGGGCACACCGCAGCAGCCTCTGGAAGTATGATCCGCCCTCGGTAGGGGACAAGCTGCTGAATTTCATTGGCGGGCTCACCAAGTTTTCCCAGGCCAGTGGCGGCAGCCTGGCCAGGGGAGGGGTGAGCGTGATCTGCGCCTCCCTCTATCCGCTGGAACGACCCTTTGTCCAAAATGCCCTTCCGGGCGACCTGATGCGCGATCTGCTGTCAAACCTGGCCCTGGGCATCGGCGACCGGCGAATCGACCATTTACAGGGACTCACCGATTATTTCAGCGACCTGGAAGCGGAGTACGATTTTTACAGGCAATGCGACGGGAAGCATGTACGGCTTCCCGAAGGCACCTTCCAATACAAGTTGGTGCGCAGCTATGCCGAAATCAGGCAGATGCATTCGAACCAGGAGAGGGGCGTGCAGACCATCTGCATCGTGCCCACCATTGAAGGGTTGCACGTGCTCAATTCGAACCTGCATGCCAAGCCGTCCAAAACACGGTTTCTGGAATCGCTGAAAAAGTTGAAACAATGGGACCATCCACCCTTTTTCATCACGGTGGCCCATCATTTCTGGAACCACATTTGCGGGCATGCCCCCAGCCTTACCAAAAGCGTCTCGAAATTCATCGACCAGTCAGAAGGGTTGGGAACCGGCATCACGCCACTGGGGCGGGCCGTGCTGCGCGAAATGCTCTCCGGCAGCGGCGGGCCGGTGATTCTCCCTGACCTGAAGCACATGAGCGCCCTGGCCAGGAAGGAATTGTACGCCCTTCGCAGGAATGGAGACCTTGGCAATACCGGGTTTCCGCTCCTCTTCAGCCATGCGGCCTGCAACGGGCTGCGGTCGTATGATGACCCGCTTCCCGGTGATCTGCCTACCACGGCTACACTCAATGACGCTTCCATCAACCTCTACGACGACGAAATTGTCGAAATCGCCGCTAGCGGGGGATTAATAGGCCTACAGCTCGACGAAAGGCGCATTGTATCACCCGCGACCCGCGGCCAGATCAAGCATTCCCTGCTGCGGCACAAGATCATGCACTACCGCTCGGCATTGCTTTGGAACCAGGTTCAGCACATCGCCGAGGTCCTCGACAGGGCCGGGCTTTTCGCCTGGGATTGCATGGCCATCGGTTCTGACTATGACGGCATCATCGATTCGCTCAACGGGTTCTGGACGGCCGAAGAACTTCCCTACCTGGCCGACTTTCTGGAGCGCCATGCCTACAATTACATGCAGCGCCCCAATCTTGGCCAGGCTGCGAACCTGATTGAGCCCGACCAGATCATCGCGCGCCTTTTTTCAGGCAATGGGCATCGCTTTTTGGAACAGCACTTTACGGAGGGCCCTTCGTAAGGTCCTGAAATAGTTTCCAGGATGGGAACGGGTACTTGCCCAACGGACCTGGGCCATTCAGTATGGCAATTGCAGGGTCAGCCCATATTTATCCCAGCACCTTGCCGGGGTACTTGGAAATCTAAAATCATCTCGTTACATTCCCCTCAAAATGAGGGAATATGAGCCTTAAAGATCAAAATATCCTGGTAACCGGGGCCTCCCAGGGCATAGGGGAGGCGATTGCGGCCAAACTCCTGCAAGGCGGCGCACGGGTGGCCGTCCATTACAACAGCAGCCGGAGAGGGGCAGAAGCACTCCTTGATGCCCATGGCCGCCACAAAGGTGTGGCCCTGCGCGCAAACCTTGAAAATCCTGAGGAGGTCAAAACATTGTTCGATCAATGCGTGGAGGCCCTGGGCCACCTTGATGCCCTGGTGCTGAATGCGGGGGTCTTTTTGCCA
>CAYWZF010000191.1:0-2766 GCA_964461555.1 uncultured Robiginitalea sp. | reverse complement strand
CCTGGGTCTCTCCATGAGTTACGATATCGTGACCAAGGGGCACGGGGGCGAGCTGCGGGCAGAAACCGAGGAAGGCACGGGCACGACATTCTTCATTACCTTTAAAAAAGATTCGTAAGCCATGAAGGCAAAAACCATTTCCGGCAATTCCCCCGGAGCGCTCCGTGCCGCTCTGCAAACTTGCATGGCCGACGGCTTCAAGCCCACCCTGGCGATCGCCTTCGTTTCGGTCAGGCAAGACCGGAATGCGGTTTGCAACCTGCTGCACGAGAAAGGGATTGACGTAATGGGGGCAACCTCCTCGGGGGAATTCACCGACGGCCAGCAAAGCGAAGGCGGGGCAGTGGTCATGCTCTGGGACCTCGCGCGCGAAAAATACGCCCTGGTTTATGAAGCCATCGAAGACCGAAGCCTGGAGGAGGCGGCAGCCCGTCTGGCAACCGCGGCCCAAAGCGCCTTCGATAAACCGGCCCTGATTCTATGCAGTACCCTGCTGACGGCCGATGGCCGCATGCTCGACGGGGAAAGCCTGATCAGGCACCTCGAAAAGACGCTGGGCCCTGACATAAACCTGTTCGGGGGCATGGCCGGAGACGACATCACCTTTACCGGCACCTATGTCTTCACCCATGGGCGGTCGACCGACTACGGCATGATCGCCCTGGTGCTCAACGAAGCGCAGATCGGGATGCAGGGGATGGCCATCTCGGGGTGGAAGCCGGTCGGCATCTCCCGAACGGTCACCCGCAGCGAGGGCAACCTCATCTTTACCATAGACGACCAGCCGGCCCTTGACATCTACATGCGCTACCTGGGGCAAGACAAGGCCTCGGCCGGAGACCAGGTGAACTTTTTCGACACGGTGGGGGTGCATTACCCCTTCCAGATCGCCCGGGAAGGGAGGGAACCGAAAATGTGCGCCCCGATCGGATACGACAAAGAGAATGAAGCGCTGATTTGTGAATCGGAAGTGCCCCAGGGAGCAACCTTCCGGTTCTCCACCCCTCCGGAATTCGACATTATAGACACCGTTTTGGAAAGGGCGGGGATAGTCAAAGACCAAACCCGCGAAGGGGCCGACGCCCTGCTGATCTTTTCCTGCGCGGGCAGGCTCAACGCCCTGGGCCCTATGGCGCAACAGGAAAATGAGGGCTTGCAGGCACTCTGGAACGTGCCCATGGCCGGCTTTTACAGCTATGGCGAATTTGGCAGGGGCCTCGACGGCAAACACGATTTTCACTCCACCACCAATTCGTGGGTCGCCCTTAAAGAAAAAACAGCACCATGAAAGCAAAGTCACTCCAAGGAAGATCCAACCAGGAAATCCGGGATGCCCTCGGGCAGAGCCTGGCAGACGGTTTCAAACCCACCCTGGCCATTGTCTTTGCCTCGGTAGACCTCGACCGGGGCGCAATCGGCCAGATGATGGCTGAACAGAATATAGCGGTATTCGGGGCTACCACCCATGGGGAATTCATCGATGCGGATCCCCAATCGGGCTCTGCGGCCATCCTGTTGCTCGACATAGACAAATCGCAT
The DNA here is from genome assembly GCA_964461555.1 of uncultured Robiginitalea sp. Taxonomy (GTDB): domain Bacteria; phylum Bacteroidota; class Bacteroidia; order Flavobacteriales; family Flavobacteriaceae; genus Robiginitalea. The sequence continues at coordinate 1,227 of CAYWZF010000191.1, read as the reverse complement.
TTCAAAATCTATACTGGATCCTTTGACGCGGGGGATTTCCGGGAAACAGCCCGCGGGCTTGCTGCCAAAGCCAGGGAAATGTTCCCCGAAACCGGGTTCCTGCTGGCCATCAGCGGGGCAGCCACCGACGGGGAACAGGTCTTGCTGGGCCTGCAGGATGTGGCCGGGGAAGACATCAACGCCTTTGGGGGCGGGGCCGGGGATGAATACCTGTTTAAGGAGACCTTTGTTTTTTCGAACGATTTTGAAAGCAATGGCGGGATCGTACTATTGGCCATCGATGAATCCAAAGTGAAAATGACCGGCGTTGCGACCTGCGGCTGGAAGGCGGTGGGCACCGAGAAAACCGTAACCAAAAGCGAAGGGAACCACGTGTATACCATCGACAACATCCCCGCCCTCGACATAACCGCCAAATACGGGGGCATTGCGAACCCGACCCCCGAGAACGAAAACCTGATGATGGAAATAGGCACCAACTTCCCGCTGCAGCTGCAGCGCGAGAAGGGAGACCCCGTGATGCGGCCCGGTTTGGTGGTAGATTGGTCTGACCATTCCTTTTACACCAGCGGTACCGTGCCCCAGGGCTCAAAAGTGCGGTTTTCGCTCCCACCTGACTGGGACGTCATGGAGAAGGTGGTAAACGACGTCCAAACCCTCCGGGAAACCGAAATGCCCGAAGCCGATGCCGTGGTGGTCTTCAGCTGCGGGGGCCGGATCCTTTCCCTCGGGCCGCTGATGGCCGAGGAAATTGAAGGGATTAAAAAGGTTTGGAACGTGCCCATGGCAGGGATGTTCTCGAATTCCGAACTGGGGCGGGCTACCGGCGGCAACCTGGAAATGCACAACCTGACCACCTGCTGTGTGGCACTTAAGGAACTCTGATGGAGAAAAACCTGCAGCTGATCGCCGACCTTATCGCCACCCTGCCAGAGGTGCCGGCCGGGCAACGTGAAGCCCTGCTGGGCGCCGTGAAAGCGGTCGACAAGGAATTGCAGATCGTATCGTTCAAGCTCGATCGCACCGAAAAGGTAAAGCGCACCACAGCCATTTTGCTGGAAGAGACCATCGAGGAGCTCGAACAGAAACGAAAGGCTGTGGAAGAGGCCCTCGCCCACCTGAAAGCCACCCAGGCCCAGCTGATCCAGTCCGAGAAAATGGCTTCGCTCGGGGAGCTCACCGCCGGCATCGCCCACGAGATCCAGAACCCGCTGAACTTCGTGAACA
>CAYWZF010000190.1:0-2857 GCA_964461555.1 uncultured Robiginitalea sp. | reverse complement strand
TGCTGGCCCTGGGCGGGGGCACTCCCTGCTACGCCGGGAATATGGATCTGCTGCTGGGTCATACCCCTCATGTGGTATACCTGCAGCTATCGGTGCCCGGCCTGGTGGCCCGGTTGCGTAACGAACAGCAGCAGCGCCCCCTGGTGGCCCACCTGCCGGCAGAAGAATTGCCGGAATTTATCGGGAAACACCTCTTCGAGCGGGCACCCTTCTATGCCCGCGCCCCTTATATCATAACCTGCGACCAGCAGTCGCCTGAGGCCATAGTGCAGGAAATCAAAAACATGCTACTCTAGGTACACCGCATTTTTGCGGGAGGTGAGATCGACCCTCACGTGTTCGTGGTGGGAGGTTGACAGGGAGATGCCCTTGAAGTCTGCCTTGACCGGGAAGCGCTTGAAGTTCCGGTTGATCAGCACGGCCGTCTTGAGTTGCTTAAGGGGGGTTTTGATAAAATGGTGCACCCCGTAGATAAGGGTGCTGCCTGTAGAGAGCACATCGTCGATAAGCACTACGGACCGGTTGGCGTACTGCCCGGGCTCCAGGGAAGTCTCCACCCCGCTTTGCAGGGGGTTGGCCTTGTCCATATGCACCTGGCACAGGAGTATTTCGGCCTGGGTGATCTCTTCGAGCACTTTCTTGATCTTGCGGGTCAGGGCCAGTCCCCCGCCTTCGACCCCGGCCAGGATAATGACCTTTTCGTCTACGTTGGCTTCGTAGATCTGGAAGGCGATCCGCCTGATCTTGTACTGGATCTGCTCGTGGGTCAGGATTTGGTTGTCCATGGGCCTTTTAAATCTTCTCAAAGATAAAAAAGAGTTCGTTTCCGGCCCGGGGCGGGATGGAATTTGTAGCCCGTTCGAGGCGCCTGATCTGAAAATAGGGTTCGAACAGCGCCCGGTATTCGGCCTCTGAGCCCCCGAAGGGCGGACCCGAATCCGTCAGCGGGAAGTCAAAGAGCAACCCGGCCAGTTTTCCGCCCTGCCGCAGCAGGCCGTGCATGGCGCGGGCGTAGTCGGGCCGTCGTTCAGGTGGCAGGGCACAAAAAAAGGTGTGCTCCAGAATCAGGTCGAACCGGCCCCCTGCCCAGGCAAAGAAGTCGGCTTGCACCAGGGCCTGCACGGGGAGTTCAGGTACTTTTTCACGGATGGCTGCCAGGGGCTGGGCGGCGATGTCGAGCACGGTGAGGTTGTGGAAGCCCTGTTGCCAGAGGTAGGCCACCTCATAGCCCCTGCCGGCCCCGGGCACCAGAATGCGCAGGTCTGTGTCGCACAGCTGGTCGATATAAGCTGTCAGGGCGGGGGCAGGGTAGCCAATGTCCCAGCCGGTCTGCCCTTCGCGGTAGCGGTTTTCCCAAAATTCCCTATTCAGGCTCATCGAGGTAGGTTTCAAGGTCGCGCCGGTCTTTCTTGGTGGGCCGGCCGGTCCCTTGCTGCCGGTAGTATTCCTGCGAAGTGCGGGTCAGCCGGTGAGCCTCCAGCGCCTCGGGAGAGGTGAGGTCTTCGCGGTAGAGCCCCACCCATTTGGCGCCTACCCGGCTTGGGGGGGTGGCCACCACCCTGAGGCGGTACTCGAACTGGTCGATCCGAACGGTCAACTCATCCATGGGCAGCACCTCCCGCGATGGTTTGCAGGCCGCTCCTCCAATGCGCACAGCGCCCTTCCGGCAGGCCTCCGTAGCCTGGTTCCGGGTTTTGAAATACCGGGTGCACCAGAGGTATTTGTCGATGCGCATGGCTGTAAATCTTTGTTAAGGGTCCCACAAAAATAGGGGAAAATTGTATCTTGCGCCCTTTAAGAAAGTGGCTATGACCTGGAAAAAATACGGCCTGGGACTGCTCCTGGCAGGTACTATTGCGGCGTGCAACAACGATGACGGTAACGATGTGGTTAGCGTTCCGCCCCGCGACCTGTCAGAAGTAGCGGTAGAGAATGACGCCGAAATCCGGGAATTCCTCCAGACCCACTTCTACAACTACGATGATTTTGCCAACCCTCCCGCCGGGTTCGATTACCGCATCCGCATCGATACCCTGGCCGGGGAGAATGCAGGAAAGACCCCCCTGATCGAGCAGATGGAGACCATGGTTATCACTGTAAACAATGAGCAAATCGGGTTGTCGGGTGATTCCGGTGATGTGGCCCATACCCTGTATTACCTGGCCGCCCAGGAAGGGGAGGGGGTGAGCCCCACCATTGCCGATTCGGTGCTGGTGCGCTATGAGGGCAACACCCTAGACGGGAACATCTTTGATGCCGTATCGAGCTACATCTGGCAGCACCTGCCCAATTTTCTGAGGGGGTACTCGAACGCCATATCCCAATGGCAGGCGGGCACCCAGGACCAGCTGGTACAGAACCCCGACGGCACCAATCGCTATGCCAATGCCGGGATCGGCCTGATGGTCATGCCCTCGGGGCTGGCTTATTTCAACAATGCCCCCGGAAATATCCCGGCCTATGCGCCCCTTGTCTTCACGGTGGAAATGGGCCTGGTGGTCGAAAATGCCGATGCCGATGGGGACGGGATTCCTTCCATCCTCGAAGACCTGAATGGCAACAATTTCCTCTACGACGACAATACCGATAGCAAACAGGAAGAAAGCGGCTTTGGCCGGGTACTGATCCCCAACTTCCTCGACCCCGACGATGACGGGGACGGCAAGCGTACCCGGGATGAGATCATCATAGGCGAAGACGGCAGCCTGACTTTCCCGGATTCCAACGGGAACGGCATTCCGGACTATCTCGACCGGGATACCCGCTAAAAAATAAAAAAGTCCCCGGCAGGGGACTTTTTTTATTGATAGAGTTAAGCGCTTAGAGCTTTACCGACAGCCCGAGGATGAACTGGCTG
>CAYWZF010000189.1:1585-2874 GCA_964461555.1 uncultured Robiginitalea sp. | reverse complement strand
CAAAGCCTTCTGTTTATCCTCAAGGACAGGGACCGTGTATGACGCCCTGTGCATGGTTGTTATGGACATGTTTGACCGCGCACAGTCACACTCCGCACCCTGCAGGCAAAATCTGCTTACAGGCATTGTTTTCATCGCCGGAATGCCAGACGCCTGTTTTCAGTATTTGAAAACTTTTTTGCCTTCCATTTTCATGGGAAACATATCAAGCCCCGGCCAGTTATCCCAAAAAGTGATGTATGCATTCACCGATCCATCCTGTGTGATCTCAAATCTGACGCTGTTCATCTTGTTTCCGCCGACAAAGGTGTTGTTGCCCTGATAGGCAAACCCCTCGAGTATCTGGCCATTTAATTTCGCAAAAAGCAGCTCATCTTCCCGGTAATATTCCATCAGGCCCTGCTCCACCTGGTACAAACCGGCAATTTTTTGATATCCGGTATCGTCTAGGGAATAGCTTTCCTTCAGGACAATGTCGAATGTCACGAGGGTTTCGCCTTCCACATTTTGCACGAATTCCAATATCCTGTTTTGCGCGTCAGCAGCGTTAGCCGGCGGGTCGGTCGATATATGGGGGTCTCCTTTAAAATAAATCTGCGTGATCAAATCCTGCCGGTTCGGGCTGGAAACGCGCAGGTGTATGTGGGCGGGCCGCCAGCCAACCATTTCGTCATGGTACGGGATAGGAACCATGGTCCGGAACTTATACCGGCCATTGGCATCCGTTTTTTGTGATCCCCTGAAAAGATAATCGTCTGAAGTATTGTCATATACCTCATGCATGTCGCATTGCCATGATTCGATCAGAACATCCGGCAATGGAACCCCATCTTCGTTGTAAATGGCCCCGGAAAGTTCCATGACCGGTGCGCTGTAACCGGCCGGCAGCAGGTTTGATCTCATCGGCGACCCGGGTCGGTAATACGGGCCAAGGATGTCACTGGTCGTTGGTGTGGAACCAATGTATTTTTTTCCATTCCAGCTAATGTTTCCGAAGGCCGAGATACTCATGGCCGTTAAGCCGGATTGCAAAATGAATTTTCTTCTTTTCATCAGGTCAGGTTTTTGATTATAAGTTGGTTAAAGGTTTTCAGTTGTAAAATCCTTTCAGGAGGAAAGCCCTTCGGTTTGCATGCTGTATGCTGCTTCAGTCTTTAAATTCCACAAGCAGGGAGTGAAGGGCCGAGCTGCCCTGGTTCTCGATCGAATGTGTTACAGCCTGCACATCCAGGGTCATGCCCTTCTTCTGGATAACGGTTTCAGGGGCCCTCTCTGATTCCGTAACGCGT
>CAYWZF010000189.1:0-1575 GCA_964461555.1 uncultured Robiginitalea sp. | reverse complement strand
CATTTCATCACCGCGGAAATGCGAGATCACATCCGGATCGGCGACCGGCCCGCGTACTTCCGCGTCCTCTAGAAAATACACATACATGGGGGGGTGGTTGTGCGTCGGCTCGGTTTCCCCCGGATTGAGTATATGTTCCACGATTCGGACGTCGTCATTCTCGAACAATACTTTATAATAGGGGCTTGGGAGGTCCTCGAGCAGATGCCCGGCTTGCGGGTTCAGCTTGTTAAAAAGCAATACGAGCCCTGCCCCCATAACAGCTCCGACAATCAGGTAGACGAGTTTCGATTTCATGGTATTCCCAGTTAGGGTTTGAAACAGAATCGGCCCATGACTCGAACATGATTCAGTCGCGTCATGCCCAAGGACCTCACTCCTTCTAATATACTCAATTAAGTGATTGAATGACAGAGGTTTCTTTTATGAACCGGCTTTTCCGCGGGAATGCGAATAAAACAGCAATTCTTCTTGAATAATAGTTGGGAATGCAGCCTGACATTTTATGGCTCGAACCCCCACGCGGTACCCTCAGGTATGATAATTTATGTACCTTGACAGGCGCAACAACCAACTTGCGACCATGCTCCGCTTTTTCCGCCAAATACGTCAACGCTTATTAACTGAGAACCAATTCAGCAAGTACCTGCTTTATGCCATTGGGGAAATTCTGCTTGTGGTGATCGGTATTTTGATCGCGTTGCAGGTGGATAATTTAAATGAGCAGCGAAAGGATCGGTTAAAACTAAAAATCGCCATGGCATCCCTGCATAATGACATCTTGCAGGATAGCCTGTTGATTTCTGAGGCTTTACCAGCTTACAAAAACACAGACAGCGTCAATCGAAAGCTGATGGACAGAGCCTATTCCAGTTCGGCTACCCTTGATACCCTGATACACATAATGAAAGAGGAGTTTCCAGTTTACTGGATATCCAGCTTGCCCTTCAACCAAAACACTTTTGAAAACTTAAAGTCAACAGGAGCTTTCGACCTTTTGTCTCACAAAGTCAAAAAGACCCTCTCGGATTACTACACCACCGTTGCCAGCAATAAAGAAATCATTGATTTCTATAATGATCAGTATCGTACCCACCTGGACGATTTTGTCGACAGGTATAATATCATTGGACGACTCCACCATCCGAATTATCGAAACAGTTACCTGTTTAATGCAACCTGGAAAAACATTGACGAGGAAGATTTTGTTCCCAGGGTAGCTGTTGTCCTCGGGTCCTATGAGGTGATGTACGGTAGGGAAATTGTACGTCTTGAGCAGCTACAACAAACTATCAGGGACATACTTCCCCTTTTAAATCCATATCTTGAAGATTGACATGCTCCGCTTCTTACGCCCGCTTCTCCAGCGTCTTTTTACTGAAAACCGCTTCAGCAAATACCTGCTTTATGCGATGGGGGGGATAATGCTACTCTCTAAAGCTATTCTCGCTGCATCTCAGGTTATTAACAGGTATAAGCATCGAAATATTCAGGAAAGGATCTAAGGGTAATTCAAATCCTTGCGCTTTGAACCTTGAACCTTGAATCAACTGCGAACTGCTACTGCCCACTGCC
>CAYWZF010000188.1:0-2876 GCA_964461555.1 uncultured Robiginitalea sp. | reverse complement strand
GAGCAGGTCGATCTGCAGGTCGGCACCCTGCAGGCGTATGTGCAGGATACCTCAGGGTTTTCGTACCAGCTGGTCGATTCGGTCGAAATGCCCGGGGCTTCGGTCTATCGGGTAAAGATGATCTCGGGCACCTGGCTTGAACCCACTGTGGTAGACCAGCCTGAGTGGTGGCACTGGCTCGATATTGTGGTGCCCGGGGAGCGTGATCGCGCCACGGCCTTGCTTTTCATAGGGGGCGGCAGCACCCATGACACCATTTGGGAGCTGGACACGCTTAATGTGGCCAAAGCCATCCAGACCCGCTCGGTGGTGGCACACATCAGCAACATCCCGTTCCAGCCGCTTACCATGATCCAGAGCGATACGATCGCGCGGTACGAAGACGACCTGATCGCCTACGGCTGGAACCAGTTTCTGACCGGGGGTGCCCGGCCCGAAGATGCGGAATGGCTGGCGCGTTTTCCGATGACCCGTGCGGTGGTGCGGGGCATGGATGTCATACAGGAAATAACTCAAAACACCCCGGTGCCCGTCACCCGGTTTTTTGTTTCCGGGGCCTCCAAAAGGGGCTGGACTACCTGGACCACCGCGGCGGTCGACGACCGGGTGATCGGCATGGCCCCTTTGGTAATCGATCTGTTGAACCTTGAAACATCCTTCAATCATCACTACCGGGTGTACGGGGCGTGGTCGCCGGCAGTGGCCGAATACGAGCACTTTCAGATCATGGATTGGATCGGCTCTGCTGAATTTGAGGCGCTCATGGGCTATGTGGAGCCTTACCAGTTCAAAGAAGTATTCGACATGCCCAAGCTCATTGTGAATGGCACCATTGACGAATTTTTTGCGACCGACTCCTGGCAATTTTACTACGACGCCCTGCCCGGGGAGAAGCACCTGCAGTACGTCCCCAATGGCAACCACGGCCTGGCCGGCTCGTATAATACGCCGAACGTGTTTTCATTTTACGACCACCTGATTCACGGATGGGCCATACCGACTTTTGACTGGGAGGTAACCGAAGATGGCTTTGAGGTGCGCGTAGACCCCGGGGCCCCGGTCGAACTGGCGCTTTGGCAGATAACCAACCCAGAAACCAGGGATTTCCGGATTTGGGAGGTTGGGAAAAACTGGGTCAAAACGGTCGTGCCTTCTAATGGATCGGGCACCTATGTGATTGAGGCACCCCAGAGCGGGGGATACACGGCTTCCCTTATCGAGGCAACCTTTAACCCGGGCACCGACAGGGAACTGATCTTTACCACCGGTACGTTAGTACTGCCTGATACCTACCCCTTTCCGGATTTCAAATCATCCAGCCCCAAGGGAACCATGGACCGGTAATTCAGGGTCGGGAGAGGCCCGTTTTTAAGGATAGTCAGGTTTATTAACTGACTCTGGTACCTGAGGTGCTTTTGAAGCATCAGATCTTCACCCCGGTTAGGGTTCCTGGCTGTTTTCAGGGAATTCACACCGATTCCATTCCAAGTGCAGACTGGCCTTACAGCGGCCTAATTTATTTCTATCTTTAAAGAAAGTGACAATTATGACGCTTACCAAACGGATTGCACTGCTCTTCGTGTTCTCGTCCCTGTCGTGCACCTCGCCCCGCCCAGGTGAGCTGGCCTCCTTTGAAGTATTTTGTGAAATGGTATCCAGCGGCGCCAAGCCCCTTGCCCTGAGCCACCCGCTCGAGCCGGCCGAAGCCGATGCGCTTTGGGATGAATTCGAGGCCATGGCGGGCGATTATGGAGTAGCATTGTTCAGGGAAGACCGCTTTCCCGAAACCCTCCTCTTCTCCCCCCGGCTGACTGACGGAAAAACGGTGATCCTGATATATAAAGCCAACCGCCTCAGGCAGTATCAGCAGTGGAAGGAAGATCTCCGGAAGGCAGATTTGTCAGACGCCGCCACTTCCGAAGCCCTGGCACGGCGCTTCGGGCGACTGCTGGGCTATACCCCCGAGGGGATAAATGCCCTGCTGGCCGGAACAACCGGATACCGAACCCTGAACTCGTTTGGGGTTACCGGGCAAACAACCCACCTCTATTACGAGGACCTGCCCGCGGCCAGGCAGTTTTATGCCGATATCCTCGGGTTGCAGCGGGTAGACTCCGGCCGTTATCAAATCAGCCGGGATGCTTTTATTGCCTTGCATCTGCTGAACGAAACACACCCCGCAGACCAGGCCAAATCTACTGCGATTGCCCTGCTGACCGATCAACTCCCCGGCTGGTATGCCCGAATGCAGGAGAAGGGGGTTCCTATAAAATACCCCTTCAATCCAAAAGCCGGAGGGGCCCATGACGGCTTTGTAGCCCTTGACCCCGGAGGATACCTGCTGGAATTCGAGGAGTTCAAACAGCATCCTGAAAATGAATATTTTATGGCTGTTTTAGCGGAATCGCCACGGATTCCCACCGCTGCTTCCGGGTTGAATTTTCACGGCGCCATCACCTGGACCTACCACCGGGACCTCCCGCGCATGCAGCAGTTTTATGAGGAGGTGCTGGGCTTCCTCCCCGTGGCAGACCAGGGCTGGACAAAAATCTACCAGACGGCACCCTTCAGCTTTGTTGGCCTGGTGGATGAATGCAGGGGCATGGAAGACTATGCGGTGGAAAAGGCCGTGGAGCTGGAATGGCAGCTCACAGACCCCCGGGGCCTCAATGCCTATGCAAAGGAGAATTGGGGGCTGTACGGGTATGAAAGTTCCGCCTTCCGGGGCCCCGAACACTATCGGTATGCCATCGGCCCCCGGGATGGACTTCAATAAATTACTGCATCCCAGGAAACGCTTCCAAACAGGCAGTTTTGGGAGCTCGCCCTTTCAGCCGGTCTTGCCCGGGGAAGTACGGTTGAGGTGAAGGAATTAC
>CAYWZF010000187.1:0-2908 GCA_964461555.1 uncultured Robiginitalea sp. | reverse complement strand
GCCCTTCTGAAGACTGGCGGCAGCCGGGGTTTGCATTTTCTGGCGGGGGCACAAAGGAAAACCGACCCCGATAGCAATCGGGGGAGGTACTCCTGGTCCAGAATTACGCAGTATGAAGTACCTGAAGGCCAACTGAAAGAGCTTACCTAAAGATGATATAATTCCATATGCAAAGGAAACGGTAGTGCTTGAAAATTGCATTTAAATCGAATACTTTGTAAGGTTATTATTTGACTTTTACTTGCTTTTGTCAGGCTATTATATTACCTTTATTATTTAAATGTCATACTATATCCTTACTATATGAGCAAAAGGCAGCTTCAATTAGAGCAATTAGAGTCGAGAATCCAGCACTTCTCTTCGGCCCGGACAGCACCAAATCCGCCTACAGGTTGGGTAAAAGCCATTCGTCTGGCCTTAGGTATGACCCTTCAACAATTAGCCAATAAATTGGCCATAACCAAGCAAAGTGTCCAGGATTTGGAAAAGCGGGAAATGGAAGGCGCCATAACCCTAAAATCGCTTCGGGAAGCTGCACGGGCTTTAGACATGGATTTGGTATACGGTTTTGTTCCCAAAGACGGCACCCTGGAAAACTACATCGACCGAAAGGCACGTGCACTTGCCACACAAATCGTAATGCGCACTTCTAATAGCATGAGACTTGAAGATCAGGAAAACACAGCAAAGCGCCTTAAAAAGGCCATAGACGATAGAACAACCATTCTTAAGCAGGAACTGCCGAAGGCGTTATGGGATTAGAATTGGAATATCTTGACGGACAAACCCCTTTGGATGAGGATGAAAAAGAAGGTTTATTGATTCAAACCATCGCAACGCGCGAAGAACTGGATGAATTCGAGCAACAAAATATCGAAGACGCCATACTCTGGGTTCTAAACAGGCCCCAGAAAGCCGAGTCGATAGTGACTGAAACTTTTATTCGCAGCTTACACAATAGAATGTTTGGAGCGGTCTGGGACTGGGCCGGGAAGTTCAGAACGACACGCAAAAACCTGGGTGTGGATCCTATTCAAATACCTGTGGAACTAAAAAAGCTCTGCGAAGACATGCGCTATTGGTTAATACATAAAACATTTACCCCCGATGAAACAGCCTTGAGGTTTAAACACCGACTGGTAAGCATCCATTGCTTTTCCAATGGCAATGGACGACATAGCAGATTGATGGCAGACATTATCATCACCAAGATTTATGGCTTGCCTTTATTCAGTTGGGGTTCATCTGATTTGATCCACCAGGGGCAGGCCCGGAACAAGTATTTGCAAGCCGTAAAAGCAGCGGATGAGGGTAACTTTGAACCTTTGATAAAATTTGCGCGTTCCTAAGCAGAAAAGTTGCCAAATCCGCCAAGACCCCACCCCGCTGAAGACTGGCGGCAGCCCTGCGAGGTACTCCTGGCCCCGGGCAAATTCCAAATCCCAAATTCCAACAAGAACCCCGCCCTTCTGAAGACTGGCGGCAGCCGGGGTTTGCATTTTCTGGCGGGGGCACAAAACATATCGGCGCAGCTACGTGCTCCTACCGGTTATTCTTCAGGAAAGTTCGTAATTGCATCCAAAGAAATTATGACCTACCTTACTATTACTACTGGCCATGTTCGAAAGTTTGCTAATATCGACAACGCCTGGTCAGGAAATGCGGGAATGAACCTCCCCTTTTTAAACTTCCTGACAAACCTGTCAAAATTGAAGATGAACAGACACGCCAACATTATAATAGCCGGGGCAGGCGGCATCGCAGAAGCCGTTGGCCTCATCCTTGCCGAGCAGAGCAAAGTACCCCCTACCCTTTTCATTGGCAACAGAACCTTGTCCAGGGCGCAAGATGTTGCACTATGGATTGAGAAGGGAACAAAAAAAGCGGCGACGGTCAAAGCCTTTGAATTGAATCCAAGCGGATTAAGCAAGGAAGCCGAAGCCATATTCCGACAAGGCGACATCTTGCTTGACTGCCTACCCGGGAGTTTGGCCCCTCAGATGGCACGCTATGCGAAAACATACCATTTGCATTACGCCAACCTTACCGAATATGTGGAGGAGACCAATGAAATCCTGGCCCTGGCCAGGGATGCCCAAACGGGTTTTGTTTTACAGACCGGATTGGCCCCCGGCTATATCAATGTGCTGGCGCATAAGATGTTCCGGGATTTTTGCGCTGATTTCAAGGTAAACCAGGCAGATTATCTGGGTTTCAAGGTGGGGGCATTGACCCATCATGCCGTTTCCCCCCACTTCTATGGCTTTACCTGGAGTCCGGTCGGGGTGGCAACGGAATATGTGAAGGATGCCATCGCCCTGCGAAATTTCCAGAAAACCGCATTGCCCTCCCTCTCGCAAAGGGCTCGGCTCATTATCAACGGGGTGTTATATGAAGACGATTTGACTTCAGGCGGGGCAGCCGATTTGCCCGATGCCCTGGCCGGCAGGGTGCGCACCCTAGATTACAAAACCCTGCGCCACCCCGGGCATTACGAGTGGGTGTCAAATCAAATCAAGAGCATCGGCAGGGAAGAAGACATCATCGCGGCCCTGCAACGTGCCATGGAAGAAGCAATACCCCACGTGGAAGACGACCAGGTCGTATTGTATGCAGCCGTGGAAGGAAAGGACGCTGCGGGGGTATTGAGAAGGCGGGAGGTTTCAAAACAAATCTTTCCTCAGAAAGTCGGCAACCACAAATTACGGGCCATTCAGACAACCACTGCCGCCCCGTTGATACAGGCTGCCCAGCTCTTGCTGGAGACTGACCTTAAAGGGGTCGTGCTGCAAAGTCAGATAAACCCGGAGGAATTTTTGCAGGGAGATTTTGTGGCATCCGTTTACGGAAACGTATGACATCAAAACAGCGAAGCTGTATTTCTTCAGGGTATTGAAAAAGCAGACTG
>CAYWZF010000186.1:0-3005 GCA_964461555.1 uncultured Robiginitalea sp. | reverse complement strand
AAAGGCTTTCACCGATGCCCTCCGGCAGGTGATGGCGACATGAAACGCCCTGGCAGGCACTGCCTTTGTCAGGCCTCCAGGGAGGCGATATTTCGCAAATTGCCTGCAAAGAGGGGCAGGAGGAAAAAGCTCTGGCGATTCAGGGTGGTAGAGTTTGAATATTCGATATTTTTCCTATATTTATCGGTGTGAGACTTTTCGGGCCTTAACCGGCCCCCCAAACAAACCATTTTCGAAAATGCAGATGGCCGCCGGCACTCCGGCGGCCATTCTCTTTTTAGTCTGCACCCCCTGCCTCCTGAATTCTCATTATTTCCCTACTTTAGAGGCATGCGAACATTACTGACCTTATTGTGTGTAGCCCTGCTGGCATCCTGCGAGGAGAAAAAGGCGCCCGAAGTGACGCCCTACATGAAACAATACGCCGGCCAGTACCTGATACGGGGCACCGAGGGGGACCCCAAGAAAATCAGCGAGCGCTTCGTTTTGAGCCCCAATGGGCACGCCGAATGGCACCGGCTCGTAAAGGACCCCGCCATCGGCCAATTCATGCTTGAGCAAATCAAGGCAGGCACCTGGACCGCCCAGGAAATGGAGATCAGGGTGGCCATCGAGGGGCTGTGGGATTCCGAAACCATTATCTATCAAAAGCGCGATTCTGCCTGGCAGGAATCAGGAATGCCACAGCGGCATATTGACCTGCTGGTGGCATTTTAATCTCCTGTCCGGTCTTTTGGTTCATTCAGGGATTTATTTTGATCTGCGCTGAGGGCCATCGCACCATTGCTGCCGCGAAAGAAACACCCTCCCTTTAAATGTGCCCCCCATTCCCCGGAGAAAGTATGGCGCTGGCCCGGCAACCTTTCGCGAATCGCCTGCAAAGCAGACGTATTTGATTGTATTTCAAGGTGCTATTGACCGTAATTTTGTATTTTATACAAGAAACAACCACCCGACCATGGAAAAACATAAAAATCATCCGGGCCATCTGCTTGATGGCACCCAAATCACTTACACCTACGAAAATGGCAGCAGCGTCAAGGTGCACTTTGACAAAGGACGATTCTATTTTAAATGGCTCTCCGGTCCTTTTCAGGGAGCACAGGGAGACGAGGAATACAAAAGCCTGAAGATTGCAGAAAAAATCTTTGTGGTGAACATTTTTATGCCCAACAAAACCTTCGTGACCCTGATCTTTAACTTCCAGGCCAGGACCATGTGCGCTTCGGTCCTTTTTACACCCGGGGCCGAAACAGAAATGGTGCTGTTTGAGAGCGGGGTAATCGATCACCTGGTTCATTGAGCCGTGGCTTCCCGCACCCTTTCAGAAAAGGCCCTGAAAGGTTCAGCCAATTTGAATTAGAGCGGCGTACCCGGGTCTGAGGCATTGCTCAGGGCAAGATGCTCGGCCGGCTGCAGGTAGATCGCCTGTATGATCTTGTACAGGTCAGGGATCACCGTCCTGGCAAGGCCTGAATTGCTGTTCAACAGCACGCAGATCCCCAGGTCGGCGTCGGGGAAGAGCGCGATCTCATTCCTGAAGTTATTCACGCTTCCGCCGTGGTGCCACATGGTTTGTTCTCGGGCGGCATCGCCATCCACAAACCGGTGGATACGCCATCCATAGCCATAATACGAGGCCTGGTGCCCGGGCCAGCGGTGGTAGTACTTGGCGTGCCCCTTGATTTCAATGACGGGGGTAAAGGCGTTTTCAAGGGCCTGCCTGCTCATGATTTCCGGGTTGTGGCCCAGCAGAAACCGCATCCATTTGGCCATGTCTGAGGCGCTGGCGTTGATTCCCCCGGCAGCAACGGCGTTGTAGTAACTGTGGTTGAGTTTTTTGGCCTTCCACCCCTTGCCCCATTTTACATGGGGTACAGCCGCATTTTCGGTACGGGCGAGCGATTCAAAATCCATGACCGCGGTTTCCATTCCCAGGGGCCTGAAAAACCTGTCCTCCAATAATTGGCTGATACCCTTGCCGGTTACTGCGCGCATCATTTCGCCCGAGAGCGCAAAAAGCGCATTCTGGTAGCTGTACTGGGTGCCGGGGGCGGCCACGGGGGCCACGGCCCTGAAGCGTCCGGCAATTTCGGGAAGGGGCAGCCCGGCCTCGACCAGGTTGGTATAACTGTGGTAGGGCGCCCCGCTGGTGTGCGACAAAAGATGGGCCAGGGTGATTTTTTCGGTATTCTCCCGGTTGCCCAGCTGAAAATCAGGGATGTAATCCTTTACTTTATCGTCGTAGCTCATTCGGCCTTCGCCGATCAGTTCTGCGGCCAGGATGCCGGCAAACCCCTTGGAAAGGGACCCCAGCCTGAAGACGGTCTGCCCGTCGACCGGGGCATGCCCATCGGTGTTCCGCTCGCCGTAACCCTCAGAAACCACGATGGAATCTCCCCGAACAATGCTTACCCCCGCCCCCACGGCCTCCCCGGCAGCGATGGCTTTTTCAAAGTAAGCCTTCAGGGCAGCCTTCAGCTCGTTTTGCCGACGTTCATACAGGGCAGCGGCCTGAGGGTCGAAAAGCGCCCGATCAGGCAATGCCACGGGCTTCGCCTTAACTGTTCCCTCCTTTGAAACCCAATCCCCGGAACCCGGGGTCAGGGCCATGAGGGCACCTATCAGAAGTACTATGCCGGTAAGAAGTCGGGCTCGCTGCATGCTTTTACGGTCTGGCCGCACACTGGATGCTTAATTCCAATTTATAACTGATTAAATCCCTGATTATTATACTTCACCGTTCATAGCGCTAAAATTTCGGGGTAAAACTGCCACAGGGCAGGTGCCTTGATTCATTCAAATCCGGACAGGAAAGGCGAATTGGCAGCCAAAATACCGGTGTGAGGTTTGGAATACTCATTTCAAATTCCAAGGTTCCAACAATAAGAGCCCGACATACCGAGGCCATACTCCGGCCATGCCTTCCCTGAGGAATTCCTGCAGCCGGGGACTTCCAATGAATACCTGAAAAATGAACTTTGTTGACGCTTGCAATTCATCAA
>CAYWZF010000185.1:0-3010 GCA_964461555.1 uncultured Robiginitalea sp. | reverse complement strand
CCGGCTGATCGTGGATTCGCTCAAAGAGCTGCTGCTCATCGAGCGCAGCATCCTCGACGCCTCCGGTGAGGCCGGGGATGAGGGCACCAATTCAATGATGAGCGACTTTATCACCGAACAGGAGAAGACCGTCTGGATGATGAAGGCCTGGCTGGCAGAGCAGGTGTGATGCGATTTCAACAATACTCAAAAGCCACCCTGAGGGGTGGCTTTTACTTTTAGCCCTATCGGGCCCCTAGAACCGGATGCTCAGGGCTACCGGTTCGGTGCCGACCTCGAAGGCGGCCCCTTCGAAGGTGGGCGGCCCCATTAGCATGAGGTTGCCGCTCATGCCATAAGGTTCCAGGGGCATGCCGCTGGGGTCAAAATCCATGCGCTGGTTGGCATTCGCGTCGTGCAGCACCGAAACGGCATACCGGCCCGGGGCTACGTTTTCGAAGGTAAAGGTCAGCGCACCCTGCCGGGCTTCGGCCCGGAAATTTTGCACCCCGGGCCCTTTCATGAACGTCTCGGGCCCGTGCAGGGCGGCCAGGATGTCGCCCTGGTCGTTCAGGACATTTTCGAGGGTAACGGTCAGGGTAACGCCTTCGGCTTGCTGGCCGTACAGGCCCTGCAGGAGCATCAGGGCCAGGGTAAGGAAGAAAAATGGTTTCATGGCTGTGGTTTTTAGCGTGATTTCTGCCAAAAGTCAGGCTACCGGCCAACCAAGACAATTTCGATCGGACCAAATGTCGGATTGGTGGACTGAACTGTCGTTGCCCTGATATGGCGACTGTGGGCCGGACACCCGAAATAGCACCCCTGCACACCGCTTTAGACCGGTGTTTACCCAAATATTTAAAAATTCTTGTCGACGGTAATCGGCTGTTTGTCATCGAATGCGGCCTCTCTGCAGCATTTGGCGAATCCCGATGAAATGCCCATTTAACTTAGGGGAAGCAATCACGAAAACCATGAAAACAAAGCTGTTTTTCCTGTTGGCGATGTTCACAGCCTTGAATATTCAATGCTCCAAGACATCCGATGATACAGATGAAATCTCTTTGCCACCCCCCAAACCGACGGTGGATAATCAGGATTCATCCCCGGAGCCTGAAACCGGCCAGGTGAAATATGTGCCCACCGTCTATGCCGAGGGGTTTGCCACAGGTTCCAATGCCCGCCTGATTGTCGACAGCCTGGCCGGCACGGTGGCTCCCGAGTTTCAGGATATACTTTCCTGGTTGGATGGCACTCCCAACCCCATGGCCTGGGGCAGCAAAGTATCAGAGATACTATTGCATGACAACGGTCGGGTCTATGTCGAGATCCCGGGGATATCGCAATATTCCCTTCTATACGTAGACGACGGTTGGGGCGGGTCCTATATCTACTATTGGGACTTGCGATTCACAATCGTTCAGCAGGAAGGTCAACCCGATGAGATCACCATCACCGGCATCGGCAAGGGATCCCATATCTATGAGATTACGAATGAAGCCTGGCTGGCTTCAGAGATCACCTTCGAGTTTAAAGGGTATCAAGTAGAAGGCACCGATGATTTCGAGGGCAATTTTACGCTGGAGGAAAAATCCCCGGATGAAACCTACGACCTGTTCCTATCCGGGACATTGACCCTTGAGCGAGACCCGGAACGCGATTAGACAATCCCTTAACACCCTGTAAAAATGAAAACGAAAAGCCTGCTCTTGTTAACCCTGTTCGCAGCCCTGAATATGCAATGTTCAAAAGATGAAGCGGCCCCGGAATCCGTCCTGAACGAGTTTCAGGCTTCCTTCAACGAAAATGGCTATGCCAACGTCTCCAACGCGCGCCTGGTGGTCACCGATATTGACACCTATGAAGCCGATGAGGGCTTCATCGGGGTCATAGATATACTCCTGGGCGGCCCGGATACTTTTTTCGGGGGAGTACAGCCCACTGCGCAATCGGATATCTTCCTCGATAGCCAGGGGGATGTGTATGTGCGTCTCCCTGAAGGGATGGAGCGTGCCTATTCCCTGCTATGTGTTGGCAGCCAGTTAAGCAATGATATTCCGGAGTGGGACCTGACCTACACCGTTTCGGGAGGCGCCCCTGGGCCTGAGGAAATCAGCATAAGCGGCACGGGCGTGGGGTCCCATATTTTTTACCTGTACCTGATATCAGAAGCCTACAACGAGACGGCGGAGGTGCAATATGCCACCGCCTCCATCGAATTCTCCTTTCGGGGTACCCTTGTGCCCGGCACGAATGACTTTGAGGGACCTTTTACCCTTAAGGAAGTTTCCTCCAACCCGAAGCTCAACCTGACCGTCACCGGCACCCTGACCCTGGAGCGGGATTAGTCAAACCAAAAAATTGGAAAGAAAATGAAAACAAAAAATCTATTTCTGTTGTTCCTGTTGTCGTCTTTGAGCTTTCAATGTTCAAAAGAATCAGACTATACCGAAGTAAAACCTGGCCTGGCCCCGACGTATGAGACCAAGGCCTTTTTTTGGGAAAATGGCTTTTCCACCGTCTCCAACGCCCGGTTGATCGTAGAGGACATGGATGCCACCCTCGATCCTGAATTTCAGGATGTCGCAGGTTTTATGGATGGAAGCAGCGAAGGAAATGTGGGTGGCAGCAAAACATCGGAGGTATATTTACAAGACAGTGGTCGTGTCTTCATACAAAACATTGGGGTGGCCTTTTCCCTGATGTGTGCAACTGATGGCTGGGGCATAAATTATATCAATCAATGGAATTTAACCTATTCCATTACCCGTGAAGACGGTCTGCCTGAAGAAATCGCGATCAGCGGAACGGGCAGGGGTTCTCACATCATACAACTTTTTTGGGACAATACGGATGCCTATAATGCCTCGGAGATCCAGTTCGAGTTCAGGGGTGTCCAGATCGAAGGCACCAATGATTTCAAGGGCAGTTTTACCCTGGATGAAATATCCCCAGACGAAAAATACAATTTGCTGGCTACCGGCACCCTTACCCTGGAGCGGGATTAGCCGCTTATTTTGCCAACTGCTTA
>CAYWZF010000184.1:0-3029 GCA_964461555.1 uncultured Robiginitalea sp. | reverse complement strand
CAGAGGTTTGGTACAACAATGAGCTCAAGTGGGACCTGAATAGGACGACTGAGCCTTTTGTGGTGGTGAAATAGTCTACAGTAGGCATTGGCAGTTGGCAGTTTATCAATTAGCGAATTTGGCAATTAGCGAATTTGGCAATTAGCGAATTTGGCAATTAGCTGATTTGAAAATTTGAAGATTTGCCAATTTGAAAATGTAATATCCTGTTCCGCCCCATGGGCTGCGGCGGGCTTGCCCGACCTGACTTTGGGCCCAAAAGCCTATCTTTAGCCGGAACCAACCCGCCACGCGAATGATCCGCATTTTCAGCAACCTGCGTCGGGCCCTGTCCGGCCCGGGAAATACCGGGAAATACCTCCGCTACGCCCTGGGAGAAATCATACTGGTGGTACTGGGGATTTTGATCGCCCTGCAGATCAACACCTGGAGCCAGAACCGGCAAGACCGAAGGCAGGAACAGCAGGTGCTCAGCCAGTTGCTCGACGAATATACCAGCAACCTGGAGCAGCTCAGGAGCAAGATGTACATTCGCCGGGAGGTCATTAAGTCGGCTTATATCCTGCTCCAGTACCGGAAAACGGAACCCGACCGCGTTCACCCCGACAGTTTTAACCTCTACCTGTCGCGCGTCATTACGCGCCCCACCTTCGACCCGGTGCTGGGGGTCACCAACGAGCTCAGCAATTCGGGGAAACTGTACCTGATCCGCAATGCGACCCTTCGAAACCGGCTCGCCTCGTTCAGCAGCCTGTTGAACGAAGTGCATGAAGAGGAGCAGGTCATCTTCGCCGATGTGCAGACCAAATTCACCCCATTCATCCGCGAACAGTACCAACTCGGCAGGGTGCTATCGGAGTTCCTGCAGGACGAGGCATTTACCTCCCATTTTACCCTGAGTACCACCCAGGACTACGACAATATCCGGGATATGTTCGGCCAATCCGACCTGAAACCCATCCTGCAGCACCCCGACTTTGAAGACCACCTGGCTGAAATGATCACCAATACCATTTACACCAACCAGCAATCGCAGGGCGTTCTGGAAAAGATCGAGGAAATTTTGGCGCTTATCAGGGGCGAGATGCTGGAGGAGGTAATTAGCAAATTTGGCGATTAGCGAATTTGGCAATTTTAATGTGCTAATGTGCAAATGGGATTTGAAAATTTGCCCAGAAGTAGAGCAAGGCTCAGTTCTGGGGGGGGTCAAGGTTCAAAGTTCAAGGTTCAGGGCGCAAAGATTCCGCCCTTTGGGTCAGATTGGGCGAAGCCCTAGGACCGCCGCAGACGCGACGAGCCCCCCTCCTTGGCAAAGAGCCCGAAACTCACTAAGTTTAGCCTGTTAAGCACCCTTTCCATGAACCGTATCTTCAAATACGCTATTCTATTGCTGGCCGGCGTCAGCCTCTTTGCCTGCCAGCCGCCTTCGGCCAAAGAGAAGCTGCACGCCGCAGTTTCGGCCCAAATTGACTCCGTTGGCGGAGACGTGGCCGTAGCCTTCCTGAATTTGTCAGACCCGGCCGACAGTTTGTTGATCCATGCCGATTCGACCTTCCACGCGGCCAGCACCATGAAGGTGCCTGTGATGATTGAACTGTTCAAACAGCAGCGGGCGGGTACCCTGAACCTGAACGATACGATCGTTTTGGTGAACGAATTCAAAAGCATCGTGGACGGCAGCCCTTACAGCATGGACATTGCCGACGACAGCGACGATGTGATTTACAACAAGATCGGTACAAAGGTGACCCTGCACGAGCTGATGGTGCCCATGATTACGGTGAGCAGCAACCTGGCGACCAATGTGCTCATCGAGCGGGTAGGGGCCCAAAATGTCACCGCCAGCATGCGTGACCTGGGCGCCGCCAATATCCAGGTGCTGAGGGGCGTGGAAGACCAGAAGGCCTATGACCAGGGCCTGAGCAACTCCACCACGGCCCGCGACCTGCTGCGCATCATGCAGGCCATTGCCACCGACCGGGCCGGCACCCCGGAAGACTGCGCCGCCATGGTCGACATTTTGGAAGGCCAGCAATTCAATGAGATCATCCCGTATTACCTTCCCAAAGACGTGCGGGTGGCCCATAAAACGGGCGTGATCACGGCCCTGCACCACGATGCCGGCATTGTGTACCTGCCCGATGGCCGCTCGTATGTGCTGGTGCTGCTCTCCAAGAACCTGGAGGATTTTGAGGCCGGAACGCAGCAGCTGGCCCGGATTTCCAAGATTTTCTATGATTATATGATGTTGGCAGAAAGTGCTCAGTAGGGGTTAATTCCAGTCACAGACTTTGTCGGAGGTATTGCTCGTCAAGCCTGCGGCGTGACTCTCCTTATTTTCTTCATTTCTTTTGCTTGCCCAAAAGAAACGAAGCAAAGAAAAGGGCACGGCCGGTTTTTTGCTTCTTGAAATCCTACGCAAATCTTGGGCCTCGCCGCGTAACCTCCGCAGCAGAGCTGCTCCGACGCGGCTCCATTTTCTCTGCGGCAAGATTTGCTTGATTTCGTACGAATCAAAAAAAGGCCGGGTTACCTCCTATTCCAGATCTGTCCATTCCGCCAAAGGCGGAGGATGCCGGCTTAAGTTCTGGACCGTAGAAATCAAGGAAGGGGTAAGGCAAACGAAGTTTAGCCGGTTCGTAGCGGCCGAAGGACGCGCAGGTTAAGCGGCGGCCGCACCCCTGACGTAGATTTCAAGGGGCAGAAGTTCGCCGGAACCGCCCTTTTCTTTCCCTCTTTACTCATTGCTTGACTATTTTTTCTGAAGGTATTCGTGAACCTCCTGCGTCGGTTTCTTTTGGGCGAGCAAAAGAAAGAGGAAACATAGCGAGTTGCGTCTGCAAGGTGCAACGAGCAAAACATCCGACAAAGTCAAAGACGGATCTTTCTCTAGAAACCTACACCGCCTCCCGGCCTCGTAAGAGCAATCTGACAATAAAAACCCTACTTATTCTATGGTTTTTCTATAACCGGATCCGGAACATTTTTGGTAGTTTCAGCTCGGGCGCCGATATGGCATGCCCGGCTAA
>CAYWZF010000183.1:0-3031 GCA_964461555.1 uncultured Robiginitalea sp. | reverse complement strand
ACTATCAGTTCGAAGCCATCCACCCCTTTTTTGACGGGAATGGCCGGGCAGGCCGGATTCTACTTTTGCTCTATCTTAAGCTCACTGGCCTGTTGGATTTACCCGCCCTGTTCCTTAGCCGGTATATTATAGAAAACAAGGGCCCCTATTATACCAGACTTCGTGGGGTGACCGAGCAAAAGGACTGGCAGGGCTGGATTCTGTACATGCTGGACATGATAGAGCAATCCGCCAAAAATGACCGCAAACGCATCCTTGAGATTGAAGCCTTAATGCTAACGATCGGGCAGCAGATCCAGGTACAATTACCCAAGGTCTACTCCAAAGACCTACTGGAAATCCTTTTCCGATTGCCTTATACCAAACGGCAATTTTTGGAAGAAGCCGGATTAGGGACACTTAAAACAGTCGGCAATTACCTTCAGGAACTCGAGCACGCTGGGTTTTTGAAGAGCGAACAAGTAGGGAAGGAGAAGCTGTATTTGAATTTCAGGTTGTTGGAGATGTTGAGAAAATAGATGGGAGAATAAAGTATTTTCAGAACTTAAGGCCTAAAAAAAGCAAGACAAAACATTAGCCCGCCCTATACGGGATCACGCCGTCCCGATAGCTATCGGGAGCGTAATCCTGAGTATTCAGTCGGAAGTGGCAGTTGGCAGCAGGTCAGGCAGCAAATTTGGCAATAAGTGAACCTGACAATTAGCCAATGTGCAAATGAAACCCGGAAGTGCGCCTGGGGCTGATTCCGGGTTTTGTCAATAGCCAATACGCAAAATACGGCTAGTCAGGGCATGCGTCAGTGCAAGTTGCAGGTACCGCTTTTTCCGTGCGATGTTTTGCCTCCTTTTTCAACCCGAACAACGGCCTCAGCAGGCCCACCCTCCGTATGACCAGTTCGTACAGCAGAAAGCAGCCAATCCCCGTAAAGGCCACGATGGCGACAAACTTCATTAAGACCGGCATCTGCAGGGGCAGGATGAGCGCGGCCCCGGCGTACAGCACGAACATATGGATGATATACACCGGGTAGGCGGCCTGGCTCAGGTAGCGCAGGCTTGCGCTGGGCCGGTTCAGGAACTGGTAGCCCAGGCCGAAGAGCCCGACGATCCAGCAGTTCGACTCCAGGGCCATCAGGGGGCCGGGCCCCTGGGTGTTGAAGGCCAGCAGGCGCAGGGTGTACAGGCCGGCGGCCAGGCCCAGGTAGGCCCATTTCCACTTGCGTACGGTCTGCCAGAAGTCCTGCCCGCTGTGCACAAAGAGGAACCCGAACAGGAAGGCGAGCAGCCCGACAAAAAACCCGTGCCAGGTTTCTGCATACATGGCAAAGACCTGGGGCCTGACCAGCAGCACTTCGGCCACGAAGAAAAGCGACAGGCTGAGGGGGCCAAGCGGGTTACCCAAAAGGCGGGAGAGCCTTTTTTTGAACCGGCCCTCCCCCTTTTTCTTCAGATAGAAGAACAGGGGGGAGAGCAGCACCACATAAATGAAAATATTGCCCAGGAACCACAGGTGGCCGGCGTGGGGGTAATAGCTCAGGGGCATCTTGTAATAGGCCTGGAGCACATACAGGTGCAGGGGGGCGATCGCCACGATGCCGAAGACAAAGGGCAGCAAAATACGGCGCGAACGTTCGACCACCAATTGCCGCCAGGTGCGCTTGCGCAGGGCGAAGTACACGCCCATGCCCGACACGTAAAACAACAGCGGGATGCGCCAGACGTTGAGCAGGGTCATGGGCTTCCAGAGGCTTTCCATGGGCTGTTCGCTTCGTATGAAGCCGATGAACAAAGCCCAGGGCTGGAAAATGATGGCGATGTGATAGACCAGCAGCAGGCCAATGGCGATGACCCGCAGCCAGTCGATATCGTATCTTCTTTCAGGTATCATGAGAGGTTCGTTTTTTTGGTGGTGATTATTGGAGCATCAGGGCGATGACCGGCCGGGTTTTTTCCAGGTCTGCCATGTCGAGTTGCAGGCCGAGCGAGCCCAGTTGCTGCTGCATCATTTCATAGACGGGCTTCACCTCTTCAAAGGGGCCCTGTACCGATTCGCGGGCGGTATGCCCAAAGTTGTTCCGCACCGTCTTGTCGGCGTGGGCGTCGAGCAGCAGCTGCACGATTTCTACCCGCCCGAAAAAGGCGGCTGCGTGCAGGGCGGTCGAGCCGTCGTTGTTTTTTACGGACAGGTCGGCCCCGGCATCGATCAGGGCTTTGGCGATGTCGGTTTTGCCGAAGGTGGCCGCGGTAATCAGGGGGGTCGATCCGCCGAAGGCGTCTTTCAGGTTGAGGTCGGTACCCGCCTCGATGTATTGCCCAACCACCTCGGCATTGTTATACAGCACGGCCGTGTGGATGTCCATGGAAGGCTTGTCTGCCGATTTTTTCGAGGGGGCGTTCTGGCACGAGGCCATTGCGGTGGAAAGGACCACGGCCAGGAGGGCCAGGTTCGCTTTGGTTTGAAGGGATTTGAATTTCAGATTTTTCATGACGTTTTTGTTTTAGGATTTGACAATGAATTTTCTTGAGACAAAGTTCCGGCAAGGCGTGATGCAGGGTTAATAAGGGGTGCGGCCAAATCCATAAAGTTTGGGCGGTGCCCGAAAACTATGGCGCAGGAATATAAAATTTGACGCAACCGTTGCGTCAGGCCGTTTTGGGGAATTGCCAGGCGCGCTAGGCGTACTCGGATAAGTTTTGTTACTTTCGGGATAGTCTTGACCCATCATGGAAGACCCCGCCAAGCATACTTCGGAATTCATCAGGCAGGCCGAGGCCGTACTCATGGAGAACCTCTCCAATGAGCAATTCGGGGTGTCCGAACTGGCTGATGCCCTGCACATGAGCCGCTCCAGCCTGTTGCGGAAGGTCAAAAAAGACACAGGCCTGTCGGCCAGCCAGTTCATCCGGCAGGTACGCCTCAGGGAGGGTATGGACTTGCTGAAGGAGGGTTCCATGACCGTTTCGGAGGTTTCCTACCGGGTAGGTTTCGGCAGCGCTTCCTATTTCATCAAATGCTTCCGGGAACACTACGG
>CAYWZF010000182.1:0-3064 GCA_964461555.1 uncultured Robiginitalea sp. | reverse complement strand
CCGGCGGGTTTATCATTTGGCGTGTCGGATCGTTACCGGGTCGCCTTATCGGCCACGATTCTCGCCTCCCGGTTCGCCACTTCCCAGGCGGTGTAAAATACCAGCCGGGCCCGTTTTTCCAAAAGATCGTACTCAATCTTGTCGGGGGTGTCACCCGGGCGGTGGTAATCGGCATGCGTTCCGTTGAAATAGAAGATGATAGGAATGTTATTCTTGGCAAAATTGTAGTGGTCGCTCCGGTAATAGAAGCGGTTCGGGTCATTCTCGTCGTTGTACTTGTAATCGAGGTCGAGCTGGGTGTAACGGGCGTTCACGGCCTCGGAGAGCTCATGGAGCTCGCTGCTCAGCTTGTCTGAACCGATCAGGTACACATAGTTGCCATCACCCGGACGATTCGGGTCTGTACGGCCAATCATGTCGATATTGAGGTTGGCCACCGTCGATGCCAATGGGAACAGGGGCTCCAAGTCTGTGTAGTACTGCGAGCCCAGCAGCCCTTTTTCTTCCCCGGTCACATGGAGGAAAACCACCGAACGGCCGGGGCCGGCCCCAGCCCGGGCAGCTTCTTTGAAGGCCTGAGCTATCTCGAGCAGGGCCACAGTACCCGAGCCGTCGTCGTCTGCCCCGTTGTTGATTTCGCCTTCGGGGGTTACGCCTATATGGTCGAGGTGCGAAGATATTATCACATACTGGTCCGGAAATTCGGACCCGCGGATAAAGGCCACCACATTTTCTGAGTCAATTTCCTCATTTTGGCTGCGCACCTCCAGCCGAAGGTCTGCGGGAATGGTCGCGGCCCTGTCATTGGCTTCCAGCTGCGGATATAGCTCCTGGGCAACCGAGCTTTGGAGCAGGAGCATCTGAGGTTCATTTGTATCGGCCTTCAGGTTCATCTGCCCGCTCCTGTTGCGTTTCATGCTGTTGAAGTACCGCTGGTACCGCGTGTAAT
Organism: uncultured Robiginitalea sp.; assembly: GCA_964461555.1. Classification (GTDB taxonomy): domain Bacteria; phylum Bacteroidota; class Bacteroidia; order Flavobacteriales; family Flavobacteriaceae; genus Robiginitalea. Next base: position 2,115 of record CAYWZF010000182.1, on the reverse strand, counting down.
TCAGGTCATCCACATAAAAAAAACCTGCCGCCCCATGCTCGCGGGCGGCCTCGCGCCTCTTTGCGATCGCTTCCGACTGGTTGCTCCAGGCACTGGTTGTTGCCGAGCCGCTGAGCACGTAGGTGCCATCCTCATTTTTGGGTTCCCCTGCTTTCATGAGAAGCCATTTCCCGCGAACATCCAGGCCCTCGTAATCGGAATACCCGGGTGCCTCGACCCCGTATCCCACATAGACAATGTCGCTGTATTGGCCTTCGGCCCCCTGGAAAGTCATGAAGTCGTTGCCATTGGCCATGGTTTTTCCGTTGAGGGTTATGCTGCCCTCGGGCAGGCGGGTGAGTTCGAGGGGCACTTTCTGAAAGTAGTCTTCCGTACCGGGGGCGGGGGGTATCTCCAATTCCTTGTAGGCTTCACGGAGGTATTGCGCCGCCTTCTTCTGGCCTTCGGTCCCGGTCTCGCGCCCCTGGAATTCATCAGAAGCATAGATATAAAGGTGTTCCTTTAACTCGTCTCGGGAAATGGTCGATGCAAAGTGTGTGGCATCTACAGGTTGTTGGGAGGGGAGGGCTGTGTGCTCTCCCACTGATTTCTGGCTGCTGTTGCAGGCCATTGCAAGGGCTGCCAGCAGCAAAGGGAATTTTTGCATGCTCAAAAATATAGGTACAGGATCCAAAAATACGCAAATCCCCGCCTTTCGCTTAAAGGCAAATGTGAATTATGGGATGAAAGACCTTATTGGTCAGGATACGCCGTAGGTGTTGCGAATCATGGCATCGGTTTCTGCCAGGCTTTTGAAAACCTCGAAAGTACGGCCCTGGGTACGCTGTGCCCCTAATGCATTTGCATAGCGCGCTGCCCGCACGAAATCGGCCGGGGTTTCGAGCAACCCGTAGCCGAGCCCCCCGGCAAAAGAGTCGCCACAGCCCGTGGTATCGACCACATCGCATACCGGCACGGAAGGGACGAGCTCTTTCCGCACCAGGCCATTTTCGAGGAAAAACACGGCGCTGCCGCCGGCGTCGAGGGTGACGATCAGGGATTTGACCCCCCTGGCAAGCACATGGGCCGCCAGGTCTTCGAGGTGGTCTGTCCCCACGTCGTGGAAGGGTTGCAGTTCATCAAGCTGGTACTCCTTTTCGAACCAGCAGCACCGGGATTCTTCCAGGTTCATTTTAAGGACGTCGATGTAAGGCAGCCACATGTCGCGATCAATCCAGAAGCGGATCAGGCGGTCGCCCAGGGTCGTGACCGTATTGGTAGGGCCATGGGCGTCGAAAATGATGATCCCCTCGCTGTGGGCCTTGATGTACTTGAGGGTTTCGAGGGGCACTTCGTAATCAGTAATGGGCACGCACACAAACACGTTTGCATCCAGAAGGCCCTCAAGGTCTTCCGGCACGATGGGGTTCATGAACCCGGTTTGCTTTTCAAGGCGGTTGTTCTGGTCAACGAAGGTGAGTTGGATGATGTCGCCCTGGTCGGCCTTATCGCTGATCTTTTCGGTACGGATGTTGGGGTAGGGGGCCAGCACGTTCAGGATGCCTTCATGATCCTTCTTCCTGACATGCGATACGGGCCACACGGTTCCCCGGGAATCGAGCAGGCGCGAAAGGCCGATGGCGGTATGCGTGGCACAGCCGTATTTCTCGATCACTTCGCCTTTGTGCGTGGTAATATGATCGCGGGGGATGGGTCCGAGCACCGCTACTTTGAATGATTCCATGAATATGCGTTTGGACCCCCGGAAGATATAAAAATATTGGTATACCTGGCAAACCCGCCGACTCACCGCAATCAGAAAATCTTGCTGTCTTGCAAGCGTCTTTTCAAAAAGCTTTTTATATTTGCAGCCTCCAAAAGGAGGAATGGCAGAGTGGTCGATTGCGGCGGTCTTGAAAACCGTTGAGGGTAAAACCTCCGGGGGTTCGAATCCCTCTTCCTCCGCAACCCCTGAACCCTGACGGCGAAAGCCGTCAGGGTTTTTTAGTTTCGCGAAGAAGCGAAACTCGTTTCAGCTTCGAAGCGGAACTAAAAAAAACCGAACACGCGGCAGCGTGTTCAGGGTTCAGGGGTTGCAGGGCTCCCCCGTCAGGGATCACGCGGCGGATGCCGCGT
>CAYWZF010000181.1:0-3097 GCA_964461555.1 uncultured Robiginitalea sp. | reverse complement strand
GCCGGCAGGGAGAGCTGTTGCGACAGAATATCTACCGGGAATTTGTGCAGAACCAGCAACTGCTCGACACCGTGGTACTGCAGAACCAGCAAGCCTTTGAAGCCAATTTGTCGCTCATTGAACTCATTGGCACCGATGCCGCAGGACTGGCCCGGCACAACCTCGACAGCCTTTTTTACCAGGCGTTGCTTTCGGAGAGTTACCTGCCCTCCAAAAATACTGTGGACGATGCCCTGAGTTCAAGCCGGATAGACCTGATCGGCAACGATGCCCTGAAAAATACGCTGCTGCGCTGGGGGACGCAATTGGATCTGATAAAAACCTATAAATCCATTCAGAACGACTGGCAGAACCAGCAGCTCATCCCGCTGATGAACCGCTATGTTTCGCTCCGCCAGACCGATCTTTACGGCTCCAAACCCTGGGCGGGCCGCAGCCGGGTGCCCTTCTCGTATGAACCCCTTTTCCAGTTGCTCGAATTCGAGAATGTGCTCGACAACAACCTCTACATCCTTGAGTTTCTGATTGCCAGGATGCAGGAGATCCAACTGACCCAGCAGGAAATCCTGGAGCTGACATCCCAGGGGGGTTAAACCGAATTCCTTATTTTTGAACGTGCGATACCCTGCATTCTTCCCTACCGCGGCCATCAGGCTTATTTTGCCGGCCGCCCTGGTGCTGCTCTGTACATCCTGCAAGCCTGATGCTGCAGGGAAAATGGAGGCGGCCATGCCAAAGGCCGCAGTCGATTCGACCTTTGACCCGCAGCGGTGGCAGCAGAAAGAAGGGGACCAATACCCGTACCGCATGCTCATGTACCGGCAGCTGCTCTACAGCGATACGCTGCGCCAGCGCACCAAATCGGAAATATTGCACCTGCTCGGGGAGCCCGACCGAAGCAGGGAAGGCCATATCTATTACCAGCTCAAAGGGAAGCAGGTGGGCCCCGTACTTTTCTTTTCCAAGTTCCTGGTCTTCAAATTCAATGAGGCCGACAGCGTGGAGTGGATCAAGACCTACAATTGATGCTCCAGGTGGAACAACAGGTGCGATAAATTGCTACCTTACTGTTTCTGGTGGGGCCCTGGCGCCCTGTAAAACTAATTGCATGCAAGCGATCATCCCCCTGAAAGGAAGCCCTGCAATCGCGCTTTTTGCGGCCATCCTGATATTGGCGGCGGGCTGCCGGCAGGCTGCCCCCCAACCCGAATTCTCCATCGACCAGGCCTGGAAGGAAATTGCCGGGCGGCTCAGGGACTACGAAAGTGCCCTGGCCCGGGGCGATGTAAAGGCCCTGGGGGCCCTGTACACCGAAGATGCCGAGGTAGTGCACAAAGGGCCCAATACCATGGGGCGGGCCCAGATTGAAAAGGTATTCGAGGCCATGGTGGCCGACAGTGCTACCCTCTCGGGCTTTACCACGACCGGCTTGTGGGGGAATGAAAACCTGCTCGTGGAACAGGGTACGGGCTTCTTTGCGAAATCAGACGGCACCGGGAAGTCTGCCGGGGAATACCTGCTGGTCTGGAAAAAGGAAGACGGCACCTGGAAGATCTTCCGCGACACCTGGTTCGGCGACTGAACGGGCCCCTACCCGGGTGCTCCCCCCGCAGGGCCTGCCTGCCGGGCTTCATACATTTTCAGGTACAGCATGGTGCTCATCTTCTGGGCGCGGTTTTTGGCGATCCAGGCCGTTTCCCCTTCAAAGCCCTCGTCGAGGGTCTCGAACCACATGTTCATCCAGAAGCCAAAGTGCTCGGGGGTGAGGGTGTGCTGCATGTGGGCGTCAACCGCCTGATGCACCGCCACGGGGTTGCCCAGGTAGGTGCGTTTGAGGAACAGCTGCGATTCCCAGAAGTCAGTGAGCAGTTCAAGGTGGCTGTCCCAGTCGGTGATGATCCCGTTGAAGATGGGGCCCAGCACGGCATGGCGCCTGACCTTTTCGTAAAATCGGTGCACCAGCAGGGCGACTTCTTGCCGGGAAGCTAGGGTCTGCTTTTCCATGGGGCTTGGTTGTTAATGCCTTAAAGTTACGATTTACCCATGGAGGGGCAAATGGCACACCACTCAAGCAATTGTAACTTATGTTACTGTTTTTCAATTGTTTAAACTGATTTTAGTCATTGTCAAAAAAATCCGGCCTCTTTATTTTCGGCTTGTAACCTTTAAATCTTACGGTCATGAAAAAGAAAATTCTAGGAATGGCAGCACTCCTGCTGGCAGCAGGTACTCTCTCTGCCCAGGAGCAGGATCGCGATCGCATCCAGGACCAGGACCAGACCAAACTGCTCGCCCTTAACGGCACCATGCTTCAGGTTCGCGACCGCGCTGAACTCCACCTGCGCGAAAAGCAAACGCTCTCTGACGGTACGGTGATCTACCCGAACGGGGCCTATGAAGCCCCGGATGGCAAGCGCTACAAACTGGGGGAAGGAGAGTGCCTCGACGGCGACGGTGCCCTTTACCGCAACGAATACCAGTACCGGCACAAAATCGAGCGTGAAAATGCCGGGCTTTCCGAAGCCCAGGTGCGTGAACGAAACCAAAACCGGCACCACTACACCCGGGTCGATGGTGAGGTTTACCAAATCCGCCACCAGGAACAGGCCCGCCTTGAAAACCAGCTTCGCCTGGAGAATGGCACTACCGTTTTCCCGGACGGGACCTACCAAATGCAAAGCCAGCAACGGCAACGCCTGCAGGACGGAGCATGCCTTGACCCGGCCGGGGAAATGTTCCGCAATATGTACCAATTCCGGAAAAAAGTCATTCAGCAGCATAAAATGCCGGCTAAAAAGATGATCAAGAAAGGGGTATCCAAACCTGGTATCTCCTATGCCAAGAAACCGACCTAAGCATCTGGCTATACCCGGGCGCGTGCCCATCGGCCTGACCGGTGGGCGCCGTTCGGGCGTTTAAATGGTACGATTGTGAAAAGACGCCTGTTATTTTTGATGGGGCTGCTCGCCCTTACCGGCAACCCGCTTCGGGCCCAGGACCGGAAGGCATCCGAAAAGGAACCCAAGGATGCCGCCTTCTCATATATGCTGGCCGATGCAAGCTATGTGAGCGACGCCGTCTTCATGGGCCGGCGCGA
>CAYWZF010000180.1:0-3105 GCA_964461555.1 uncultured Robiginitalea sp. | reverse complement strand
TTCTTGAGGATAAACAGCAGACAGTGGGGTTCAGGGTTCAGGGTTCAGGGTTCAGGGTTCAGGGTTCAGAGTTAAAGGTTCGGGGGTTCAACAAGCGGCCCGGGTCATTTCGGCAATGTAAAGCCCACTCCAGCCGCTGCTTTTAGGGGTTGACGCTTAGCTAATCTGAGAAACGACATTCAACCGTATAAAAGCGCTTTCTGTATCGCTGCAGGCGTCATTCGTCTCAAAAAGCAATGACAAAGGGGCTCGTTGTGTACATTTAACAGGGCAAATTGTTGGAGACAATGTGCCCTGAATTTCAATACCAGGGTTTCCAGAAAAAGGAAAGAAAAAAGAAAGCCATAAAATCAGATCGCCTGTACCCCTTTTTCTAATGATGTCCCTCCCGAACTGTCTCTGAGAACCTTGTAAAAAACGTTTGAGATGATCAATCACAACATGCGAAATACCCTTGGGCTGCTTTTTGGCCTGGTGTTCACCCTGTTGCCTGGCGGTTGTTCCAAAGATTCCGAAACAGACCCAAACCAGAAGGTTCCAGGAGCCAGCGCCACCGACCTGCTGGCCAACGCGAACTTTGACGAGCTGGCCATTCAGATCGCCTATGTGGAAGGGTACCGCCCTTCTGACCTGGCCCTGGACGACCTGAGGGAATTCCTGCTTCTGCGCACCCACAAAGATGCGGTCAACTTCGAATTCCTGCCCCTCCCCTCCCCGGGGGAAGAATCCCTGACCCTGCAGGAGATCGCCAACCTGGAAAATAAAAACCGGACCCTCTACAATAACGGCCGTACCCTGGCCGTCTACATCTATTTTGCCGATGCCCCCTCAAGCACAGACAAACCGGAGACCGGCAACTGGACCCTGGGGGCGGTATACCGCAACACCTCCATGGTGCTGCATGAAAGCACCATTCGTTCGGTGATTGGCCTGCAGGTTCCGGCGGCAACCGAAGCCGCCGTCCTCACACACGAATTCGGGCATTTGTTCGGCCTGGTCGACCAGGGCGCCCCTGAAATCTCCCCGCACGAAGACCGGCTTGTCGCCAACCACTGCCAGGAATACGGCTGCCTCATGAAGGCTTCCCTCGAATCCGCCACCGGGCTGGAAGAAGCCTTAGCGGCACGGGCGGCCAAGAACCTCAGCGCGGTACCCGACCTGGGCCCGAAATGCATCCGCGACCTGCAGGCCATAGGCGGCCGTTGAACCGGTCATCGCTGTTCAGGCATGTCCGGCACGAAGTTCAGGAAAGGCGGGGTGGGGTCTGAATCCCTTAGCTCATTTTCAAATTCCCAAATTTTCAAATTGAAAAGGGGAAATCCCCAAAACCCCCGGGAACAAGGTAACCCGTTACAGCTCAATCTCAGGGATGGGAGTTTATTTGCAAAATTGCCGATTTGAAATTTTGAAAATGGAGCGCAACTCACCCATTCAGCCTTGGTTAGGGGAGCTGACGACAAAATTGGCTGACGAAATAAGAACAACTTGGGTGCAAAAATTGTATCTTTTGCAAAGACGTGGAAATAAGACCATAAAATGAAAATTAAAAAGCTCTCAAGAAGTATTAGCCTTGCCTTACTGACCCTGACCATAAGTTCAACGGCGCTGGCTCAGGAAGTCCTGCCATTTCCCCCCAAGAAATCAGGTAGTACGGCAGGTCGCACCATCCAGGAATCAATCTATAATCCGGTTCCGGCAACCAAACATCTTCCTGCTGACGCGCCAAATATTATTATAGTACTTATTGATGACGTCGGGCCCGGCCAGTCGAGCACTTTTGGAGGCGAAATAGCGACCCCCACCATGGATCGCATATTGGGTGAAGGAATTGCCTACAATCGATTTCATACCACGGCCATGTGTTCACCGACCCGTGCATCATTGCTCACGGGCCGAAACCATCATCTTGTCGGGGCCGGGCAGATTGCTGAATTGGCCAACGACTGGGATGGGTATTCGGGCGTACAGCCCAAGACCAGTGCCATGGTAGCCGAGGTCTTAAAAAACTACGGCTACAGGACAGGGGCCTGGGGCAAGTGGCACAATACCCCCGCTGAGCATACAACGGCAGCCGGCCCCTTTGATTACTGGCCTACGGGCTATGGCTTCGAATATTTCTACGGATTCCTGGCCGGAGAAGCTTCCCAGTATGAACCGCACCTGGTCCGGAATACAACGGTTGTGCATCCCAATAAGCCTAAAGACAACAAGCCTTATCACCTTACGGAAGACATTGCTGACGATGCGATCGGCTGGTTGCAGGAACACAAGGCATTTTCGCCCGACAAGCCCTTCTTTATGTACTGGGCGCCCGGCGCCGTTCACGGCCCGCATCATGTACCTAAGGAATGGGCCGACAAATACAAAGGCAAGTTTGACGATGGATGGGACAAATCCCGCGAGCGTATTTTCAGGAATGCAAAAGAGAAAGGTTGGATCCCGCAAAACGCCCAATTGACACCGCGTCCGGAAACACTCCCGGCCTGGAGTTCGATACCCGAGAGCGAAAAGCCTTTCCAGCGCAGGCTGATGGAAGTCTTTGCCGGTTTTGTGGAACATACAGATGCCCAGGTGGGAAGGCTTGTCGATGAGGTCGATCGTCTGGGTTATGGTGATAATACCATCATTTTTTATATATGGGGCGATAATGGGCCCTCTGCTGAAGGCCAGGCCGGAACCATAAGTGAGCTTTTGGCCCAAAACGGTATTCCGTCGACCATAGCACAGCATATGAAAGCCCTGGAAGACTTGGGAGGTCTCGATGCGCTTGGAAGCCCAAAAACCGACAATATGTACCATGCCGGATGGGCATGGGCCGGAAGCACGCCTTATCAGTCTACCAAGCTTATTGCGGCGCATTTTGGCGGCACACGCAACCCTATGGCGGTTCGTTGGCCCGCCAGGATCAAACCAGACTCAAAGCTGCGCACCCAATTTCACCATGTCAACGATATCGTGCCAACCATTTATGATATTCTGAATATAACCCCCCCAAGGGTGGTAAACGGGTTCCAGCAGGATCCCATTCAAGGGGTCAGCATGGCCTATACTTTTGGTGATGCCAATGCCAAAGACCAAAAGTTGGTTCAGTATTTCGAAATTATG
>CAYWZF010000179.1:0-3174 GCA_964461555.1 uncultured Robiginitalea sp. | reverse complement strand
TCTGCAAAAGCCTGGCATTTTTAAACTCTGGAAGGGAAAGGATTGCTACCTTCGGGTGTGAAACCCAAATACGCCATTTATGGAAGTGCGCCTTCGAGAAGCCCGGGAATCCGACCTGCCCGTGCTGCGGGCCCTGGAACAGGCCCTGGTGCGCGACGAGCGCCCCTTTGACCCGACCATTGCCCCCGACCCGGTTACCTACCACGACCTGCCTGCCCTGCTGACCGACCCTGAGAGCCGGGTACTGCTGGCAGAAGCCGATGGAAAAGTGGTGGCCTGCGGCTTCGGGTCGCGGCGCCAGCCGCGCCACTACCTCGACCACGATGCCTACGCCTACCTCGGGCTGATGTACACCCTCCCGGAATACCGGGGGCAGGGCATCAATGGCCGCATTATTGCGGATTTAAAGCATTGGGCCGTGGGCCGGGGCCTGACCGAGATCCGCCTGACTGTATACTACGACAATGAGCCGGCCCTGCGCGCCTATGAGAAGGCCGGCTTCAAGCGCCACCTGGTGGAGATGCGCCTGCGGGAAGGGGAGGACTGAGGCCCGGCAGCGCTGAAGGGGTCTTTTGGGGTGCCTGCCTTCCCGTCGCACCGGTGGGCCGGGGCCGGGGCAAAACCCCCTCCCCCCGGGCACAAGGTACGCGCCCGCCCTGCAATTTCCTTTCGCCCCCATTTGAAGCCAGGGGGGCAAAAACAGGTTCTGTTCCGGATCTTCATCGTATTTTTGGGTCAAACCGAAACCGGCCCATGGAATTTGAGAATACCGAAGCCTTTGCCGCGGCCCTTGACCGCAACGACCCCCTGGCTTCTTACCGGGATGCCTTCCACTTCCCGCAGCACCAGGGGAAAGACGTCATTTATTTTACCGGGAATTCCCTGGGGCTGCAACCCAGGGCGGCGGCCCGGTACGTCGAGGAAATCCTGCGCGACTGGAAGGAGCTGGGGGTGGAAGGCCATTTCAAGGCGCGCCATCCGTGGTGGACCTACCACGAGCGCCTTATCCCGCCCCTGGCGCGGATTGTCGGGGCCCTGCCCGAGGAGGTCACCGTGATGAACACCCTTACGGTAAACCTGCACCTGCTGATGGTGTCGTTTTACCGCCCCCAAGGGCGCCGATTCAAGATCCTTTGCGAGGAAAAGGCCTTCCCGTCAGACCAGTACATGCTCCAGAGCCAGTTGCGCTTCCACGGCTTCGACCCGGCCGGGGCCCTGGTTGAGGTGCCCAAACGTCCCGGGGAGCAGGCCTGGCATACCGAAGACTTCCTCTCAGCCATCGAAACCCATGCCGACGAGCTGGCCCTGGTGCTTTTGGGGGGCGTAAACTACTACAACGGGCAGGTGCTCGACATGGAAACCATCACCCGGGCCGGGCAGCGGGCAGGGGCCCTGGTTGGCTGGGACCTGGCCCATGCGGCCGGGAACGTGCGCCTGGCCCTGCACGACTGGGGCGTCGATTTTGCCGCCTGGTGCAGCTACAAATACATGAACAGCGGCCCGGGCAATGCCTCGGGGGTCTTTATCCACCAGCGCCACCTGGGCGATGCGAATATCCCGCGGTTCGAGGGCTGGTGGGGTACCCGCAAGGAGACCCGCTTTCTGATGCGGCCCGAGTTCGACCCGGTTGCCACGGCCGATGCCTGGCAGCTGAGCAACCCGCCCGTGCTCGCCCTGGCCCCGTACCTGGCATCCCTCGAGCTTTTTGAGCAGGTGGGCATGGAGGCCCTGATCGCCAAACGCGACCGCCTGACCGGCTACCTGGAATTCATCCTTCAGGAAGTGGCCCGGGAGGCGGGCAGCCATTTTGAGGTCATTACCCCGGCCGACCGGGGCTGCCAGCTTTCGGTCTTTCTGCATGGGGAAGGCCGCCCGCTGTTCGACTACCTGATGGCGCACGGGGTGGTGCCCGACTGGCGCGAGCCCAACGTGATCCGCCTGGCCCCGGCCCCCTTTTACTGTTCCTTCAGCGACATGTACCGTTTCGGGCAGGTGCTCAAGGCGGGGATACAGGCCCGCAAAGGCACTTAGGAATTTGCGGAAACCGCCCTATCTTCGGGCTTTGAATTAAGGACCCTATGAAGTCACTCCGCCTGATCCTCTCAAACCCCCGGTATTTTGCCCCGGCCTGGGTCTTTGCCAGCCTCAACCTCTGGTTCGGGACCTGGGCCATCTACATCCCCACCGTACAGGCATCCCTGGGCATCGACAAGGCCCGGCTGGGCATTGCGATCTTCTTCCTGGCCCTGGGGGTCTTTACCGTATTTCCGTTTGCCTCGCGCCTGGTCAACCGCCTCGGGGTGGGGCGGGCTACCTGGTACGGGGTGTGCGGGGGCAGCCTGGCCGCCCTGTTGCCCCTGCTGGCGCCCAATTACCTCACCCTGGTGCTTTCCCTCTACCTGTTCGGGATCTCCAACGGGTTTACCGATATTTCCATGAATACCCTGGTCACCGAAATCGAGAAGGAAGACGGGCGGCACTTCATGTCGGCCTCCCATGGGTTTTTCAGCCTGGGCGGCATTCTGGCCGGCCTGGGCAGCTTCCTGATCCCCCGCATCGCCAACCCGCCCCTGCATATGGCTGTGGTCATTCTGGGGGTCTTTGCGGTGAATCTTGCCCTGCGCAGGCACTACCTGGGCATACGGGCGGCAGCGGTGGAAAAGGAACCCTTCAGCCTGCGGCTTTTCAGGCCCCTGCTGCTGCTGGGGATCATCTCCTTCGTGGTGATGGGGGGCGAGGGGGCCGTGGTTGACTGGAGCGGCCTCTACCTGAAAGAGATCAGCCTGGCCCCGGAATTCCTTTGGGGGGCGGGCTTCCTGGCTTTTTCCACCACCATGACCCTGGGCCGCTTTTTGGGCGACGGCATCAGTGCCCGCATCGGCTCATTGCGCATTGTCGGCCTGGGAAGCCTGGTATCCCTGCTTGGCTACCTGTCGGTCCTCTCTACCCTGACCCCGGCCGTGGTGGCCGGTTTTGCCCTGATCGGGCTGGGCTTCTCGGTCATCGTGCCCGAACTCTTCCGCATTGGCGGGAAGGTGCGGGGGGTCGATTCCTCCCAGGGGGTGGCCTTCATCGCGGGCACTGGCTATGCCGGTTTCCTCACGGCCCCGCCTATTCTCGGCTACCTGGCCGAGGATTTCAGCCTGAAAACGGTTTTCTGGGTGCTGCTGGGGT
>CAYWZF010000178.1:0-3209 GCA_964461555.1 uncultured Robiginitalea sp. | reverse complement strand
GCTTCCTGCAGGGCAACCTTCGGGCCGAAGAGGGGTTTGTCCTGGAGGTAATCGGCTATTTTTCAGTCAATACGATTCGGGAGCAACGGCTGTTCCTGAATTTTGAGGACTATTTTCCCGGGGAGCCCGAGCCGCCCTTTGTGGTGCCTTACGTTACCCGCTCTTCCCCAGTGGCGCCAGGCCAGCCCGGATGCCCTCCTTCAATTCTTGAATTATTGAATGCAGGTGATTTGATTAACTATTATGGCTTTTACGACACATCCCTTGAATTCGGCGATCCCGGGTGGGCTCTGTGTCCGGGCCCCTATACCTATGTACCCAGGGTCTGCGGCGACTGCACCGTGCTGGGCTCTAATACCCCTCCCGTTTTCTGGATAGAAGACTAAGGCAAAGCTGAGGGCTTCTTAAGAGCATTTCAGGCACCTGTATCGGGGGTATGAATCAAGGAAATGTCCCATACGCCGGAATATATTCCGGAGGAGCAGAAAAGGGGTGTTTCCATTTTCCTGGGAGGGGAGACGCTCCTTGCCGGACCGGCTGGGTAAAGCGAAGTCCGTTCAATTTTTTATTTTTAAGGAACCGGGCCTGAGGCTTAGGATTTGTTTATATTACCAATCTAGGCTTGAAATCATTTAGAAACATATTGCAACTGCTGCTTTCTTTTTTCGTGCTGGCCCTGGCAGCCTGTGTGGAGGAGGTCGACATTGCAACCGATGCTGAAAGCATCAGGCAGGCGGGGCAAGCCCTGGTAGTCGAGGCAACCCTGACGGATTCGCTCCGAACCCAGCAGGTGATCTTGTCGCGGGTAGCCGATTTCACCAACGACAGTATTGTGGAATTTGATATCGAAGATCCGAACACCTATTTATTTCCCGGGCAGGAACTCCGGCCACGGCCCGTCCTGTATGAAACCGGGGCGCGGGTAAGCGTGCTGGACGATGCCGGCCAAACCTACGAATTCGTAGAAGGCGACCCGGGCCGGTATTTCTCGGCAGCCCCCTTTGGTGCCTTGGTTGGGCGGGCCTACCAATTGCAGGTTGAGTTGAAGAGCGGGGAGCGCATCCGTTCCGCTATGGAGTCTATTGCAGGCAGTTCCACCCTTGAGAACCTGCGTGCCCGCCGCCTGACCGATTCTGAACTCGGTGACGGTATCGGCTTTTTTGTCGACAGCCGCAGCCTCTCAGGCGGGGCGGCCTACCTGCGCTACACCTTCGAGGAAACTTTTAAAGTGATCGCCCCCCTCTGGTACCCTGAAGATTTTTTGCTGAACGATTACGACCCCTGTGCCGACCCGGTCGAATACACCCTTGAGATTGTTCCCCGGGAACAGGAAGAACAAGTCTGTTACAGGACGCTAGCCTCTGAAGACATTGTGCTTGCCAGTACCGAAAGCCTCGAAGGGAGCCAGGTGCGGGACGTCCGGGTCCATTTTGTCCCGCGGTCTGATTTCAAGATCGCCCACCGCTACAGCATCCTGGTCAAACAGCATACCGAAGGCCTGGGCTCATACCTGTTCTATGACCGCCTGCGCAATTTCTCGACAGAAGGGAATGTGTTCGCACAGGTGCAGCCCGGCTTCCTGCAGGGGAATTTGGAGGCCGCGGCCGGGTCTGACCTCATGGTAATCGGCTATTTTTCAGTCGATGCCGTAAAGGAGCAGCGCCTTTTCCTGAATTTCGACGACTTTTTTCCCGGAGAGCCCGAGCCCCCCTTTGTGGTGCCCTGTTTTCTGCGGTCCTCGCCGGAATCGCACGCCACCCGCTGCCCCCAGGTGCCGGTGCCGGGCGGAGGCACCCTGTGCCCGCTCTCGGTCATCGAATTGCTCGACCTGGGTGACCTCATCGCCTACGCGGGCCCCTATCAGGAGAGTATTGGAGCCCTCTGCCCGGGGCCGCATGCCTTTGTGCCCCGTGTATGCGGCGACTGCACCGTGCTGGGCTCGAATGTGCCCCCTGATTTCTGGACGGAAAACTAAGATGCCCCAGCACATGGCCGGTTCAGCTATTTAGCATAGCTGACACAGCAGCCGCAATTCCAAATTATAAGCCCCTAAATGACTTCTTCTTTGCGCACGTGCCGGTATCTTACGCCTCAGGTGATTACTATCTCTGGCAGCTGTTATCCCTATCGGGCAGGTTCATGATGCAAGCGTAGCAGAGGGACTTCAGGCTACAGGTTTGAGTCGTAATCCATCGGAGCAGGCGGGGGCAGTTTCAGTTCATTCAGGAGTTCAAAATAACGAGGATCTCCCTGCAGTTCCTCTGCCAGATAAATCCGGATGCTCCAGGGGTACCAGGCATGTCTTTTCCCTTTACGGAGATATTCAAAGGTCTTATCAGGGTCCCCGGCTTTGTTGTAGGCCCATGCAAGGGCGAGGTTTTTAAACGAAGATTCCGGAAAACTTTCCAATTCCTGAATAACTTGACGGGCTTCCGGTACTCGACCATGCTTCATAAGGTATGGCCCATAAAAGATGTTCCAACCCTTGTTGATCTCGCAGGCCTTCCTCATTAGATCGAGTCCTTCTTCGACTTTTCCCATATCTGCCAAAACCATGCCTCTTAATACCAGGATCAGGGCGTGACGTCCTGTTCCCATTTCCAAAGCCTTGTCCAGTTCTGCCAGGGCCAGATCATATTCTCCCACCCAGCGATAGAGTTCAGCCATCCAAACGGTGTGAAGGGGGGTAAAGGGATCCAGGTCCTGTGCCCGCTTATGTTCACGAAAGGCTTCATTCATTCTTCCAAACAGGGCCAGGTACCACGCCCGGTGATAGTGGTTATAGGCCATATTCGGATTCAGGGAATCCGCCTTCTTAAAAGCGTAATCTGCCAGATTCCAGTCCCACCCAAAGTAGGTGTGAAATTGTGACAGGACAGCCCACCCTTCCGCATTCGAGGATTCAAGCTGTATAGCCCTTTTTGCTGCTGCCAGGGCTTTTGGGAAAACATCGTCGGGCGGCATGAGGCTATGGCCCCAGGTTATGTAACCTTCAGCCATACTGGCATAGGCGTCGGGATCTGCCGGGTTCTGGTCAATGGCTTCCTGCAGGTATACCAGGCCCCGCTGCCAGTCTTCCACAGTGGATTTGCTCAAATAGTATTTTCCCTTCAGGTACAATTCATAGGTCTCGGGTCGAATAGACCTGATTTCCCTTTCAGGCACCCCTATTTCTTTTGATCCCTGTCCGATGGCATCCATTATATCGC
>CAYWZF010000177.1:0-3216 GCA_964461555.1 uncultured Robiginitalea sp. | reverse complement strand
GCACCGTACACCTGGGCGACGTGGCCACCCGCTCGTGCATGCTGCCGGTCTCGGCCGTGGGAAACCAACAAGTAACCACCATCGAAGGCCTGTCTGAACATGGCGACCACCCGGTACAGCAGGCCTGGCTGGAGGTCGACGTGCCCCAGTGCGGGTACTGCCAGGCCGGGCAGATCATGCAGGCCGCTGCCCTGCTGAAGAGCAACCCCAACCCCAGCGACGAGGAGATCGAAGGGGCCATGAACGGCAACATCTGCCGGTGCGGTACGTATCTGCGTATCAAGAAAGCCATCAAGCTGGCGGCTGCATCCGGTCAGCAGGCCAAGTAACCCCGGTCAACCGAAAAAATGGAAAACATGAAACTTGTTAACGCGCATATAGGACGACGTGCCTTCATCCGTAACACCGGCATGGCCGGGGGCGGGCTCATCCTCGGCTTCGGCTGGCTGAATTCCTGCAAACCGAACGCCCCCGTCGGGGTGGCAGAACTGGAAATGCCTTCAGAATGGTATGAGCTCAACGGCTACCTCAAAATCGGCGATAACGGGGTGGCGACCATCATGTCGCCCAACCCCGAGATCGGCCAGAACGTGAAAACCTCCATGCCCATGATCGTCGCCGACGAGCTCGATATGGACTGGGAAAAGGTCATTGTGGAACAGGCCCCCCTCAAAACCGAGGTGTTCACCTGGCAGGTGGCCGGGGGCAGCATGTCAATCATCAACGGGTGGGAGCCCCTGCGCAAGGCCGGGGCCACGGCCCGGCAGATGCTGAAAGAGGCAGCCGCCCAGGCCTGGCAGGTCCCCGTGGAAGAGATCACCACTTCCGAAGGGATGTTGTACCACAAGGCCAGCGGAAAATCGGCCCATTACGGGGAAATGGCCTCTGCCGCCTCGCGCCTCGAAGTGCCCGAGGAGGTTCCCTTCAAGGAGCGCTCGGAGTACACCATTATCGGGACCTCCCGGAAAAATGTGGACGGAAAGAACATTGTAACGGGCAAACCCCTTTACGGTCTGGATGTGCAGCGCGATGGCATGCTCATCGCCGGCATTGTGCACCCGCCCTCGTTCAGCACGAAATTGAAAGCGGTCGCGAACGCCGAGTCGGTGAAAACCATGCCCGGCATCCGCGACGTGTTCTCCATTAAACTTTTTGAAGACGACTACCTTCGGAGCGCCTTTCACCATACCGCCTTCAACGAACTGGTGGTGGTGCTGGGCGAAACCACCTGGCAGGTGTTCCAGGCCAAAAAGGCCCTGCAGGTCGAATGGGAACCGGCCAATGACCAGGCGGTAAAAATGAACTTCTTCGGCAGCGACATCGTGGTCAACCATCCGGCCGGGTTCGAGAATTCGGCCGACCACTGGAAACAAATGGAGGCGCTCAACGGAAAACCCGGGCGGGTGGTGCGCAAAGACGGCGATCCGGAGGCCGCCTTCAAAGGGGCGGCCAAAGTCATCGAACGGACCTACAGCTGTCCGTTCCTGGCGCACAATACCATGGAGCCCATGAACTTCTTCGCCCATGTGACCGAAGACCATGCCGAACTGCTCGGGCCCACCCAGACCCCGGAGTGGATGGAGCCGGCCGTAGCCTATGTGACGGGCCTGCCCCTGGAGAAAATCGATATCATGATGACGCGGCAGGGGGGTGGTTTCGGCCGCCGCCTGTACGGGCACTTTTTGGTCGAAGCCGCTGCCATCTCCAAAAAAGCCGGGGCCCCGGTAAAACTGGTGTATACCCGCGAAGACGACATGTCGCAGGGTACCTACCGGCCAGCCTATATGGCCACCTACCGGGCCGCCCTCGATAAAGACAACAACCTGGTCGCCTTCCATGTGAAGGCCGGGGGCATCCCCGAAAGCCCGTTGTTCGCCGATCGCTTTCCGGCCGGGGCCATTGACAATTACCTGGCCGAAGACTGGACCATTGATTCGAATGTCACCACCGGGGCTTTCAGGGCCCCCCAGTCGAATTTCATCGCGGGGGCCGAGCAGGCCTTCCTCGACGAGATAGCCGAAGCCGCGGGGAAAGACCCCATTGCGTTCCGCCTCGATTT
Source organism: uncultured Robiginitalea sp. (assembly GCA_964461555.1). Lineage (GTDB taxonomy): Bacteria > Bacteroidota > Bacteroidia > Flavobacteriales > Flavobacteriaceae > Robiginitalea. The sequence goes on along the minus strand of CAYWZF010000177.1, from coordinate 1,157 downwards.
GCTGAAGCGGGCCCAGGAAAACCCGGTTGGCGAGAACAACGACTATGAAGCCGACCGCTATGCCGCCGTGCTCGAACTGGTGCGCGAAAAATCGGGCTGGGGCCAGGATTCCCCAGGCAAATTCAGGGGGGTTTCGGCTTATTTCTGCCATAACAGCTATGTGGCCCAGGTGCTCGACGTGGTGATGGAAAACAACCAGCCCCGGGTAGACCGGGTATGTGCGGCCATCGACTGCGGCATTGTGATCAACCCCGATGCGGCCACCAACCTGGCCGAAGGCGGGTGTGTAGACGGCATCGGGCACGCCATGTACAGTGCCATGACTTTCAGGGACGGCATCCCGGACCAGACCAATTACGACAAGTACCGGCTAATCCGCCACCGGGAGGCGCCCAAAAACATCGACGTGCACTTTGTGGACAATGGCAAGAGCCCCACGGGGATGGGCGAACCCCCTTTCCCGCCGGTGATGGGCGCCCTGGCCAATGCCCTCTACAAGGCAACGGGCCGGAGGGTCTACCACCAGCCCTTCATCAACGACCGGCCGCCTTTGGTTGGATAGTCAATTACGCAGAATCGCAAACACTCCTTCGGGGGTGTTTTGCCTTTAAAAAAGAAACAATATGTCTCTGGTACCCACCCACCTCGGAAGACGCGCCTTTCTCAAACGCTCGGCCCTCGCCGGGGGCGGGCTGATGCTTTCCTTCAACTGGCTTGCCTCCTGCGAGCTGACCCCGGAGGAAACCAGCCGCCTGCCCAAGGAATGGTTTGGCCTGAACGGCTTTGTCAAGATAGGCGACAACGGCCTGGTCACCATCATGGCCCCCAACCCCGAAGGGGGGCAGAATGTGAAGACCTCCATGCCCATGATCGTGGCCGAGGAGCTCGACGCCGACTGGGAAAGGGTGGTGGTCGAACAGGCGCCTTTGAACGCCGAGGCGTTCAGCTTCCAGTGGCTCGGGGGCAGCCAGGCCATCCGGCGCGGCTGGCCCGGCCTGCGGCTGGCCGGGGCATCGGCCCGGCACATGTTGCGTACAGCGGCAGCCAATACCTGGGGGGTACCCCTGGAGGAGGTAACCACCGAGAAGGGTTGGCTGCATCACAAAGCCAGCGGCAAATCGGCCCACTACGGGGAAATGGCCACCGCCGCAGCCCAG
>CAYWZF010000176.1:0-3220 GCA_964461555.1 uncultured Robiginitalea sp. | reverse complement strand
AGGAATAACCGGATTTCTCGAAAAAAGAATTGACCCTTTTACTATCTAAGGAATTGGGTTTAAACTCGGAGCTTACTTCACTCCATAAATCCGGTTTCATTTTAATGTATTACAACTCGTTTTATCCACCCTAAGATAGTTTTTATCCCCAACACCTTCCAGTCCGGATAGACGAAGTTCCACAGACGATTATCAAATAGCCATTGGCCTGAATTTTCTGGCTGAAAAATGAAACCACCCTGCTAGATAAACTGCAAATCAGCCAGCTCCTGCCCGATGCTTTGGATGCCCTGTAAAATGCGGCGGGTTTGTTTCGCCGACGGGCGTTTGATACCTTGCACGTATTGGGAGAGCAGGGTGGGATTCATGCCGATGCGGCTGGCCAGGAAGGAGGCGTTGAGTACCCGGTAATGCTGGAAGAACTGTTGAAGGTCGAGCTGTAATTTTAAATTGGCCGTGGTAAGGGTTATACCCTGGTCTTCGTAATACAGGTTCAGTGCTTCCAATAAATTTTCGTAAAGTTCCGCAATGGTCGCTGCCGTGGTGAAAACCGGCAAAGCATCGGCATAGGCCGAGTACCCGGTTTGGGTGCGCTCAATGGTTATTGGGATTTTTTTGTTGAAGGGATTCATGTTTCTTGGTTTATATCCCTGCTTGTTTGAACAGTTTCTGCGCCAGTCCCTTTGCCAACTCACGGCTCCCATGATTGGGAAAGATGATTGTTCCAGGCCGATCGGGATGTTGTAGCTTCAAATGCGATCCTTTTTGGGAAACCACGAACCAACCGGCTTTCTTCAAGAGCCTTAGAACTTCACTGCACTTCATTGCAAAGGTAAATAAAAATATACTTTCACTCCAACAAAAAGGGCGTTTCCCGTGCGTCGGGAAGCCGGGTTTCGTACAGCAGGTCGAGCGGGCTCTTGATATTGAGCAGGTCGCGGCGGCTCACATGGGTGTAGATCATGGTGGTTTCGGGCCTGGCGTGGCCGAGCAGTTCCTGAATGTAACGGATGTCGACCCCTTTCTCGAGCAGGTGGGTGGCGTAGGTATGTCTGAGGGAATGCGGGCTGATGGGCTTTATAATGCCTGCCCGGCGGGCATTTTGCTTTAAGATGCTTCGGATACTGGTGGGGCTGTAGGGCTGGCCGGGGCGGCCTTCGGCGAAGTAGCGCTCAGGGCGGTAGGTGGCCAGGTAGTTTTGCAACAGGGGGATCAGGCGGTCGGCCAGCACCACCTGCCGGTCTTTGCGCCCCTTCCCGTCGCGTATGAAGAGTTGCCGGCGGGCGATGTCGAGCTGGGGCAGCTCCAGGGCCAGCAGTTCCCCAATGCGCAGGCCACAGCCGTAAATGAGGGCCAGCAGGGTGCGGTGCTTCAGGTTGCGGGTGACCTGCAACAGGCGGATGACCTCGGCTGTGTTTAGCACCGCGGGCAATTTGAAGCTTTTATGGGGGCGTACCAGCCCTTCCGCGTCAAGTTGGCAACCGGGGAGGAAGGCCGCGAACTGTTTCAGGGCGCTGATGGCCTGCCGATGTGTGCTGATGGCGATGCGCCGCCTGAGTACCAGATATTCCAGGAATGCTTCGGCGTCGCCTGAGGTGGCGGCCTCGGGCGGGGCTTCCTTCAAAAACTCCATGAACTGCCGGATAAAGGTGGTGTAGGTGGCCACGGTGCTTTGGCTGTAGCGGCGCGCCTCCAGAAACTGCCGGAACCGGATGGCCAGCGGGTGGGTTTTTGGCAGGGTCTTTTCCGACCGTTGCCCTTTGGACGTAATCAGGCTGCGGATACCGAAGCCGGCTGTTTTCAGGTGGGCCACCAGCGAAGGCAGGGATGACGGGTCTTTCAGGTACCAAAAGTGGTTGTCGGGGCTCCATCGCACCCCCGGGAAGGCCTTGACGCATTCCTTGGCCCGATAGGAATACGGGAAGGTAATTCGGATTTGTTCACGCCCTTCATACAGGCAGGCAGCGAGGGTGATGGTTTCGGCCATAACTGCAGAAAACCGGAAGATAGGCCCTGGGCCTGCAAACACTTTGCAGTGCTCAAACACAAAGGTTTTTGTACTGGCCCTGGGCCCATGATTCAGTATCCGCTACCTGTCAGGCCAGCAGCGGCAGTACATGGGGTTGAGCCTCCCAGGCTCAGGCCTCAATCCCCTGAATTGGCAGCGCCGTGCGTCGGCGAGCCTGGTGACGGCACCTCCGCCACAAATGATTTGCAGTTGCGGCGTGGTAAAGCCTGTTGCCGCCCCTCCGTTAGTCGACCGCAACACGTCGTATGACCCCCGTGCCCCTTCCTGTGGGATTGGCAAAAAACAGGAGGCCCTTCCCCGGCTAATTTTAGGATGAACTAAAACAACTCGTTATGAAAAAACAAGTCAACATTTTCATCTGGTTCGGAGCCTTTGTGGCCCTGACCCTGTTCCTTTCCTGTGAAAAGAACGAATTGGAACCGGAAATGGCCGAAAGGCCTTTCGGGGCTGACGGAGCCGAAGCCCTGAAAACCTACAACAACGGCATGATCCACGCCTATTCGAACGCCACGGTGCTGGCCTGGAACGAGGCGATTAAAGCCGTAGAAAATAAGATGCCGCCCCCGGCCGAGGCCCGTATCTATGCCATGGTTTCCCTGGCCATGCACGATGCCCTGAATACGATCGTGCCGAAATTCCAGGCCTATGCCCAGGACAACAGCGGGGTGGATGCCTCCGGGATATCAAAAGACAATATCGGCCCTCTGGCCGATGCGGCGGTTTCCCAGGCAGCTTATGAAGTGCTGGTGGCGCTTTTTCCCGGGGCTCAGTCTGTGGCCGATGCGTTGCTGGCATCGAGCCTGGCCAGCATCGCCGATCCTGACCTGAAAGCACAGGGAATGGCCATCGGCCATGCGGCGGCCACAGCCCTCTTCTCCAGGCGCCAGAACGACTTCCCGCTGGGCTTTACCACCTTCAACCTTGGCAATGCCCCGGGGGTTTACCAATCTAATTACATGCCCTGGCTGGTGGCCAATCCCCCGGTGTGGCACCAGAATGCCGCCTATGCCGCACGCTTCACCGATCGCATCGCCACGCTACGCCGCGCTCTGCCTCAGGCCCCCGACGCGCTGATCGGTGAGGTGCCGACGCTGGTGGGCACCGATGGCCAGGCCAAGATGTCCAAGAGCCTCGATAATGCCATCTTTTTATCCGACAGCGCCAGGGAAGTGGAAAAAAAGGTGCGTGGCA
>CAYWZF010000175.1:0-3223 GCA_964461555.1 uncultured Robiginitalea sp. | reverse complement strand
GCTTGAGTAGCCCGTTTCCAGTTTTTCTGATTTGCCAAATCCCGCCTCCCGCAATTCACTCCCCGGAAGCTGATTTATATCATGGAATCCCCGGAAGAGGGCCAATACCTTTACGGGGAAATTTGAATAAGTCACAAATTATCGGGATATGAAAACACTTACGGAAAAACAATTGAGCGTATACACTTTCGGCGACAAAAAGGCCGACGGAGGTCGTGAAATGAAAAACCTCCTGGGCGGCAAGGGCGCCAACCTGGCCGAAATGAGCCGGATCGGGATTCCGGTGCCCCCCGGGTTTACCATCACTACCGAAGTCTGTACGCAATACAACCAGGAAGGCCGCAAAGCCGTGATCGCACGGATCGAACCCGAAGTGCGGGAAGCTATCAGCGGCATTGAGCAAACCATGGGAACGTTGTTTGGCGACAACGACAACCCGCTGCTGCTCTCGGTGCGCTCCGGGGCCCGGGTCTCCATGCCTGGCATGATGGACACCGTGCTGAACCTGGGCCTGAATGACGAATCCATTCAGGGGGTTATCAGGATGACCGGGAACGAGCGCTTCGCCTGGGACTCCTACCGCCGCTTTATTCAAATGTACAGCAGCGTGGTGATGGGCCTGAAACCCGAAACCAAGGAAGACCTTGACCCGTTCGAGGAAATCATCGAACACCTGAAAGACAAACGAAGCATCATACACGACACCCAATTTACGGTCCAGGACCTGAAAGACCTGGTGTACGATTTCAAGGAAGTCGTCCGCAAGCGCACCGGCAAGCCCTTCCCGAGCGATCCGTGGGACCAGCTCTGGGGCGCCATCGTGGCCGTCTTTGACAGCTGGAACGGCGACCGGGCCCTTTATTACCGGAAGATGCACGGCTACCCCGAAGACTGGGGTACTGCCGTGAACGTACAGGCCATGGTGTTCGGGAACATGGGCGAAGACTCCGGAACCGGGGTCTGCTTTACCCGCGATGCCGGCAATGGCGAAAACAAATTCAATGGCGAATACTTGATCAACGCCCAGGGCGAAGACGTGGTGGCCGGGGTACGCACCCCCCAGCAAATCACCAAACTGGGGTCGCAGCGCTGGGCCGAACTCGCCCAGATCCCCGATGAGGAACGCCGGGAGCAATACCCCTCCCTCGAAGAGCTCATGCCCGGCATTTACAAGGAGCTCTTCGAATACCAGCGTACCCTTGAGAACCACTACAAGGATATGCAGGATATGGAGTTCACCATCCAGCAGGGCAAGCTCTGGATCTTGCAAACCCGCAACGGCAAACGCACCGGTGCCGCCATGGTGAAGATCGCCATGGACCTGCTGCGCGAAGGCCTGATCGATGAGAAAACCGCCCTGATGCGGATCGACCCCATCAAACTCGACGAATTGCTGCACCCGGTCTTCGATCCGAAGGCCCTCAAGGAAGCCGAAGTGATTGCCCAGGGGCTGCCGGCCTCTCCCGGCGCCGCTACCGGGCAAATCGTCTTCTTTGCCGATGAGGCTGCCAAGTACAAAAACAGCATCCTGGTCCGCATTGAGACTTCGCCAGAAGACGTGGAAGGCATGAACCTGGCACGGGGCATCGTAACGGCCCGGGGCGGGATGACCTCCCACGCGGCTGTTGTTGCCCGTGGAATGGGAAAATGCTGCGTATCTGGGGCAGGCGCGCTTAAAATCAACTACAAGACACGTACCCTCAGGGTTGGCGACCATGAATACCACGAAGGCGACTGGATCTCCATCAACGGTACCACCGGGAACATCCTCGAAGGAAAGGTGGGCACCAAGGAGCCCGAGCTCAGCGGGGAATTCGCCGAGCTCATGGAGCTTTCTGACAAGTTTGCCAAACTGCAGGTACGCACCAACGCCGACACCCCCAAAGACGCACAGGTGGCACGGAGCTTTGGCGCCGTGGGCATCGGCCTGACCCGCACCGAGCACATGTTCTTCGAGGTAGACCGGATCAAGGCCATGCGGGAAATGATCCTGTCAGACACCCTCAAAGGCCGGAAGCAGGCCTTGCGTGAGCTGCTGCCCATGCAACGGGGCGACTTTGAAGGCATCTTCCGCGCCATGGATGGCTGCCCGGTAACCGTGCGCCTGCTCGACCCGCCCCTGCACGAATTTGTGCCCCACCAGCTGACCACCCAGAAAGAGCTGGCCGAAGACATGCACATTTCCCTGGAGGCCGTGAAAAGCAAGGTGGCCGAACTGGAGGAATTCAACCCCATGCTGGGCCACCGCGGCTGCCGCCTGGGCAATACCTACCCGGAAATCACCGAGATGCAGGCCCGCGCCATAATCGAAGCCGCCCTTAACGTGAAGGCGGAAGGCATTAAGGTGCAGCCCGAGATCATGGTGCCCCTGGTGGGAACCGTGGAAGAATTCATCATGCAGAAAGAGGTGATCCAGCAAACCGCGGAAGAGATCTTCAAAAAACGGAACGACCGGGTCGAATACATGGTGGGCACCATGATTGAAACCCCGCGGGCGACCCTGGTAGCCGACGCTATCGCCGAGCATGCCGATTTCTTCTCCTTCGGCACCAATGACCTTACCCAGATGACCTTCGGGTATTCGCGCGACGACGCCAGCAAATTCCTCCCGATCTATCTGGAGAAAGGAATCCTGAAAGCCGATCCGTTCGAAGTGCTCGATCAGAAAGGGGTTGGCCAGCTCGTCGAACTCGGCACCCAAAAGGGCCGCAGCGTAAACCCGAAGCTCAAAGTGGGCATCTGCGGCGAGCACGGGGGCGAACCGAGCTCTGTGGGCTTCTGCCACACCGTGGGCATGAATTACGTGAGTTGTTCCCCGTACCGGGTGCCTATCGCCCGGGTAGCCGCCGCACAGGCTGCCCTGAAAGAATAGGCATTTAACCCCGACGCGGGGGAATTCATTCCCGGAATCCCCGGACTGCCGATCCTTTTCGGTGTCCGGGGATTTTTCATACGGGGAGTCACAAATTCCTGGGATCGGGCATAAGACGCCGGAAACCTGTATTTTTGCAGGAAAATCTGACGGGGCATGTTCCATTTTTTCAGCAAGAAAAAATACCTGGTAGACCTGCTGGGGAATTTTGTGGACATCCACAACCACATTCTGCCCGGCATCGACGACGGCGCCCAGACCCTGGAAGAATCCACGGCCCTCATTCAGGGATTCGGGGAATTGGGCATTTCCAACTTCGTGGCCACCCCGCATATATTGCCTCCCCTGTAC
>CAYWZF010000174.1:0-3446 GCA_964461555.1 uncultured Robiginitalea sp. | reverse complement strand
AAGGTCTTCGATCGAATAGATGTCGTGGTGCGGGGGCGGGGAGATGAGCCCCACATAGGGCGTGGAGTTCCGCGTTTTGGCAATGGCCGGATTCACCTTGGGGCCCGGCAGTTGCCCGCCTTCGCCCGGCTTGGCGCCCTGGGCCATCTTGATCTGGATCTCCTGGGCATTGGTCAGGTAGTTCGAGGTTACCCCAAATCGACCTGAGGCTACCTGCTTGATGGCGCTGTTTTTCCAATCGCCGGTCTGGCTGCGGTAGAAGCGTTCGGCGTCTTCACCCCCTTCTCCCGAATTGCTTTTCCCGCCGATGCGGTTCATGGCAATGGCCAGGTTTTCATGGGCCTCCTTGCTGATCGAGCCGTATGACATGGCGCCCGTCTTGAAGCGTTTCACGATCTCGGTCCATGGCTCTACCTCGTCGAGGGGAATGGGGTCGTAATTGGCGAAGTCGAACAGGCCCCTGATGGTCATCAGGTTTTGTGACTGCTCGTTGACCAGTTCGGCGTATTCCTTATAGGTCTGCGGTTCGTTGTGCCGCACCGCTTTCTGGAGCTTGGCTATGGTAAGCGGGTTGAACATGTGTTTTTCCCCGTCCCGCCTCCAGCGGTATTCGCCCCCGATCTCCAGTTCGAGCTTGGCGGCCACCTCCTGGCGCCCGAAGGCATTGTGGTGGCGCAGGGCGATTTCCTTCTCGAGCTCGTATAGCCCGATCCCCTGGATACGCGTGGGGGTATTGGGGAAGTATTTCTCCACCATCTTCGTATTGAGCCCGATGCATTCGAACAGCTGCGAGCCCCGGTACGAATTCAGGGTAGATACGCCCATCTTGTTGATGACCTTCAGGATTCCCTTCCCGATGGCCTTGTTGTAGTTGGCGATGGCTTCCTCAAAGGTTACGTCCTGGATGTCGTGCTCCTCGATCTGCTCGGCGATGATCTCGTTGACCAGGTAGGGGTTGATGGCACTGGCCCCGAAACCGAACAGCAGCGCAAAATGGTGCACTTCTCGGGGCTCGGCCGATTCGATGATGATGCTGAGCTTGGAGCGTTTCCGGTTGCGCTGCAGCCCGCTGTTCACGAAGGAACAGGCCAGCAGGGCCGGGATGGGCGCCTGCTCTTCGCTCACGTACCGGTCAGAGAGGATGATGATGTTTGCCCCCTGGTCGATGGAGGCGATGGCCTGCTGCAGGATCGATTCCAGGGCGTCTTCGAGCCCGTTGAGGCCGCGCCTTACCTCATAGAGGATCGGGATGGAGACCACCTTGAAATCCGTGCTCCGGTCGTAGTTCTTGATCTTGTCGAGGTCTTCTTTTGAAATGACCGGGTTCTGGATCTTGAGTTTGCGGCAGTGTTTTTCGGTTACCTCAAAAAGGTTATGGTCGCTGCCCAGGGTGAGGCTGATGTCGCAGATCAATTCTTCCCTGATGCCGTCCAGTGGCGGGTTGGTCACCTGGGCAAAGAGCTGTTTGAAGTAGTTGTATACCAATTGAGGGCGCTCTGAAAGCACGGCGATCGGAGTGTCGGAGCCCATGGAGCCGATAGGTTCCTTGGCGGCTTTGGCCATGGGCAAAATGATGGTGTTGATATCTTCCAGGGTATAGCCGAAGGCGGCCTTGCGCTTCTCGAGGGACGATTCCCCCAGAAACAGCGGGCAATCGTTATACGGGATATCGCGCAGATGGACCAGGTTTTTCTGCAGCCACTTGCCGTATGGGTGTTTGCCGGCAATGGCCTCCTTGATCTCCTCGTCGTTGACGATGCGCCCCTCCTCCATATTGACCAGAAACATCCGCCCGGGTTCGAGGCGGCCGTGCAGGGCAATATTCTCGGGGTCAAGGTCAAGCACCCCGGTTTCGGACGACATGACCACATACCCGTCTTTGGTCACCGAGTAGCGGGAAGGCCTCAGGCCGTTGCGGTCGAGTACCGCCCCTATGTAATTGCCGTCGGTGAAGGGGATGGACGCAGGCCCGTCCCAGGGCTCCATCAGGCAGGAGTTGAATTCGTAAAAGGCCCTTTTGGCCGGCGACATATCGGGGTTCTTTTCCCAGGCTTCGGGGACCAGCATCATCATGACCTCGGGCAACGACCGGCCGGTCATCAACAGCAGCTCCACGATCATGTCCATGGTGGCCGAGTCGGATTTGCCCGGTAAGACAATCGGCAAAATTTCCTTGATTTCCTCCCCGAACCAGTCGCTTTTCAGCAGCTCTTCCCGCGAGCGCATCCGCGAGACGTTGCCCCTCAGGGTGTTGATCTCCCCGTTGTGGCACATGTAGCGGAAGGGCTGTGCCAGGTCCCAGGTGGGGAAGGTGTTGGTCGAAAAGCGCTGGTGGACCAGCGCCAGGCGGGTCACTACCCGGGGGTCCATCAGGTCCTTGTAATACAGTTTGATGTCGATGGGCATCAGCAGCCCCTTGAAGATGATGATGCGGGTCGACAGGCTGGGCAGGTAGAAATACCCGCGCTCTGAGAGCCCGGAGCCCAGAATGGCATGTTCGGTCACCTTGCGGGCCACAAAGAGCTTGCGCTCGAATTCGAAAGGCTCCTGGTCAGGATCCGATTTGCCTACAAAAACCTGTTTTACAAAGGGTTCGGTTTCTGCGGCGATGCGACCGGGCACCCGCCGGTTGACCGGTACGTCGCGCCACCCGAGCAGTTTCAGGCCCTGTTTGGCGAGGTTATCCCCGAATACCTTCACGCAGTAATCGCGCTGGTTCTCCCGCTGGGGCAGAAACACGTTCCCCACGGCATAGGAACCGGGCGCGGGCAGTTCAAAGGTGCAGACTTCCCTGAAGAATTCGTGCGGGATGTCGATCAGGATGCCGGCCCCGTCCCCGGTTTTGCCGTCGGCGCTCACGGCGCCGCGGTGCTCGAGCTTTTCAAGGATTTCGAGGGCCTTGTGGATGATGTCGTTTGATTTCTCGCCCCTGAGGCTGCAGATGAACCCGGCCCCGCAGTTGTCGTGCTCAAATTCGGGCAGGTATAATCCTTGTTTTTCCATAGTTGCTTTATTACGGGCCGGGAGGGTTTTGACAAAACGAAATGCCTGCCTGAAAGGCCCGATGCGGATTGCATAATCCTTTCAAAAATAGGATAATGCATATCATTAATTCATCATATTTTGTGATAATCTGAAATAAATTCAGCGTTTGTAATAAAAGCTTAAAATATTTTCAATTTGAAAATTGCGACTGTTACATTTTGCGGAATCGGAAAATTCTCGTCTTCCCGAACGGAATTCCAGGGAATTTAGGGGGAGTAAGGTGTGGAATTCCGCATTTGGGAGCAATTGCCCCCCGGAAAAACACGACGGATTTCATAGAAACGCGTCAAATGTGGGTTCATCCCCAAAAAAAAGGGGGTTAAAATCGGGAAGAATGAAAAATCAGGGGGTCAGTTCTTCAGGATGCTGCGCGAAATCACGATCTTCTGGATCTCCGAGGT
>CAYWZF010000173.1:0-3621 GCA_964461555.1 uncultured Robiginitalea sp. | reverse complement strand
CCTTGCGGCACCAGATCCTAAGTCTGGCGTGTCTACCAATTCCACCACGCCTGCAGTTGGTGGGCAAATATATATCTATTTTCAAAAAGCCGCCGAATTGCGGGCCAATAATTGCCACAGGCAGGTGTTGCCCTACTTCGTGTTCATCATCTCCACCCCTTCCCAGTTCTCGGCGATTTCCTGGGTAATCAGGTGGGCCGAACGGTTCAGGAAGAGCTTGGCAGGCTGGTCGCGCTCGTCGAGCTTGTAGAGCTGCTGGAAGGTCACGGCGGCCATGGCAAACTCCCGGTTGAAGTAGCGCTCCATGGCCTGGTTGAACAGTTCCAGGTTCTGCAGCTTGTGCTCTTTCAGGTCGGGCGCATCGCCGTCGATGCACTCGTACAGGTCGATGGGCTTGTTCTTCCCCTTGAGCTGCACCCGGCCGAGGTACCGGAAATCAAACTGGTCCGGGTCGGTCAGGCTGTCTTTGCACTCCTGGGTCAGCAGAATGGAGGTGCCGTAATGCTTGGACAGGCCCTCGATGCGGGCCGCGGTGTTCACGGTGTCGGAGATGATGGCCGCGTCGAGCCGCTCGCTGTCGCCGGTGATGCCCATGATGAGCTTGCCGTTCTGCATCCCCACCCCCACCTGCACGGGCATACGGTTTTTGAGGGCGCGTTCGGCATTGTATTCCCGCAAGACTTCCTGCATTTCGACCGAGGCGCGCAGGGCGCCCTGGGAACCTTCGGGGAAGAGGGCCATAAAGCCGTCGCCCAGGTACTGCATGATGAAGCCGCCGTGCTTGCGCACGATGGGTCCCATGCGGTTGTTGAAGGCGTTAACGAACAGGAAATTATCGCGGGGGTCGAGGGTTTCGGAAATGGTCGTAAAACCCCGTATGTCGGCAAACACCACCGTAACTTCCCGCTCCACGAGGTCGCCCAGGCTTACCTCGGTGATGCGGTCCCGGCCGAGGGACCGGATGAATTCAGAAGGCACGAATTTCTGGCTGGCATCGTGGATCTTCCGTATGGCCTCTTCCCGGTCTTGCACCTCCTTGAGCCCTTTCTGGTAGAGGTGGGCGCTTTCGATGGCCGTGGCCGATTGCAGGGTAATGGTGGTGAGCAGCTTCAATTCGGCGGCCGTGTATTCCACGGCTTCCTGATGGCCGAGGATCACCATGCCCAGGGTGCGGTGCTTGACCTTGAGGGGGGCGTACATTACAGCCTTCAGGTGCCGCAGGGCAGGGTTTCCGGCCACCCGGGCTGCCGAAACGATGGCGGAATTGCCGCGTTGGATGAGTTCCTTGAGCTCCGTTTCCTGGGACTGGATAAAGGAATCCCGGAAGGGGCTTTCCCCGAAATGGGCCACCTCTACCACCCGGTCGGTGTCGGGGTCGTGCATGAGGAAAAGCCCGTGGGTGGTATCGATGATCTGGGAGGCCTCCTCGAGGGTCACCCGGGCGATGGAGACGGCATCGATCTTCTCCGAGATCATCTCCGAAAGCCCGTAGATCATATTGATCTCCCGGTACAGCCCCAGCACCTCCTTGCCGATTTTCTTCTTCTCCCATTCCTTCACAAAAAGCACCTTCAGGGTGTCGAGCAGGGTCAGGGCCCGGGGGTCGTCATACCGGAAGGTGCCCAGGGTCGCCTCCCCGTGTTCGAGCAGGGCCGACTCACTGAATTGGCCGGGGTCGCCCCAAAGCACCGCCCCGTCGGCATCCTCGAAGCTGAATGCCACCCCGAGCCTGGCGCACAGGTTCTCGAGCAGGCTGCGCGTATCGGCATCCCGTTTCAGGATCTGCTTCAGGGCTTTTTGGGAGGTGGAAATATTCATAAGGAAGGGGATTAGCCCAGCAGGATCTCTTCGGCTATGGCGTACATCTCATCTGGGTCGAAGGGCTTGGTCATATACCGGTCGGCCCCCATCTCCAGGCCTTTCTGCCGGTCCACTTCCTGCCCCTTGGCCGTCAAAAGGATGATATAGACATCGGTCAGGTTGAGTTCCTTCTTGACGCGCTGGCACACCTCCATGCCGTTCATCTTGGGCATCATGACATCGAGGAAAACCAGGTTGGGCCGCTCTTCCTGAATCAGGCTAAGGGCCTTTTCGCCGTTGTCGGCGAAGAGCAGCTCGACCCCTTCGTCTTCGAGGTCTTCGAGGGTTTGTTCGATCAGCATCCGGATGTGGGCCTCGTCGTCTACGATCAATAATTTTTTATGCATGGGTGCGGATTGTTTTTAGAATGGTTTGTACTGAGTTATTGATACACGAAAAACATCACATTTTCCATGCCTTCCCTGAGTTTGAGCTCCTTCAGGCTTTTTTCGTCCACGTTCTGGATGGCCTTGAGCATGATGATATCGGGCCTGATCTCAGAGGCGGTCTCCATCAGGTTGGCGGGGTTGGCCTCCATCACCTTGTACCCGCGTGCCGACAAAACCTCCGACAGCGATTTCACGGTGGTGGCGTCTTCATCGACTACCAGCACCCGCTTTTTGGAAACCCCCTGTTCCAGGAGTTCGTCTACCTCGTGGAAGAGCTTCTCGGTATCGATGGGCTTGGTGAGGTAGCGGTCTACCCCGATGCGGAAGCCGCGCTCCTTGTCTTGCACAATGGAGAGGATAATGATGGGGATATCCATGGTGGCCGGGTCGTTCTTCAGCACGGCGGCCACGTCGAAGCCGTTGATCTCGGGCATCATCACGTCGAGGATAATGAGGTCGGGCTTGCTGATGCGCACCATGTCGAGGGCCGCCTTGCCGTTGGCCGCCTCGGTGACGTTGTAGCCCGCGTCGGAGAGCTCCTGCCGCAACAGGGACCTGATGGGGGTGTCGTCGTCTACCACCAGGATGGTCGCGGCCTCTTCGAGCTTCCGGTGCGAGGAATGCTTTATCTGCTTTTTGAGGCTGTTCAGGATGCGCTCGAGCTGGATGGGCTGCTGGCTGGTCTCCCCGATCAGGGGCACCGAGAAATAGAAGGTGCTGCCCACCCCGGGCTCGCTCTTCATCCAGATGATGCCCCCGTGGTGCTCGATGATCTCGCGGCAGATGGGCAGGCCCAGGCCCGTGCCCTGCGGCTTGTCGGTGAGGGTATCGCCTGCCTGCCGGAAGCGTTCGAAGATCTTGTGCTTGTCTGCCTCGGCAATGCCGATGCCCGTATCCTGTACCTCCACGATGAGCTGGCCCTTTTCCTGGTAGGCCTCGATCGACACCGAACCTTTGGGGGTGAATTTCACCGCATTGGAGAGCAGGTTGATCACCACCTGGATGAGCTTGTCTTCATCCCCGCTCACCAGGGGCAGGTTTTCGGGCACCTTTTTCTTCAGCTGCAGCTTCTTCTGCTCAAACAGGGATGAAGTGGCCGAAACAGCCCGGCTGATGACGTCCTGCAGAAAGATGGGCTTCATGTTCCATTCCATGCGCCCCGATTCGATCTTGGCCAGGTCGAGCACGTCGTTGATCAGGCTCGTCAGGCGCTCCCCTTCGGAGACCACCACGTCGAGGTTTTCGCTCACCTGCTTCATGGTGCGCTTGATCTTCTGGTCGTCTACGGTTACGGCCGGGAACACCTTGTCTTCGAGTCGCTTGCGGATGATCTTGGCAAACCCGAGCACCGAGGTCAGGGGGGTGCGCAGCT
>CAYWZF010000172.1:0-3727 GCA_964461555.1 uncultured Robiginitalea sp. | reverse complement strand
CCGCCGGCTTTTCGCGAAAAGGAACTCGTGTACGGCAACCGGATCGCACAGGTGCTGGTGCGGGGCAAGATCGACCTGGGGCTGTACGTGGAGCACACCGGGGATGCCAGCTCGGCAGAGGTCAACGAGGCCGTGGTGCGAAACTACATGAAACAATTGGGCGCCATCGCCCCCGGCGAGCCGGTGCGCCTGCTCGAAATGGCCCTGCGGCTGCCGGATGCTTTGAGAACGGAACGGGAAGAAGCAGACCCACAGGAACTGGAGGCCATTGAAGGGGCGCTGGAAAAGGCCCTGGAAGAAATCCAGCAGTTCCGCACCGAGGAGGGCCGGGCCCTCGAAGCCGATTTCGTCCAGCGAATTGGTTTTATCAGCACGCACCTGGCAGAGGTGGAGGCCCTCGACAAAGACCGCCTGAAGGCCGTGCGGGAGCGCCTGGAGCGGGCGGTGGCCGAGCTCCGCGAAAACGTGGATGCCAACCGCTTTGAACAGGAACTCATCTACTACCTCGAGAAATACGATATTACCGAAGAGAAGGTGCGCCTGGCCAAGCACCTGGAGTATTTTGAG
This sequence comes from uncultured Robiginitalea sp., assembly GCA_964461555.1. Classification (GTDB taxonomy): domain Bacteria; phylum Bacteroidota; class Bacteroidia; order Flavobacteriales; family Flavobacteriaceae; genus Robiginitalea. The sequence continues at coordinate 3,160 of CAYWZF010000172.1, read as the reverse complement.
CAAAGCCTGCACTCCGACGATTCGAACGGCAAGAAACTCGGGTTCATCTGCCAGGAGATCGGGCGGGAGATCAATACCATCGGCTCGAAGGCCAACGATGCCCCCATGCAGCGCGTGGTGGTGCAGATGAAAGACGAACTGGAAAAGATCAAGGAACAAATCCTGAACGTGCTCTGATGGAAGGAGGGAAGCTCATCGTATTCTCGGCCCCTTCGGGCAGCGGCAAGACCACCATTGTGAGGCACCTGCTCGAGCAACCCGACCTGAACCTGGCCTTTTCGGTATCGGCTACCTCTCGCCCCCGCCGGCCGCGGGAAAAGCACGGGGAGCACTATTACTTCATGACCGTTTCGGAGTTCAAGCAGCACATCAAAAACGGGGATTTCCTGGAATGGGAAGAGGTGTACCGCGACAATTTCTACGGTACCCTCAAGTCTGAGGTAGACCGGCTGTGGACCGACGGGAAGAACGTGATCTTCGACATCGATGTGGTGGGCGGGCTGCGCATCAAGAAAAAATTCCCCGACCGCACCCTGGCGGTCTTTGTGAAGCCGCCAAGCGTGGACGAGCTCAAGATTCGCCTTAAGAAACGCAGCACCGAGAGCGAAGACAAGATCAACATGCGCATTGCCAAGGCTTCGGTAGAACTGGCCACCGCCCCACAGTTTGACTTCATCATCAAGAACTACGACCTCGACACGGCCCTGAAGGAGGCCCATGAACTGGTCGCCGCCTACCTGCGCGGCGGGCCGATGCCAGCCAAACCCTGAAAAAGCGGGATAGTCCCCCGGCCACTGCACCCATGAAGAAGACGGGCCTGTTTTTCGGAACCTTTAACCCCATCCACATCGGCCACCTGGTCATTGCCAACCATTTTGCGGAATTCACCGACCTGGAAGAGGTCTGGTTTGTGGTTACGCCAAAAAGCCCGTTCAAGGCCAAACAGACCCTTCTGGAAAACCACCATCGCTACCAGATGGTTTATGAGGCGGTCAGGGAATACCCCCGCCTGAAAGTCAGCGATGTGGAGTTCGGGATGCCCGAGCCCAACTACACCATCGACACGCTCAACCACCTGAGCGAGCGCTACGGAAAGGAACGCGAGTTCGCGCTTATCATGGGGGAAGACAACCTGAAGGGCTTCCACAAGTGGAAGAACCATGAAGCCATTTTGCAGTACTACCCCCTGTATGTCTATCCCCGCATCTCAGACCAGAAAGTGCCCGAATCCCTGAAAAGCCACCCGCACATCAAACGCGTTGATGCCCCGGTCATGGAAATCTCGGCCACCTTTATCCGCGAACAGCACAAGGCAGGAAAAAACATCAGGCCCCTTTTGCCTGAGGCCGTGTGGAAGTACATGGATGAGATGAATTTCTACCGTTGAGAAAGCCCGGTGTCAGGAGACCGGTCCCCAATCAGGCCGGCGGCCCAGGCAAGGGCGTCATCCATGGAGTGGAAAACCCCTGAGGGGCAGCAAAGGAAGCGTTGTTCGAGTTTGGCCACCTTACTGTTGAGGTCGTTGTAGGCCACCACCCCGTACCCAAGCATAAAGGGGAATAATTTATGGATTTCCCGGTGCATGGTGGGGTCGAAGGAGTAGGAAAACTTGCGGTGAGAAAGATACACGAAGGGTTTCTCCTCGCTGTAATAGAGCGCAGCTATAGCCAACAGGGGCAGCACTTTGTCGAAGTCCATTTTGGCGCCCTCGAAAACCTCCCCGATAATGAGATTCCTGTAAAAGCGATACTTCCCGAAATCCAATTCGTGATCGGCGATGAATTGCGTATCCTGGATGGGAAGGAGCATAGGGCTGTTTTACACGTGTAAAATACACAAATAATATGCCCGGAAGCCCCGCCCAGCAGCAAATAATCGACGAAATGCACAGAATTTAGAGGATCTGCAAACTACCTGGTCGGTTGATCAAAAACAAGACCTCATTCTTCCTCCTGAAGCGTGTCTGTTCCAAGAAACCGGTGCTCTTTATTGGTATACCAGCTCCGCTTTTTGGGCAGGCGCATGCTTCCTGCCATCGCTTCCCCCTCAAGCAGGATATACTCCCCGTCGTTTTTGGCCTCATCATGGAAGAATTGATAGGCTTCCAGCGCAAAAGTCTGCGGGTCGAAATAGAAATACCAGGTGTCTGACCCGGTTTCGGGGTCATAGGTTACCCGGAGTACCCAATAGGATTTGCCGTGGAATTCCCGGCGTTCGACCCTGGGGTCAACCCGGGTGCCCGGGTCGCGCAATTTCATGGGCAGCCCGTATAGATAGGTATAATAATCCCGCCACATGCGGGCCCGCTCGCAGGTGAGGCGGTGGTTGGAGGCCACTTCTTCCGAAAAGGTTTCCGAGCCGTTGTAGCGCAGCCTGCAGTCTCCCTGCCGGAGCTCCAGTTCCGTTTCCACCCCATCCTGTACAATACGGATCCCGAAATAGGAGCGGGGCTGGTCGAGGCGGATGTGGCTGAGCCGGTCTGGCTTGTCGGGCGTTTCCATTTTGATGGCGAAGGAACCGTCGAACCGGCCCCACACGCCCTTTGAGTCGTGATAGGCGATGCTTTTGCCCAATATTTCATCGGCTGTGGGGGCCTGGGCGGGCAGATGCCACGAACAGGTAATCAGGAAAAGGGTCAGGAAGGCGAAACGGACGGGCGGAAAGGAGGGTCTCATCAGGCAAAGATCAACAAAATAAGGTTACCCTGGCTTAGACGGCCTTAGGGGGCAGACCTGACATGCTCCTGGCATGCCGCTCTTCGTATTTACAGGATTGGTTCTGAGCGATCCGGTACAAGCGGTACCTGGCAAACATGCCGGTTGTGAACCTCTGTGCCGACAGATCAACCACCTGATGCCCCGCTATTTCAGGGAATAGTACAAACAGCCCGGCAGGGAGCCTGCATGTGCCAGATGTACTGAAATTATCGGCCAGGAGCCGGGGTTATAAAATAGGAAGAAAGCCGGTGAAACCCTGACCCTTTGTGCCCATGCTCGCCCCGTTAAAAGGGGATTTCACGGGCCTTTTCCAGGCTTCCCGACGGTTTTGTCTCTGCCAATGTTAACAGCATTTCAAAATTTAACATTGCGTAAAGAGCTAAAAAACAAACATATAGATGATCAATGTAAACTTAATGTAAACAAAAGGTTGTCTAAAAGCA
>CAYWZF010000171.1:2401-3759 GCA_964461555.1 uncultured Robiginitalea sp. | reverse complement strand
TTGGGTGGCCTTAGGTTTGGCGATCATTGCGTCGGCCCTGGTCTGGACCTATTCCGGGAAAATTTCAGATCTGATGCTTGACAACACCGCCGAATTCCTGGGTAATTCCTATGACCGCATGGGCGGGATCGCAACCCGGTAAGGCCTGCTGGAAAAACATCGTTTACATCTACAATGTGGATCCCTCAATCCCTTCCATAAGATGAGGGGGTGAAGCTCTGAGGGTTTCCTGTTTAGCCTAGACCCTGCATTTCATGGGGTCAAAAAGCAACGGGAAGAAGGGCCCTTCCATTTTCTGTCCCTTTTTGATAATGGGCACCCCTGTGAGGATTTCCCCGTTCGTGTCAGACAGGGTCCCATCGGCAAAGACATTCAGCACAAAAGCCCGGCGCGGGTGCTCTGAGCGGTTTTCGTACGAGCCATGCACCAGCTTCGGGTGGTGGAAGGTGGCATAGCCGGCGGGCATTTCCACGGCCACCTGCCTTTCGTATTGCCTGAGCTGTTCAGGGGTGAGCAATTCCCGCAGGCTATCCATGGCCCCGGCCAGCTCGATCTTTTCCAGCAACTCCCACTTATGGCTGCCGGGAATGTACCGAAGGCACCCGTTCGCTTCCGTGGCATCGTCGAGGCCCACCCAGCAGGTGAGGTGCTGCAGGGGCGTGGTGCGCGTCCAATAGCTGTAATCCTGGTGCCAGGCCACCACCCCCCCGTGGCGTGCCGGCTTGCAGAAGAGCTGGTCGTGCCAGAACCGCACCGCCTTTCCCCCCAGTAACTGGCAGGCCGGCACCACAAAGCGCGGGTTCCACAAGACGTCGTGGAAGCCCGGGGTAATACGCCAATGGCCCAAAGAATGGAACAATATTTTCTCGGGGTCGGGCGATTCGTTGCTATGGAATTCATAGAAAAGGCCATGGCCCGGGTGGGCCGGGTCCATCAGCTGCTCCAGTTCGGCCCGCAGGGCCTTGACCTGCTGCTCCTCCAGCAGCTTTACATGGCTCAGGTAGCCGTTCTCTTCATAGAAGGCCAGCTGCTCGTCGGTGAGCCGGTACCGCTCCCAGGCTTCTTCGGGGGAGACCCGGGGGAACAGGTCGCCGACCAGGCCGTGTGCCTCTGCGAGATCCTTTAATTCTGAATGCTTCATTGACAAATCAAATTATGAATTACGAATTAAGGGGTAAAAGGGCCATTCTGCGAATGGTATAGGGGTTAACGCCTTTAAACCAGATTTAAAATCTGCCGGGGACCTGCAGGTATTACCGAAAACGCAAGGGATATGCAGTTTGTGCGCTTACCTTGTTCCCGGGGGTTTTGGGGATTTCCCCTTTTCCATTTGAAGATTTGAAAATTTGCCAATTTGA
>CAYWZF010000171.1:0-2301 GCA_964461555.1 uncultured Robiginitalea sp. | reverse complement strand
AGCACATTAACAAATTGCCTACATCTCCCACCCCTCCCGGTAGGTCCGGCTCACGAACTGGTTGGCCTCTTCCAGGTTGGTGATGCGCATGTTCTCCCCATCCCAAAGAAGTTTCTTGCGGCCAAAGAATTCCATGCGCGTGCGGCCGTCGGCTCCCGCCACCTCACGCCTGAGCATGTAGCTGCGGATGGCCAGGTTCCCCATCAGCACGGTCTCGGTCATGGGCCCGGCGTAATCGAAAGACGAGGTCAGCGCCTGGTGCTCAGGGCTGTCAAAACCGGCCTTGCAGGCGTCGACCCACTTGCGCTGGTGGCCGTATTCGGGTTCGGGCATTTCCTCGACCTCCGGGCCGAATTCGGTGGTGCCGTCGTTCAGGTAGAGCTTGGGCATCAGGGGCGAGCTGTCGTTGATATTGGTGGAAATAATGCCGTTCTCCCCATGGATCAAAACCCCGTTGGCACTGCCCGAGCCGCCTATGTCGCTGTCGGCCGGGATGATGTCGGGGTGTGCCGGGCGAATGCCCCCGTCGCTCCAGGTCATCTCGATGGGCGACTGCGATTTTTCAGTGGCCTCGAAATGCAGGGTGATAAAGGAAGAAGCCGGGCAGCCTTCGGGGTGGTAATCGGGCGTCCACATCTGGGAAAAGACCGAGCCCACGCTGCACTCGGCGTCTTTCGGGTACTGCAGGCCCAGGGTCCGGAAAGGGATGTCGATCAGGTGGCACCCCACGTCGCCCAGGGCGCCGGTGCCGTAATCCCACCAGCCCCGCCAGTTAAAGGGGTGCATGTTGGGGATGTAGGGCGTTTCAGGGGCCGGCCCCAGCCAGAGGTCCCAGTCGAGGTCGGGCGGCTTCAGGGACGGGTCGGGGGCAGGCATGGCAGAACCCTGTGGCCAAACCGGCCGGTTGGTCCAGACCTGTACTTTTGAGATCCTGCCAAGCACACCCGAATCGACCCACCGCTGCACCATGCCCAGCAGGGGGTTCGAGCCCCCCTGGTTCCCCATCTGGGTAACCACCTTCTGGTTGCGGGCCATCCGGGTCAGCATGCGCGCCTCGCTGATGTTGTGGGTCAGGGGCTTTTGCACATAGACGTGCTTGCCCCGCTGCATGGCGTAAGAGGCTGCCGGCCCGTGCACGTGGTCAGGGGTGGAAATGGTTACCGCATCGATCCCTTTTTCCTTATCGAGCATTTCCCGGTAGTCGCTGTACAGCTTCGCCTTGGGGAAGGCTTCGACCGAAGCCCTGGCGGAGCCCGAAAAATCGACGTCGCACAAAGCCACCACCCGTTCGCGCCCCCCTACGGAGGCGTTTACGATATCGCTGTGGCCCTTGCCCCCGGCCCCGATGGCCGCCAGGTGCAGCTGGTCGCTGGGAGCAATAAAGCCGGGGCCGCCCAGCACATGCCGGGGGACGATGAATATGGAGGAAGCCAGGGCGCTCTTTTTCAGGAAGGTGCGACGGGGCAGGGGGTCGCCCTGGGGTCGGTCAGATGCTATTTTCATGATTGGGATGGCTCTTGTTTGGTTGCTGTCTCAAGGTAGCAAATTTTCCGGTGGAATAGCGACATGCAGGTGATATCCCCAGATCAAACTCAGGGTTTTCTTGATAAGGTATTGAAAAAAATGTAATTTTAACACCTATTTCCATGAAATGCCTGACTTGCGTAATCCGGTATGGCTACTGGGTTTAGCTTTTATCCTGCTTATAGCCGGCATGGGCACCTGGGGGCTTACCGAATCCAGCGAAGCCCGGTATGCCGAAATTGGACGGGAGATGTACCGCAGCGGCGACTATCTGCACCCGACCGACCTGGGCATCCGCCATTACCACAAGCCCCCGGTAACCTATTACCTCACCAGCCTGGGGTATGCGATCTTCGGGGTCAATGAGTTCGGGGCCCGCTTTTTCCTGGCGGTGGCCTTTACCCTGCAACTCTTCCTGGTCTGGAAAATTTCCCTGCTCCTGTTCAACGACCGGAAAATGGCCCTTGCCAGCGCCGTGGTGTATTTCTCCATCCCCCTGGCACTCCTATCGGGCCGTATCCTCACTACCGACGCCTACCTGAATACCTGTGCGATGGCCAGCGTCTTTTTCTATGTGCACCACCGGCTTCGCGGGCAAACCTGGAGCCTCTATGCCTTTTACCTGGCCTGGGGGCTGGGCTTCCTCACCAAGGGCCCTGCCGTGTTGATCCCCGTAGGGGCCTTTCTCGCAAGCTGGAAGATCTTCCGGCGCGAGCCCATTTCCTTCAGTATCCACACCGTACTGGCCGGCCTGCTGTGCGTGCTGCTCAGCGGATC
>CAYWZF010000170.1:0-3767 GCA_964461555.1 uncultured Robiginitalea sp. | reverse complement strand
GAAGGCGGAAGAGCGCGACGTGCCCAATATCCCTTGCGAAATTCTTTGTGAAATAGGCACGCGCACTATAAAAAGACATTTTTGTCTTTTTCTGATAATTGTCATATTCCCTACCTTTGCGACTGCCTACTTTTGACCTGTGAAACCCCTATTGGCCATATCGTTTGCCCTGGTTATGCTGTTCAAGCCCCTTTGGCCCCTGGCAGAATATATTGCCAATTACGACTATATCGTCAATAACCTCTGCAAAAACAGGGATGTCCCGGAGCTGAAATGCAACGGCAAATGCTACCTGGCCGAGCTTTTGGCCAAGGAAAACGGCCAGCCCGAAGAAAACCCCTTCGAAAGCCCCAAAGTGCAGTACTCCTGGTCAGAAATCCTGTTTCCCATCCAGGGATATATAGTCCCTGAATTTGGAGGTGTCATCCAGGATGCTCACAACACTATTGGGTATCGTGAAAAACTAACCCCGGCCCTGGTCGTAATGAAGTGCTTCACCCCCCCGAAAGCCTGACTTTCGGACTTCTTCCCTCAGGGAGGAGAGATGTTCTTCCTCCCCATAGTTACTTCAATCTAAATCCAAAATTCTCATGAGCTTTTCCAATGCGGGGAAGCCAGGGGGCGCTTGGGTATGTCGCTGGCTGTTCTTTGGCCTGCTGACCGTGACCACCAGTCAGGGTTTCTCGCAGGAATTCATCGGGCAAGATAGCATCCTTCAGATCAACCTGGATGAGGTTATCCTGATCTCCCCCAAAGGGCAGCTCGAATACCAAAAACAACCCAAGCCTCTGGCGACCTTAGACACCTATCTCGAAGATGGGCACATTCTGGGCATGATGAAGCGGGGGGCGTACGCCTGGGAACCCATGATAAACGGGATGGCCAGTGAACGCCTTACGATCACCATAGACGGCATGCGCATCTTTTCGGGGTGTACAGACAAGATGGACCCGGTCACATCGTACGTGGATGTCTCCAATTTAAGCAAGGCGGAGGTGCGCTCAGGGCAGGGTGGAGCTGAACATGGCCCGACCATCGGGGGCGCCCTTGACCTCAGGCTAGACAAAAGCGGCTTCGGCTCAGAAGGCCTGCGGGCCAATATGGAGAGCGGTCTGGAATCCAACAATATGCAGCGGATTTTGGGGGCCGAGTTGAACTATTCGACCCCGAACCTGTTCGTAGACGGCGACTACATCTACCGCAAGGCCGAAAACTATTCGGCCGGGGGCCGGGCAGAGGTGCCCTTTTCACAATTCGAAAAATCGAACCTTTCCGTAAACGGGGGCTATAAGCTCAATGCGAACCATGAGCTGGGCGCCACGTTGATCTATGACGAAGCACGGAATGTCGGCTATCCGGCCCTGCCCATGGATGTTTCCCTGGCCAGGGGTCTGATTACCTCGGTTGACTGGAAGGCCCGGGCACTGGGCAGTTTTGAGCAGGTGCGCGCCAAGGTTTATTTCAACACCATCACCCACACCATGGACGATTCCCAAAGGCCCGATGTACCCATTCGCATGGATATGCCCGGCTGGAGCGACACCTATGGCTTTCTGGCGGAAGGATACCTCGATGCCGGGAAGCACCGGTTGCAGCTCAAATGGGACGGCTTTTACAACCGTTCCCTGGCTGAGATGACCATGTATCCCGCAGATGCCAATGAGCCCCCCATGTTCATGCTTACCTGGCCCGATGTGCGTACCTGGAATTCAGGGGTTTTTGCCGGGGATACCTGGGCCCTGGGCAACGCCAGCCTGATACTCGGGGCGCGCATCAGCCTGCAGGAGAACACGGTTGCCGACGCATTCGGCCTGAACAGCCTGCGGATCTTCTATCCCAACATGGACGCGAGCAAGTACCGGGTGCTCAAGAGCGTTTCGGCCCGCTACCGGCGGCCCGTCGAAAACTGGGTGCTTACAGGGGGCGTTTCATACGGAGACCGCGCTCCTTCGGTATCGGAGGGATATGGCTTCTACCTCTTCAACAGTTTTGACAACCACGACTATATCGGCAATCCGGAGTTGGAGAACGAGGCATCCCTCGAGGGCAACCTCGGCCTGTCATGGGAAATTGAAGGCGCCTCGGTTGCTTTGGAAGGCAACTATTTTCACCTGCCCAACTACGTCATAGGGGAAATTGACCCCTTCCTCAGCCCGATGACCATCGGAGCCGACGGGGTCAAGGTATACCGCAATCTCAGCTATGCGACCCAGTACAATGCCGTGCTGCGCACTGCCTGGAAACTGACCGATGCCGTGCGCCTTGAGGGCAATGTGAGCTACCACCGGGGTTTTGACCACACGGGCCGCAACCTGCCCTTCATTAGCCCCCTGGCCTATGACGCCTCGGTCTGGTATGCCAGCAATGGCTTCTCCGGCTCCATTCAAATGCGCGGGGCGGGGGAGCAGGTGCATTTCAGCCCGGCATTTGGTGAAGACCGTACCGGGGCCTATACTGTCTTTTCGATGAGCCTCGGGAAGGTGTTCAGGCTGGGCAACAACGACCAGGTCTTTGTCAAAGGCGGGGCAGACAATGTATTCGACACTTTTTACACCACCTATTCGGACTGGAACAACATCCCCCGGATGGGCCGAAACCTCTATGCCTCTGTAACTTATAAACTGAATTAAACATCTTAAAACGAATAATTTCACCATGAAAACACTTAAATATCTGATGCTATTCCTTTTTCTGGGAACCCTGACCCTGGCATGTTCCGATGACAAGGATGATCCCTATGAAGAATCGAACCCCCTGGAGGAGTTTACCCTGCTGGCAACCGTTGAAGCCAACGGCCATGCCCTGGAGATGTACAGCCAGGGGCCGTCCCTGATCACGGGTTACAATGCCTTTGCCTTCCGGCTGCGCAATGCCGAAGGGGCCTATGTCGATAACCCGTCCGTTTCGTGGATGCCGGTCATGCATATGATGGATCGGGAACATTCCTGCCCGAAATCGGCCCTGGTGCCCGGGGATGACCCCACCGTTGTGGAGGGGTATGCCGTCTTCCAGATGCCGGGCAATGCCGACGAGTACTGGGATATTACCTTCAACTATACGCTGGGGGGCGAAGCGTACACTGCCACCCAACGGATCACGGTAGCCCTTCCGGCAGACGGGCTGCGGCAGGTCAATGCCTTTGCGGGCAGTGACGGGGTGCGGTATATCCTGGCCATGATGCCCATGACGCCCGAGGTGAAGGTAAACGACTTCGGCGCCGTGCTTTTCAGGATGGAAAACATGATGTCGTTCCCGGTGGTCGAAAACTATACCGTTGGGATAGACCCCCGCATGCCGGGCATGGGCAACCACAGTTCCCCGAACAACGAAGACCTTGTGTTCGACCCCCTGTCAGATTCCTATAACGGGAAGCTTTCCCTGACCATGACCGGGTACTGGAAGGTAAACCTGCAACTGTTCTCGGCTTCGGGCGAGCTGCTGGCCGGGGAGGCCGTGACGGAAGAAAACGAGGCAAGCAGCCTGTATTTCGAGCTGGAGTTTTAACCGGCATTATTTATGAATGCTAAAAACCCGCGCGGACGCCGGCCGCGCGGGTTTTTCTGAAAGCGCATCACAAGCGGGAGTGGCATGGGTACCTCCCTGATAGCCAGCGGGCTCAGTGCTCCGGTAAAGCCCTGCCTGAGAATGCATGCCTTTGACGCCGCGGATTTGTAATCCGTGCTGAATATATCTTATGCACTGCAAACTGCCACTGCCTACTGCAGACTTCATGGCCAGTAGTACCAAAAAATATGAACATTCAGGGT
>CAYWZF010000169.1:0-3825 GCA_964461555.1 uncultured Robiginitalea sp. | reverse complement strand
ATCCCTGTGCTGGGCGACCCGATCGCCAAGACTGGCTTGTATTCCATTGGCTACGAAAATAACGGCTTTATGATCATCCCCCCTGCGGCCCTGATCGTGGTAGGGATCATCATCTGGGTACAGCGTTCGCGCAACCCCGCCCTGATCGAAGAAAACTAAGCGAACACCCTGTAAAGAAGAACGTATGTTAGAGCATGTAGAATTATTCTTCAAGTCCATTTTCATCGACAATATGGTCTTTGCCGTCTTTTTGGGGATGTGTTCCTACCTGGCGGTATCCAAAAAAGTGTCTACGGCTGTGGGCCTGGGGGCAGCGGTCATTTTCGTGCTGGCCGTGACGGTGCCCCTGAACTGGCTGCTGGACCAGTACCTGCTGCAACCGGGCGCCCTGACCTGGCTCGGCCCCGAATACGCCGATTACGACCTGAGCTTCCTCTCCTTCATCCTCTTTATCGCCACCATTGCGACCATGGTGCAGCTGGTGGAGATCGTAGTGGAGAAATTCTCCCCGGCCCTGTACAACTCCCTCGGGATCTTTCTGCCCCTGATCGCGGTGAACTGCGCCATTCTGGGGGGCTCGCTTTTCATGCAGAGCCGTGAGATCGAGACCCTGGGCCTGGCACTCAATTACGGCATCAGCTCGGGTATAGGCTGGTTTCTGGCAATCCTGGCCATCGCCGCCATCCGCGAGAAGATCCGCTACTCCAACGTGCCGGCCCCGCTGCGCGGCCTGGGGATCACCTTTATCATCACAGGCCTGATGGGCATCGGGTTCCAGAGTTTTGGAGGGATGCTGACCGGGGGGGATGAAGGCAGCGCCGGCGACCAGGCAGCCAAGGAAATGGCAGCTGAGCCGGTAGTTCCGCAAACGCCTGCCACCACCCCCGAAGCGACCGGGGAAGCCGCCGAAAATGAAGCTACCGTATCGTATAACGAGCTCGTAAAAAAACCGAAATGATTTTAGCTGTAAGCACCGTAGGTACCATCGTCATCACGATTATCTCCTTTCTTATCCTGGTCCTGTTGCTGGTGGCCCTGCTGCTGGTAACCAAGGAAAAACTCTCCCCCTCGGGCCCGGTTACCATTACCATCAACGGGGAAAAGCAGATACAGGTGCCCTCGGGCAGCTCCCTGCTGTCAACCCTGGGGAACCAGAAGATATTCCTGCCTTCGGCCTGCGGGGGCGGGGGAACCTGCATCCAGTGTGAATGCCATGTGCTCTCAGGGGGCGGGGAAGCCCTCCCCACCGAAACCCCCCACTTCTCCAAGCGCGAGCTCAACGAGGGGGCGCGCCTGGCCTGCCAGGTGAAGGTGAAGCAAGACATGGAGATCACCATCCCCGAGGAGGTATTCGGCATCAAGAAGTGGGATGCCACCGTGGTGCGGAATTACAACGTGGCCTCCTTTATCAAGGAATTCGTGGTGGAGATCCCGGAAGAAATGAATTACAAGGCCGGGGGGTACATCCAGATTGAAATCCCGCCCTGCGAGGTCCCGTATAAGGAAATCGACATCACCGCCCACCCTGAGGAACACGAAACCCCTGATAAATTCCAGGCCGAGTGGGACAAATTCAACCTCTGGCCGCTGGTGATGAAAAACCCCGAAACCGTAGAGCGGGCGTATTCCATGGCTTCCTACCCGGCAGAGGGGCGCGAGATCATGCTCAACGTGCGTATCGCCACCCCCCCCTGGGACCGGGCCAAAAACGGCTGGATGGACGTAAACCCCGGGGTAGCGTCTTCCTATATCTTCGCCCGCAAGCCGGGTGACAAGGTGACCATCTCAGGGCCTTACGGGGAATTCTTCATCAACGAATCCCAGTCTGAAATGCTGTATGTGGGCGGAGGGGCCGGCATGGCACCCATGCGTTCGCACCTCTACCACCTGTTCAAGACCCTCAAGACCAACCGGAAAGTTACCTACTGGTACGGAGGCCGCTCCAAGCGGGAATTGTTCTATATCGACCACTTCAAGCAGCTCGAGAAGGAATTCCCGAACTTCCGCTTCTTCATGGCCCTTTCCGAACCCCTCCCGGAAGACAACTGGAAGGTGAAGGAAAACCTGGACGCCCCGGGCGATGGCTTTGTAGGCTTTATCCACAACTGTGTGATCGAAAACTACCTGAAGCACCACGATTCCCCGGAAGACATCGAACTCTATTTCTGCGGCCCGCCCCTGATGAACAAGGCGGTGCAGAAAATGGGGGAAGACTTCGGAATCCCTGACGAGCACATCCGCTTCGACGATTTCGGAGGCTGATACCTGAACCCGAGCAATTAAAACCGATATCCCGCATATCGGTTTTTTTATCGTGAACCGCATGAAACCCCTCAGCGAACAGGAATTGCACAATCTGGCCATGAACCTGGTAGGCAGGCAGCTGCAGGCCTCCGGCTTCGAATTTATGGGCGTGAACAGCCAGCTGGGGAAAAACCCGCAATTCGTCTGCCTGAAAGAACGCCACCTGCACTTTATCGTGGTGCGCCCCGTGCCCTACCCGGAAGACCCGAGGGCCTATGATTTTCGCCTCCTGGAAAAGGTCAAGGCCCATGCCCTGAAGTTTGAGGCGCGCACCTATTACGCCGGGGTGGGCCTCTCCAATGCCGAAGACCGCCATGCCCCGGTATATCTGAATGAACCCTATATCGTAGACTATGACGGACTCATTGAAATCTAAGCTGAGGCATGCCCTGGCTGCTCTGGGGCTTTTTTCCCTGGCGGGCTGCGGCCCTTCGACCCCCCTGCAAAGGCAGCAGTACCAGGGCGGGGCGCTGGGGACTTCGTATTCCATCATTCTCTATACCGAGGGCCCGCAGGATTTCACCCGGCAGATCGACTCGGTCTTTGCCGTGATGAACCGCTCCATGTCGACCTACCTGCCCGATTCGGACATCAGCCGCATCAACCGGGGCGACAGCACCGTGGTGGTCGATGCCATGTTCCGGGAAGTGTTTGAGGCGTCTGGCGGCATCTGGGAAGAGAGCGGGGGGCACTTCGACCCCACGGTTGGCGTACTGGTAGACGCCTGGGGCTTTGGTCCCGGCCCGGCCCTGGAGATGGACAGCCTGAAGGTAGACAGCCTGTTGGCCTATGTGGGGTTTGACAAGGTGAGCCTGGGCCCAGACAACCGCATCCGCAAGGCACTGCCCCAGGTACGCCTCGATTTCAATGCCATAGCGAAAGGGTACTCCATTGACCGCCTGGCCGCCCTGTTTGATGAGGCGGGTGTTTCGCATTACCTGATCGAGGTGGGAGGCGAGGTGCGGGCCCGCAGTGGGAACCCCGAGAAAAACCAGCCCTGGCGCATTGGAATAGACGACCCGCAGGTATCCGACGGCCGGTCCATCAAGCGGGTAATCGCCCTTCAGGACCGCTCCATGGCCTCCTCGGGGAACTACCGCAAATTCAGGGTCGATCCGCAAACCGGGGCCAAATTTGTGCACACCATCGACCCGCTGACCGGGTTTACCCGCAGCTCGAACATCCTGGCCGCTTCGGTGCTGGCCCCCAATTGCATGCTGGCCGACGGCTATGCGACTGCCTTTATGGCCATGGACCTCGAAGCCTCTCGCAAATTGCTTGGGGAGCACCCCGAACTGGAAGGTTATATCATCTATGTCGATGCCGACGGGACTGTTAAAGAGTTTATGACTCCCGGGTTTGAAGCATTGATTCGTTAAACGAAAGAGGTTTCCGGATTCTGGCCCCAATCCGGTTTCGTACTTTTTCTCGCTCTGGTCTTCATAGGGTTTTGCTCGTCACGCCGGTGGCTTGACTCGCTATTTTTCCACTTTCTTTTACTCGCATAAAAGAAAGTGGCAA
>CAYWZF010000168.1:0-3867 GCA_964461555.1 uncultured Robiginitalea sp. | reverse complement strand
AAGGCATTCCTGGAATTATTGCCGGAGTTTCCGGCAAGGGAAGCCCCTTCCCCAGGGGATTGATAGAGATCATTGCGCACGGTCTGTGCGTTGAATACATTTCGGGGTGATTATCCCATGCCTGTTGTTCGACAAAGCACAGGCCAACGGAGTAAATCAGATGCTGTATGCGGGTTTCTTACACACATAGCATTTGGCCCGCATTCAAACCGGACTCCTGCCTTTCCCTTCCCCTGGAGATCCGATACCCGCGAAAAACAACTTTTAAGTCGCGACACGCATGAAAAGTCCTGTTTTTCTTACCGGAGCCACCGGATATCTAGGGAGCCAGCTCGCCCTTTCCCTGGCGCACAAGGGCTACCCGGTTATTGTTTTGGTGCGGAACCCGGCCTCCAAAAGATTACCCAAACACAAGGCCATCAGCTTTTTCCAGGGAGACATCTCAGACCTGGACTCCGTGATAAACGCCTGCAGGGGATGTCAGTATACCTGCCACTTAGCTGCTTTTACGGACCTCACCTGCAATAAGCCGGAACCCTTTTTCAATACAAATGTTAACGGTACCGCCAATGTGCTGGAAGCTTCCAGGATCCATGGAGTTAAAAAGTTCATATTCACCAGTTCGGTATCCGTACTTGGGCCTTCAAGCGGGAAGGAGCCGCTAACCGAATCGCACCGTCGGGTGACTCCTTTTGCCAATGACTATGAGAGAACCAAATCCATGGCCGAAGAACTCGTGCAGGAATACAACCATAAGGGGCTTCCTGGAGTCATCCTCTATGTGTCGCGTGTTTATGGCCCGGGCCCCAAAGGCTTCTCCAATGGGATCAACGAGCTTATTTTGATGGCCCTCAGCAACCGGCTGCTCTGGGTGCCCAATCGCTTGCAGCAGGTGGCCAATTACGTGTTTATTGAAGATGTAATCCAGGCACACCTGTTGGCTTTGGAGAAGGGAATCCCAGGTGAAAAGTACATTATAGGGGGCGTAAACGCCACCTATGAAACCTTGTTCCGTACCATCGGCCAGATCAATCAGAACCGGAACCGGTTTGTGGCGATAAACTACAACCTGATTCGGGCCGCCCTGGCTGTCAGGGCCTTTATGGAAAAAATCTTAAGGGGAAAACCCGGTATCACCCCGGAGATGCTCGACCACATCTTTACCGATCGGAGGGTCTCATCTGAAAAAGCCCAGGCTCAGCTGGGCTACCCTATCACCCCCTTGCAAGAGGGGATCGAAAAGACGTTTGCCTATTTAAAGAACTAAACGCTGTGCCATGAGAAATTACACCCTGATTACTGGTGCCAGCCAGGGCTTTGGAAAGGCCCTGGCGCTGGAATGCGCAAAACGCCAAATGAATCTGATACTGGTGAGCCTTCCCCATACGGGGCTTAAGGAAGTATCCGAATTTCTGACAGACACCTATCATGTCGATGTACAGCCTTTCGAAGTCGATCTTTCCAAACCGGAGCAAATCCTTCAGATGCACAGGGAAATCCGCCAGCGTTCCCTTAAGGTCCAGTATCTCATCAACAACGCCGGCGTTTTAAGCAAGGGGCTTTTTAAAGACCTTGAATGGTCGTACTTCCAGCAACAGATCCAGGTAAATGTGATGGCCCCGACCATGCTGACCAAACTCTTTCTGGAAGACCTCAGGGAAAGTAGTCCCTCCGGGGTTCTGAACGTGGGCAGTCTGGCGAGCTTTTTCTTTCTGCCCGGGAAAACTGTGTACGGGGCAACCAAGGCATACCTGCTGTCTTTTTCCCAAAGCCTGCATCAGGAACTTAAGGAAATGGGGGTGTCTGTCAGCATCATCTGTCCTGGGGGCATGAACACGAACCCGGCACTCAGTTATCAAAACAGCCATGCAGACTGGATTACCCGCGTGTCGATCCAGGAGCCCGAAGAGGTTGCCCGGATTGCCATCAGCAAAATGCTCCACAGAAAGGAGCGCATCATTCCCAGCAGGCTGTGCCGCACGTTCATGGTGCTGAACTCTCTGATGCCTAAATTCCTTAAGTATCGGATTATCGGTCGCGAAATGGCCCACCTTAGGCCGGCATAGATCCTGAAAGGGAAGTCCTGAAGCAGAGAACAGAACAAGGGTGAGGGAGTATAGGGATCTTTGCCTGCGCCCGCTATTCCCAAGTGGGTCTCATTCTGAAAAAACCACTACACCGGCCTGCAGGCACTCGTTATCCGTCACATCCTTTCTTGTAGGTTCAAACCTGCCTGCAACGGCGGGGTGCCAGCAACGGGATTCGATTGCCTAAAATTTGCCACCTTGTTGGTTTATAACTACTTTATGATCCTAAATAATCAACCTCCATGAAACCCATCCTCCTTTTCCTGATCTCAGCCCTTTTGCTTTCCTGCGGAAACACTACTGTTCCAAAGACTCCGGAGCCCGTTCTTCCTGAAGCCGATCCGCTGGCCTATGGCCTGGACCAGGAAGAAATAAACCAGATTGAAGCGCATGTAAAGTGGGCCATGGATTCAGCCCTGATCTCGGGGGCGGTAGCCGTGATCGCCAGGGGAGACCAGGTCATTTACAAGAAGGCTTTCGGCTATAGCGACCGGGAGAAGTCTGAAGAAATGACCCCGGACCACATCTTTCGGTTCGCCTCCATGTCGAAGCCGATTACGTCCACCGCCGTGATGCAGTTGGTTGAGCAGGGCAAACTATCCACCGACGAACCGCTGTCAAAATTCATCCCGGAATTTGCCAGCGTTGAGGTGCTCGAAACCTTCAACAAGGAGGATTCTACCTTCACCACCGTTCCCCTGAAAAGGGAGATCACCGTGCACCACCTGCTGACCCATACCTCAGGCATCCCGTATGCCGTCTTCCACCCGGTGGCGGGAGCGATTTATCCGCAGTATGACTTTGTGGAGGCCTGGACCAAGGAACCGCGGACCCTGGCTACCAACATTCCCAAACAGGCCCGCGCCCCGCTTATGCACCAACCCGGGGAAGCCTGGACCTATGGCACCAATATCGATGTGCTGGGCTATATCGTGGAGCAGGTCTCGGGAATGCCGCTGGATGCGTATTTCGAGGAAAATATCTTCAAGCCCCTGGATATGCAGGATACGGGCTTTTACTTACCCGATGAAAAGGCCGACCGCCTGGTAGACGTTTGGATCACCCCCAATGTAGGCGGACCCCTGCCGGAGATGTTCGTTACAGACTACCCGGTCTCCGGGGCGAAAACCTATTTTGCCGGCGGGGCCGGTCTGGTCGGAACGGCCGGCGATTACCTGAAATTTGCATCGGCCATCCTCAACAAGGGGGCCCTGGGAAATGCCCGGATCCTCGAACCTGCCACTGTCGACCGCATGCTTTCGAATCAGATCGACACCCTGCGGTTGGGGGAGGGGCTGGGATTTGGTTATGGCGGAGAAGTACGATTGGCAGAAAATAAGGAAGGGATCAATGCCGGCCAATGGGGATGGAACGGCTACTGGCAAACGTATTTCAGGATCGACCCCCAGAATGACATGGTGATGATCCTGCTCACCAACGCGTACGACAATCCGAGGTGGGATGACGTTTTGGGAGGATACGAGACGAAGGTCGTCCAGGCTATTGAGGATTAACTCAATGCCCGCTTGCATTCGGAGGATTCGAATGAAAGCGAGCAACACGCGGCCTTGCTTGTACTTCTTTAATGGGGCTCAGTCTGAATGCTTGCCGACATGTTGGGGCATCGGGATCGTTGATGCCAGATTTCAGATAGACCTGGAAATTGGAGGTAACTTAGATGTTGACAGTAAAAGAAATTAAGAATCTTTCAAATATCATAGAAAGCCAGTAGCGTTTCTCGCCAGAACCTGGAAGCGGCTTCATGGAGTGGCCCGATTAT
>CAYWZF010000167.1:0-3927 GCA_964461555.1 uncultured Robiginitalea sp. | reverse complement strand
GAGCAGGGGGGGCATTTCCGAACCCGCGGCCTCCGGGGCGAAGAGGTGGTTCTGGAACTTCCCGCCGGGGCCCTGGCCTTTACCTATTGTCAGGTTCCGGTTATCTACAGCCGCTCAGACCAGCCGTATATTGAAGTTCATTATGAAAATGGCAGCATCGAACGGCGTGAAGGGGGTACCCTCGATGCGGCGACCAGCAGGGAGATCTTTCGCAGGACGGGAAGGGTCAGCAGCCTGCGGGTAGGTGTGCCCGCCTGATTTCTGCCCTCTCAGGGCTTGGTATAGACCTCGGCCTGCAGCCCCGGCAGCTGTTCCCCGATCAGGTTGGTGAGGGAAACCGCCGTGGCGTCGATGGCGAAGAGGGTCAGGGTGCCGGTGCCGTCGGCCAGCCTGAGGGTATTGCCCTGCAGGTCCCAGTTGCCCCCCGAGGTGCGGGGCTGCTCGGCGCAGAAGAATTTGAAGAGCCCCCCGGTAATGGTGGTGATGACCACGTCGGTGCCACTGAAGCTCCAGCTGTTGTCGGAACGGATGGTGAGGGTGCCTTCCACACAGGGGAGTTCGGCCAGCACATTGGTGGTGGTGCTTTCGTCCCCGTCAATGTCCTGGGCCGGGCTGATGCGCAGCTCAGTGAGCTCCCAGGTGCCGATCACCAGGTCGAGGTTCGGGTTGGGCGCAGGGCCCCCGTCGTCGTCGGAACAGGCCAGCAGGCTGATGGCCAGTAGCATGTAACAGATCTTTTTCATAGGCTAGGCTAATTCCGTGCCCTTGGGCCGGGTGCTCCAAGATAGGTAATTTGCATCAGGTGAACAAGGGGGATACCCCGATCGGCCTGAGGGTGTAACATTTGGCCCCGACCCGCGTCTCCTTTGAAGAAAGTGTCTTTTAGGGGCTTAAGATGTTTAGTTGCGGGGGATTTTACCAAAAAACAGAAACCATGAATGCCAAACGGATTCCGGCGATGCTGGCCATGCTCGTACTTTCAATGAATCTGGCGGCCCAGGCAGGCCGCGATGAGGTGCTAAAGCCAATGAGCGCCTATTTTCCAAAGGAACGCGCCAAAGTGCTGGTGGTGGGCACCTTCCACTTTGATTATCCCGGGCTCGACGCCCTGAGGGAAGCCGAGGAAGACAAAATAGACGTATTGCAGGAGCCCAAGAAATCAGAAGTGAGCGCCCTGGTGCAGTACATCAGGCAATTCCGCCCCAACAAAATAGCGATTGAAGCCCATCCACGGTGGGAGGCCGGCCGGAAATTCCGCGAATACCGCAGCGGCGGGCACCGCGACCAGCGCGACGAACGCTACCAGCTGGCCATGCGTATCGGCCTGGAGGAGGGCCTGGATACCCTTTTTTCGGTGGATGCCAATGATATGACCGACGACCTGCTGGCCCTCGATTCGGCCTATGTACAGGAGCTGGCCCGGGATTTCGATTTCCAGAGCGATGCCGACCCGTATACCGATCTGTTCCGCAAATGGTTTGAAGATGACAGCAAGGCCGTGAGCAAGGTTCCCCTGCTGGATTATTTCAAATATATGAACGCTCCTGAATCGCACCGGTACGGCTTTGGCGCCTACCTGGTCGGAGACTTCAAGCTGGGGGAATACAGGGGGGCCGACCTGATCGCCGCCTCTTGGTATAACCGGAACCTTCGCATTTTCCGCAATATCCAGCGCATTACCCAGGGGCCTCGGGACCGGATTTTGGTGGTCATTGGCAACGGGCATGCGGCCATTTTGAGGCAACTCTTCGAGGCGTCTCCCGAATACGAATTCGTGGAGTTTGACTCCCTGTAGGCCGGCCATCACACGGCCCGGAAGGGGGCAGGCCGGATTTATAACGCACTTTTAACGTCGTACCCCTTGAACCCTATTTCCTTTTTGCGGTACTTCGCGTAAAAAACAGCGGATGACCATTTTTGTTGACATGGACGAAGTGATCGCCGACACCTACGGCGCCCACATCGCATGGTACAACCGGCACTTCGGGGCCAGCCTTACCCGCGAGCAGTGCATGGGGGGGGAGGTCTGGCAGCAGGTGCCCGAGCACCGCGAGCACCTCTGGAACCATTACTTCCAGCCAGGGTTCTTCCGGGATTTGCTCCCCATTCCGGGCAGCGTGGAGGTAATGCGCGAGCTGGCGGACAAACACGAGGTCTTCGTGGCTTCGGCGGCCATGCAATTCCCCAATTCGCTGGTGGAAAAGCACCAGTGGCTCGATGAGCACATGCCCTTCATCCACTGGCGCAACCGGATCTTGCTGGGCGACAAGCACATTTTAAGGGGCGACGTGCTGATCGACGACCGCCTGCACAACCTGGAGAGCTTCCAGGGCCGGGGCATCCTGTTCACCTCCCCGCACAACATCCATGCCGAGGGGTTCGAACGGGCGCGCGACTGGGAAGACCTGGCGGCCAAGCTGCTTTGATTGGGCGGAGGTCGGTTTTCGGCGGGGAACCGCTTAGGGACCCACCCGCCCACCCGAGTTTCAAGATATTTCCCCACCCTGCACCTTCCTTTCAGGAATTTTCAATTCCCTGACTTTTTTATTTCCCTATATTTATTCGCCCCATCTCCCTGCCCGAATGCCTGCGCTGGTATCAATAGCCATGTTGCATGAAAAAATTCCCCAACGCCCTGGTGATTATGCTGGGGGCGATATTGCTGGCCTGGATTTTGACTTTTCTCATTCCCCAGGGCACCTACCAGCGCATTGAACAGCCCGAATCAGGCAGAACCACGGTAGTTCCCGGGTCGTTTGCCCAAACAGCCGCACCGCACCCCGGGGTACTGGATCTCTTCCGTTCCGTACCCGAGGGCCTGATCGACCAGGCCAGCCTGATTGCCCTGATCTTTTTGCTGGGGGGCGGCTTTTACGTGATCGAGAAAAGCGGGGCGCTCGGGCAGGGCCTGCAGCGCATCGTCGGCCTTATGAAAGGAAGGGAACCCCTGGCCCTGTTGGTGGTTTCCCTCTTGTTCGCCACAGCCGGGGCCACCATCGGCATGCAGGAGGAAATCATTGCCATGGCGCCGGTGCTGATCGTATTCTGCCGGTCCCTTGGTTTTAACGCCCTGGTGGCGGTGGGCATCAGTTACGGGTCTGCCGTGCTGGGATCTGCCTTCAGCCCTTCAAACCCTTTTGCGGTGATCGTCGCCCAACAGGAGGCAGAACTGCCCCTGTTGTCGGGAAGCCCTTTTCGCCTGGTTTTCCTTTTCGTGGCCGTGGTGCTCTGGAATGCCTACCTGGTGGCATATGCCCGCAGAAACCCGGTAGAGCGGGTGCCGATGGATGCCGTTGGGAAGCCGATGAGCCTGCCCAGTGCCATTATCCTGGCCCTGGTTTGCGCCACGTTCGTGCTGGTAACCTATGGCCTGCTTCGCCTCGATTGGGGCTTCAATGAACTTTCCGCCTGTTTTTTCGCCACGGGGCTGGCCGCGGGCCTGATCTCGGGAATGGGCCTGAATGGAACAGCCAACACCTATATCGAAGGCTTCAGGGAGATGACTTTTGCAGCCGTGATCATGGGGCTGGCCAGCAGCATTACCCTCTTGCTGGAAAAGGGGGTCATCATCGATACCATTGTCTACTACCTTTTCAGCCCGATGGAAGGGCTGCCCGCCTCCCTCTCGGCCCTGGGCATGATGGCCAGCCAGGCCATGCTCCACTTCCCGGTGCCGAGCTACACGGGCCAGGCGGTACTGACCATGCCCATCCTCACCCCCCTCTCAGACCTGATCGGCATTTCAAGGCAGGTAACGGTGCTGGCCTATCAGTACGGGGCCGTGAACATGGACCTGATCGTTCCGACCAATGGGGCGCTGATGGCCATTCTGGCCATCGGGGGCATCCCTTACGACCAGTGGTTTCGCTTTGTCTGGAAGCCGGCCATGATCTTGTTTGCGGTGGCGGCCGTGGCCATTTTGGTGGC
>CAYWZF010000166.1:0-3947 GCA_964461555.1 uncultured Robiginitalea sp. | reverse complement strand
CCAGGCCGTAGCGCATGGCTTTTTCCCTGTCGACCACAAAATCGTATTCGGTCTGTTCGGCCTCGACCATCCAGTCGACATCCACCACGTCGGTGGTGCCGCGCAGCAGGGCCGTAACCTGGTCGGCCAGGGCGATCTGCTGGTCGTAGTCGGGGCCGTAGATCTCGGCCACGATGGTCGAGAGCACCGGGGGCCCCGGCGGCACTTCCACCAGCTTCACATTGGCCCCGTAGGCCGCGGCGATTTCCTGAATGCCGGGCCGCATCGCTTTGGCGATGTCGTGGCTCTGTTCAGAGCGGTCGTGCTTGTCGGTGAGGTTTACCTGTATGTCGGCCATGTTGCTGCCGCCCCGCAGGTCGTAGTGGCGCACCAGGCCGTTGAAGGTAATGGGGGCAGAGGTGCCCACGTAGGCCTGGTAATTGACCACCTCGGGCTGGGTGCGCAGGTACTGGCCAATCTCGCGGGCCACCACGGCGGTGCGCTCGAGGGTCGTGCCTTCGGGCATGTCGATGACCACCTGGAATTCGTTTTTGTTGTCGAAAGGCAGCATCTTGACCAGCACCGATTTGGTAAAGAACATGACCACCGACCCCAGCAGCAGCAAAACCGTGATGCCCAGAAAGGCATAGCGCTTCTTGCGGTTTTCGATAAGGGGGCGTTCGAGCCGGTCGTACCAGCGGTAGATAAAGGTTTGTTCTACCGGGGGGTGCTCTTTGGCGGGTTTGCCTTTCTTTTCCTTTTCGCGCAAAAAGAGGTACCCCAGGTAAGGGGTGATGGTCAGGGCCACGAAGAGGGAAAGCAGCATGGCAATAGACGCCCCAATCGGCATGGGCGACATATAGGGGCCCATCAGCCCGGAAACGAATGCCATGGGAAGCACCGAGGCAATGACCGTGAAGGTCGCCAGGATGGTGGGGTTCCCGACCTCGTTGATGGCGTACAGGGCCGCCTGCTTGAAGGGAAGCCGCTTCATCTTGAAGTGCCGGTGCATGTTCTCGGCGATGATAATGGAGTCGTCTACCACGATCCCTGTCACAAAGACCAGGGCGAAGAGGGTGATCCGGTTCAGGGTGTAGTCGAGCATGTAATAGCTGAGCAGGGTAAGGGCAAAGGTGATGGGCACCGAGAGGAAGACCACCAGGCCGCCCCGCCAGCCCATGGCCAGCATGACCACGAAGGTCACGGCGATGATGGCGCCGATCAGGTGCATCAGCAGTTCGGATACCTTTTGCGAGGCCGTTTCGCCGTAGTTGCGGGTCACCTCCACATGCACCTCATCGGGGATGAGGTCTTTCTTGAGGTGTTCCAGCTTCTCCAAAATGAGGTCGGAGATCTGCATGGCATCGGCCCCCTTGCGCTTGGCCACTGAAATGGTCACCGCCGGGTATTCGGCCGGGTACGCGTCGCCCCGGGAACTGGCCCCGCCGAAGCCGAGGGAGACATATTCGGCCGGTATTTCGGGCCCGTCGACCACCCGGGCAATCTGCCTCAGGTAAACGGGCATGCCACTTTGCACCCCGACCACCAGGTTTTCCACATCGGCCGCCGACTGCAAAAAGCTCCCGGTTTTGACCAGGTATTCGGTGTCGGCCTGGTCGAAGCTGCCCGAGCTGAGCTGGGCGTTGCTGGCCTGTATGCGCTGCGAGACGGTTAGGAAATCGAGCCCGCTGGCGGCCATTTTGTCCTTGTCGAGCACGATGCGCAGCTGCCGGTTGCGGCCCCCGATCTTTTTGGTGATGGAAACATCGCGCACCTTTTCGATCTCATCGGTGAGCAGTTCGGAGAGCTGCCTGAGCTGGTAGTCGTCGTAGGTCTCGCTCCAGAGGGTGAGCCCCAGCATGGGCACGTCATCGATGGCCCGGGTTTTCACCAGGGGGAAGGTCACCCCCTGGGGCATGCGGTCCATGTGCTTGTTGATCTCGTTGTAGAGCTTCACGAACGAGCGTTCGATGTCTTCCCCCACGTAGAACTGCACGATCACCATGGCCTGTTCTTCCATGGCCGTGGCGTAGACATATTCCACCCCGGGGATGTTCGAGATGAGTTTTTCCAGGGGTTTGACCACCCTCGATTCCACCTCGGTGGGGCTTGCCCCCGGATACCCCACAAAGATATCGGCCATGGGCACGTCGATCTGGGGCTCCTCTTCCCGCGGGATGAGGAACGAGCTGTATACGCCGATGACCATAAAGACGATCATCAGCAGAACGGTGAGCTTGGAGTCGATGAACCCCCTGGCTATTTTACCGGCTAAACCTTCTTTCATGTCGCTTGCTTTGGTTTACTGGATTTGGAGCGGTGCCCCGTTGTACAGTTTGCTGTCGGCCGAGACCACATAGGTCTCGCCCGGGCTGAGCCCGGCCAGCACTTCTACCTGGTCGCCGTAGGTGCGGCCCAGGCGCAGCCAGCGCAGCAGGGCCGTATTGCTCTGGCTGACGGTGTAGATGCCGCTGAGCTGCCCCCGGTGCACCAGGGCCCCGGACGGGATCAGCAGCAGGGTGTCGGCGGTGCCTGCCTCGGCCTTGCGCTCGAACCTAAGTGTGGCATACATCCCGGAGCGCAGGGCCGGATCGCCCTCCTCCAGCCTGATGGTAGCCTGGTACTGGCCGCCGGTGTTGCGGGCCGAAGTGCTCAGCTCGCTTACGGTGCCTTTCAGCTGCTTGCCCAGGGATTTGACCAGCACGGCGGCCGGGTCTCCCTCGGCCACCTGGCTGATCTCGTTTTCGGGGATCTGGGCCTTGACTTCAAAAGCGCCGGGGGCTTCCACAGCCACCAGGGGGTGGCCCGGGCTGGCCAGGTCGCCTGCCTCGGCAAAGGTGTTGGTCACCACCCCGGCAAAGGGGGCCCTGATGCGGGCATAGGCGAACTGGGCCTCCACCTCGTTGCGCATCTGCCGTGCGGCCTCGAGCCGGGCCTGCGCCATGCGATAGCGGGAAGTCATGTCATCAAGCTCTTTCTGGGTGGCGCTTTGGTCGGCAAACAGGGCCTGGTAGCGCTCGTAGTCTTTCCCGGCATTCGCAAAGGCCGCTTCAGCTTCGGTGATGGCAGCCTCTACCTGGGCCAGTTTGGCCTGCAGGTCGGCATTGTCGAGGCTGACCAGCAGCTGGCCTTTGGAAACCTTGTCGCCCACTTTCACGTGGAGCTGTTTCACATAGCCCATGCTGCGCGTGCCCAGGTTGGCCTGTTGGGCCGCCTCGATCCGGCCGCTGGCCGTGAAGGAGGCGCCGTCGGCGGCCCCTCCTGCCGTGATGACTTCAACCGCCACCGGGTTCTGTCCGGGGTGCTGCTCCTTGGAATCGCCCCCGCAGCTTGCCAGCAGCAGGGTAGCCAGGAGGATCGGGAAAGTATAGGTGGGTTTCATATTTTTCATGTTTTGATTCTTGACGTTTACGGGGTTTGGGTTTCAGGGTTCGTGCCCAGGAAATCTAGGTAGGCCAGGGCGTAGTTGTGTTCAAAAACGGTCTGGTAATACTCCAGTTCTTTCTGGGCCAGGGTGGTCTCGGCCACCAGCAGGTCGGAGGTCTTTTCAAGGCCTTCCCTAAAGCGGTTGGTGCGTATCCGCAGGGCCTCACGCGACTGCTCAAGGGCAAGGGCATTCCTTTCGAGCCTGCCCAGGGCATCGGCGTAGGCGCGCTTGGCGCGCTCCAGGTCGAGCCGGCTCTGGGCCAGGTACTGCTCCTTTTCCAGCAGGGCCTGGTCATAGGCGGCCTGGCTGCTGCGGGCCTTGCCGAACCGTTTGGTGCCGTCCAATATGTTCCAGCTCAGCTGGGCGCCCAGGGTATAGCCGGAAGCCCCGAACTGGAATAGCTGGTCGTCGTACAGCTCGTACGAGCCAAAGGCATTCAGGCGCGGCAGAAACGACATCTTGTCGGCAGCAAGCGCATTTTTGTAGGCCTGGGTGGCATCATCCATGGCCCGGATGTCAGGCCGGCCTTCTGAGAGCTGCA
>CAYWZF010000165.1:0-4015 GCA_964461555.1 uncultured Robiginitalea sp. | reverse complement strand
ATTTCGGGCCCAGCCTCTACCTGGCTACCGAAGACACTTTTTACCAGGGGCAGTTCTTCCAGTTTTCCTATTTCTACGAAGACCCGATCGAACCGGGCACCGAACTGACCATCGGCATCCTTGGGGCCGACAAGAACTTTTACGACTACATGCGGCTGCTGATCGAACAGAGCGAGCTGGAAGGGCCCTTTCAGACCCCTGTGGCCACGGCCCGGGGCAACGTAATCGACGTGACCGATATTGACAACCGCGATCGCTTCGACAATGCAGACCGCCCGGGGGAATTCCCCCTGGGGTATTTTGCCGTGGTCGAGCAAAACCTGGGTTTCGTTACGATTCAGTAGCCCCCAGGGATATCCCTTCAAAATACGAGGCAACAGCCCTTTGTGTGCAGGCATAGGCATTCTCCAGGTTCCAGGAGAGCGACCGGGTCGGGTCTGCCACTTCGATGATCGCTTCAAACCCGGCGCTTCGCAGGGTACCGGCATCGAGTTCGCACTGCCCGCAGACCGCCACTACCGGGATGTCAAATTCCCTGCCCAGGCGCAAAACCCCCTGTATGAGCTTGCCCTGCAGGCTCTGTGAATCGATTTTCCCCTCCCCGGTGATGAGCAGGTCGGCCGGCCGCTGCCTCAAAGACCCGGCCAGCCCGGAGTACCGGATCACGTAGTCGGTGCCGCTTACGAATCCGGCCCCCAGGAAGACCCTCAGGCCAAAGGCTGTGCCCCCGGCCGCCCCTGACCCGGGCAGGTGGCCGGCACGGATGCCCAGCTGCCGGCCCACCAGGTCGTCGAGGTGGCGCAGCCCGCGGTCGAGCAGGGCCACAGCCTCAGGGCCGGCCCCCTTCTGCGGCCCGTACACACAGGCAGCGCCCTGGGGGCCCCACAGGGGGTTGGTCACGTCGTTTACAGCCACCAGGCGTGTACCTTCGGGCAACCCGGCCTGTTCAGCCTTCCGGACCTGATGCACCCGCAGCAGGTTGCCCCCCACCGGTTCGAGGGGTTGGCCGGCTGCATCCAGAAACGTGTAGCCGAAGGCCGTGGCGATTCCCATTCCGGCATCGTTGGTAGCGCTCCCGCCGAGCCCCACATAGACCGTTCGGGCCCCGCGGCCTAGGGCTTCCCGGATCAGTTGCCCGGTGCCCAGGGTGCTGGTTCGCAACGGGTCGCACTCGGCCGCGGAGAGCAGGGCCAGGCCCGAGGCCCGGGCCATCTCCACAAAGGCTTCCCGCCGCTCCGGGTCGTACAGGTATTCGGCTTCCACCGGGCGCCCCAGGGGGTCGCTCACCGTTGCCGCACAGCGCTCAAGGGTACGCACCGCCCCCACGGCCTCCAAAAAACCGTCCCCCCCGTCTGAGGCGGCAAAGCTCCGGAAGCGTGCCTGCGGAACATGGAGGCGCACCCCGGCCTCAATTGCCTGGCACACCTGCCTGGCGGGCAGCGACCCTTTAAACTTATCAGGCATGAGCACCAGGTCCATACAGCGCGTTTTACTTCAGTAATATAGCAATTCTGCGTATTTTTACCGGTGAACCCAAACCCCGACCCCTTGCCCACAGACAAGAAATTGCTCGCTACCGGCCTCAGGCGCCTGGCCATTACCGTCCTGCTCATGTTCAGCGCCCCGGTGGTACTGTACGAGGCCTTCAAGAACCAGGGGCACCCCTTCTATTACCCGGTCCTGATCGTCGGGGCCCTTCTGGCCCTGGGGGCCGTGGCCATGGGCTTCTACGGCATCAAGACCCTGGTCGACGCCCTCTTCGGGCCCAAACGCTGACCCCCTGCCGGGGCAGTTGTCTGGTATGCGGGCACGTAGTATCTTTGCACCCTTACAGGCACCCAACCGAATATGATAGAAATTACCTTGCCAGACGGCAAAAAAGTCCGGTATCCCGAAGGGGTTACCCCCTTTGACGTGGCCCGCGACATCAGCGAAGGGCTGGCCCGCAACGTGATCAGCGCGCGCTTCAACAACCGCAAGGTAGAAGCCGTTACCTCCCTGTCAGAAGATGGCAGCCTGGTGCTCTACACCTGGAATGACGAGGAAGGCAAGAAGGCCTTCTGGCACTCTTCCTCCCACATCCTGGCCCAGGCCCTGGAGGAATTGTATCCCGGCATCAAGCTGACCATCGGCCCGGCCATCGACAACGGGTTTTACTACGACGTTGATTTCGGGGCGCATGCCATCTCCGAAAAAGACTTCCCGGCCATTGAAAAAAGGGCCCTCGAGATTGCCCGCGGCAAGCACGAATTCAGGATGCGAGAGGTTTCCAAGGCAGACGCCCTGGCCTACTACCGCCAGCAGGAGAACCCTTTTAAACTCGAGCTGATCGAGGGCCTGGAAGACGGCGATATCACCTTCTGCGACCACGACACCTTCACCGACCTTTGCCGGGGAGGGCATATCCCGAATACCGGGTTTGTGAAGGCCTTCAAGGTGCTCAACGTGGCAGGGGCCTACTGGAGGGGGGACGAAAACCGCCCCCAGCTCACGCGGGTTTACGGCATTTCCTTCCCGAAGCAGAAAGACCTGACCGACTACCTCGAAATGCTCGAGGAAGCCAAAAAGCGCGACCACCGCAAGCTGGGCAAGGAACTGGAACTGTTCACCTTTTCCCAGAAGGTGGGCCAGGGCCTGCCCCTATGGCTGCCCAAGGGGGCCGCACTGCGCGAGCGCCTCGAACAGTTTCTTAAAAAGGCCCAGAAACAGGCGGGGTACGAAATGGTGGTCTCGCCCCATATCGGGCAAAAGGAGCTCTATGTCACCTCCGGGCATTACGCCAAGTACGGGGAAGACAGCTTCCAGCCCATCCATACCCCTAAGGAAGACGAAGAATTCCTGCTCAAGCCCATGAACTGCCCGCACCATTGCGAGATTTTCAAGGTGCGCCCCTTCTCATACCGGGAACTGCCCAAGCGCTATGCCGAATTCGGCACCGTCTATCGCTATGAGCAGAGCGGGGAACTGCACGGGCTTACCCGCGTACGCGGTTTTACCCAGGATGACGCCCATATTTTCTGCACCCACGACCAGCTCGACGAAGAGTTCAAGCGGGTGATCGACCTGTCCCTCTACGTGCTTACCTCCCTGGGCTTTGACAACTACACCGCCCAGGTTTCGGTGCGCGACCCCGAAAAACCTGAAAAATATATCGGCTCGGTCGAGAACTGGGAGAAGGCCGAGGCGGCCATCATCAATGCCGCCCGCGAGAAAGGGCTGAATTTCGTCATTGAGCCCGGAGAGGCCGCCTTTTACGGTCCCAAGCTCGATTTCATGGTCAAAGACGCCCTGGGCCGGCAGTGGCAGCTGGGCACCATACAGGTCGATTACAACCTGCCGGAACGCTTCGACCTGACCTACAAGGGCAGCGACAACGAGATGCACCGGCCCGTGATGATCCACCGGGCGCCCTTTGGCAGCATGGAGCGCTTTGTGGCCCTGTTGCTGGAGCACACCGGGGGCAACTTCCCGCTCTGGCTTACCCCTACCCAGGCTATCGTACTGCCAGTCAGCGAAAAGCATGAAAAATATGCTGAAAAAGTTTTAAAATCGCTGGAAAATCACGAAATTCGCGCCCTCTTGGACGCCCGTGCCGAAACCGTAGGCAAGAAGATCCGGGAAGCCGAAATGGGAAAATACCCGTTTATGGTGATCGTGGGCGATCAGGAAATGGCTGAGGGTACCATTTCGGTGCGCCGGCACGGCGGAGGAGACCTGGGCTCCCTGACGGTCGACGCCTTCGCCAGCTTGGTAAGCAGCGAAATTAGCAGTACCTTGAAGTCGTTTGAATTAAGTTGAATTAAAATTTAGAAGCCATAGCCCTTAGAAGAAGATTTAGGCCCCAGCCACAGCGGGAAAACAAGACCCCGCACAATATCAATGAAAAAATATCATCCCCCAAATGCGTTATAGCCAGAAGATTTCGGTCTCTTGGGAGGTTGAATTCAGTTTCGAATGCCAATCTTCTCGAAAATGGTGGGTTTGATTCCGTTCCATTCCGGAGGGACCTCGAAAC
>CAYWZF010000164.1:0-4028 GCA_964461555.1 uncultured Robiginitalea sp. | reverse complement strand
TCTGGAAGCCGGCCATGATCTTGTTTGCGGTGGCGGCCGTGGCCATTTTGGTGGCCGTTGAAACGGGATATGCCTGAGCCCCCGGCCCTTTTCCCTGGCGGCACTCCCGGGCAAGTATCTGGATGCCCCGGATGATTTTTTGCCCTTGGGGGAGGCAGGCGCCGGGCCTTCGAAAAAGACGCACCGACCCCACCCACCCTCCCGCTTACAAGATACCCCCCGACCCTGCACCTTCCGGCCAGTTTTTTTTGGCCCCTCCGTCCTTTATTTGCCTATATTTAAAAGCCTCATTCCCCTGCCGGTATGCCTACAGCGATGCAAACCAGACGTCTGATGAAAAAATTCCCGAATGCCCTGGTCATTATGCTGGGGGTGATCTTCCTGGCCTGGGTCATGACTTTTCTGATCCCGAAAGGCACCTATGAGCGCAGTACCGACCCGGCAACGGAACAGACCCGGGTGGTCGCGGGGTCGTACGCGCCGGCCCAGGGGGAAGCCCTGGGGGTTTTCGACCTTTTCCTCTCCGTTCCCGAAGGGATCATCAGCCGGGCCGGGCTGATCACCCTGATCTTGCTGGTCGGGGGCTGTTTTTACGTGATCGAGAAGACCGGGGCCCTCGGGCAGGGCCTGCAGCGCGTGGTGGCGGTGATGCGCGGCCGGGAATTCCTGGCCTTTGTCCTGGTTTCCATTTTGTTTGCGGCGGCCGGGGCCACGATCGGCCTGCAGGAAGAGATCCTGGGGATGCTGCCCATTTTGCTCCTGTTTTACCGGTCGCTGGGCTATAACATTTTGGTGGCCCTGGCAGGCAGTTTCGGGTCGGCTGTACTCGGAGCGGCCTTCAGCCCGGCCAATCCCTTTGCCGTGGTGCTGGCCCAGCAGGAAGCCGAATTGCCCCTGATGTCAGGGAGCCTGTTTCGCCTGGCCTTTTTCCTGCTAGCCCTGGCCCTTTGGAACGGGTACCTGCTGCGCTACGCCCGTCGGAACCCGGTTGAGAAAATCCCCATGGAGGCCTCCGGGCAGGCGATCAGCTGGCGCCATGGCCTTGTTTTGGCCTTGCTGGTCGGCACGTTTTCGGTGGTTACCTATGGCCTGATAAGCCTGGATTGGGGCTTTAACCACCTGTCGGCCTGTTTTTTCGCCCTGGGCCTGGCCGGCGGGCTGATCTGTGGGATGGGCCTCAACGGAACGGCCATGGCCTTCGTGGAGGGGTTCCGTGAAATGATCTTTGCCTGCGTGGTCATAGGCCTGGCCGGGAGTATTACCATTCTGCTTGAGAAGGGGGTGATCATCGATACGATCGTCCATGGCCTGTTCACGCCCATGGAAGGCCTGCCCGCCTCGCTTTCTGCCATCGGGATGCTGGCCGCCCAGGCCCTGCTGCACTTTCCTGTGCCCAGCTACTCGGGGCAGGCCGTGCTGACCATGCCCATCCTCACCCCCCTTTCCGACCTGATCGGCATGTCTAGGCAGGTAGCCGTGCTGGCCTACCAGTACGGGGCTGTGAACATGGACCTGATCGTCCCGACCAACGGGGCCCTGATGGCCGTGCTGGCCATCGGGGGCATTTCATACGACAAATGGCTTCGGTTTATCTGGAAACCCGCCCTGATCTTGTTCGGGGTGGCTGCCCTGGCCCTGGTAGTGGCTGTGGAAACCGGGGTTGCCTGAGCTCCTTGTCCTAAATTCCCTACCTTCGGGAAATGCACCCTATTGCCTCCCGCCCATGATCCTCGAGAGCCGCCTCCCAAGCCCGGAACTCAGGCACCTGGTGCGGGAATTTTACTATTTCGCATCGGGGTTGTCAGACACCTCGCGCTACGTGCCGGTGATCGACGACGGTTGCTATGATTTCATCTTTTTCAGGGAGCAGGACAGTTCCCTGGCCTGGGGCCCCGGGCAGACCCCCATCCCGATTCCCTACAAGGTCTTTACCATCCACCAGCTGAAGCCGCCCTATAAGATCCGGTTCGGGGAAACCCTGACGTTTTTTACCATCAAGGTGCAGCCCTGGGCCAATGCCACCTTTTTCGGGTCCCTGGCACGCCCGGGCGTCTCAGACCTGCTGCCGTTATTCCCCAAGGCGGGAGCCGCGCACGCCGCTTTTTTTGCGGGTGCAGAAGATGCCCGACGGTTTGAACGGGCAGAGTCCTTCATGGCCGGCCAGGGCAGGGAACTAAGCGACACCGCCCGCCGGGTCCGAACCCTGTGTGAGGCCATCTACCAGGCCCGGGGCCTGGTTACGGTCGCCGAATTGAGCGATCGCTTCGGGATATCGCGGCAGTACCTGGGCCGGGTGTTCCGGCAGGAAGTGCTCTATTCCCTGAAGACATTTATCCTCACTGTGCGCATCATGGACCTCGTGAAATACCGCATCAGGCACCCGGAGGTTTCCCTGACCGAATTGTGCTACCGGTACGATTATTTTGACCAGCCCCATTTCAACCGCGATTTCAGGCGCATCTGCGGGGTAACCCCCACCCGGTTCTTTGCCAACCTGCCCGAATTTCTGCTGCGGCACTGACCGGGTTTCCATTTTTACAAGGATGGCCCCTCGAATTTCCCGTGGTTTGCAAAAAAAAAGATATGACACGCGTTCTGATACGATGGCTGGCAATCTCCCTGGCGCTGGTATCCTGCCAACCCCACAAGGCAGAGACCGCAGACCGTGCCGAAACGGTGATGGCAGATGCTGAAGGGGCCTTAGCCGATGCCTACCTCGAAAAGCTGACAGCCCTCGGGCAATTCAACGGGGTGGTCCTGCTTCGCCGGGATAGCACCTTGCTGTTGCGGAAGGCCTACAACATGAACACCCATACCGCACCGCATTTACAGGTTACCCCTGAAAGCCGGTTCGACCTGCGGTCGGTGGCCAAGCTGTTCGCCCGTAAGGCCCTGCTCCAGCTCGAGGCAGAAGGGAAGCTCCGTCGGGAAGATACCCTGGGCAGGTACCTCCCGGGTTTTCCCAACGGGGGCCGTATCACCCTGCAGCACCTGATCGACCACGCCTCGGGCCTTCCCAGGGAACTCAACGATTCCATTGCCAACACCCTGGCACTGTCACCCGATGAGGTGGTGGCCCTGGCAGCCCGCGAACCCCTGGAATTCGAACCCGGCACCCGTGAGCAGTACTCCAACGTCGGATATCAGGTGTTGTACTATATCATAGGCAACGTCACCGGCGGATCCTTTTCCGGCTATCTCCGTGAAAGTCTTTTCGAACCCCTGGGCATGCGCAATACCGGCAGCAATTTTGATCCGGATACCAGCTTTGACCACTATGCCTATGGCCATTACCTCGACCGGGAAGGGGTGCTCCGGGCTGTGGATTCCTTTCCCCCCGACGACATGCGGATGGGCAACCTCCATGCCACGGCAGACGACCTGGACCGCTTTCTGGCTTCCCTCGACCCAGAAACCGATGCCGCCCTGCTGCATGAGGGGCGGATATCGCATGCAGGGGGCACCCGCGGCAAACGCGCTTACGTGGAGCGCAGTTTGGAACCAGGCTATACCCTGGTCTTCCTGGCCAATTTCGACGGCATCCCTTTTGAGCAACTGGTAAAGGACCTGCGGGCCATCCTGACGGGCCAGCCCGTTGTCATGCCCGAGCGTGTAGACCGACAATCCATTGCCGTGGCCCCGGAAATCCTGAGCCGGTATACGGGCACCTATGATTTTACAGAAGCCGGGCATCTGATGCTCACCTTAAAGCTCGAGAACGACAGCCTGCGCGTCTACCAGAAGGGGCAGTACAATGGCGTGTTGTACCCCGAAAGCAACCGGGTCTTCTTCGGCGACCCGCATTCCAAAGAATCCCTCGAATTCGTGCCCGACAGTTCAGGTGGGCATTACATCCTGATGGATTTCCAGGGGGTGCGGTGGAAGGGCATCCGGATAGGGGAATAGGGGTGTGTCGCATTGATCTTTGGGGCAACCGCTTTTTTCGCGTGGGAGAAAGGCACTTTACCTGCCTGCCCTCGGGGAAATTTGATACCCGGTTTGAAACTCCGGATTAATGCGTTGAATCG
>CAYWZF010000163.1:0-4088 GCA_964461555.1 uncultured Robiginitalea sp. | reverse complement strand
CAACCTGGCCGGGATGGGTGCCGGATCAGGGGTCATGTTTGCGCTCGATTCCATAGCCGATACCGCCAACATTCTGCAGGCCGGAGGCTGGACGGTGCTTACCGGCATCAACCTCATGCTTTTCAGCCTGCTGCACAACCCCTGCTCTACCACCATCTACACGATTTACAAGGAAACCCACAGCCTGAAATGGACCCTGGTCTCTACCTTTTTGCCCATCGTAATGGGGCTGCTGGTTTGTTTCTTCACCGCCCAGCTCTGGAGATTGCTCGCCAGCTGAAGGCCCGAAAAAAAAGGATTGCCATGGAAAGTACAGGCCGAAAAAACCACTGGGAAACCATTTACCAGACCAAACCCCTTGAGAGCGTGAGCTGGTACCAGCCCGTGCCGGAAACTTCCCTCTCCCTTATCGCCAGCCTGAAGCTGCCCAAGACCGCACGGATCATTGACATCGGCGGGGGCGACAGCCTGCTGGTTGACCACCTGCTGCAACTGGGCTATACCGACCTGACCGTGCTTGACATTTCTGAAGCCGCCCTGGAACGGGCCCGGAAAAGGCTCGGGCCACGGGCCGAAACCGTGGGCTGGATCCATTCAGATGTAGTGGCTTTCCGGCCCGGGCAGGCCTACGACCTCTGGCACGACCGGGCCGCCTTCCACTTTCTGACCCAGCCCGAAGAGGTCGGGGCTTACAGCAAGGCAGCGGCAGATGCCCTTGGCCCGGGCGGGCACCTCATCATCGGCACGTTCTCGGTAAACGGGCCCACCAAATGCAGCGGCCTCGAGATCAGGCAATACGACCCTGCCTCTATGGAAGCCGCGTTTGGCGACGCCTTCCGGCAAACCGGGTGCCGGGAGGTAGGGCACCACACCCCGGGTGGGGCCGTGCAGCAGTTTCTTTTCTGCACCTTCGAGAGGCGGGGAAATCCCACCGATCCATCCCAATAGCCTTCGCCCCCATGGACAGCCCGGACCCGATCAACGATCTGTACTACTACACCCTGGGTCACCCCGACCGGGCCCTCTTCATTCACCAGTATTGTGTGGATGCCTACACCGCCCAGATGGCCGGGGCCGACACAAAACCCATCGCCCTGGTCTTCGCGCTGGCCGGCCTGTACCTGGCCCTCGAAAAAGGGTTTACCGGCCTGCAGGTACAACAGGCACACCAAAGGTTATCGCACCACAAGGATGATTTGCCCCTGGTATTGCTGCCCCAGACCCGCGGGCACCTGGGGCCCGAGCAGGTATTGCAGGCAGCTGCAGGGGCAGCGCGCGACCGCGCGATCCGCAACTGGTGCGCCGCGGTATGGGAAGCATTCTCCCCTGCCCATGCAACCATAGCCGGTTACTGCGACAAGTACCTGCCCTGAAGCGCCGGGCCCGGGCTTCCCTGTTTCGGGGAACCGCCGTATCTTTGCATCCAGGTCCGGACCGGGAAAAAGTCCGGATTAATACCCATGGAAACAACAGGTTACAGGCAGGTCGAAATCATGGCCCCCGTTGGCTCCTTCGAGTCGCTCGGGGCCGCCCTGAACGCCGGGTGCGATTCGGTGTATTTCGGCGTGGAACAGCTCAACATGCGGGCGCGCTCTACCATCAATTTCACAGGGGACGACCTGGAGGAGATCGTCAGGCGGTGCCGGGAGCGGGGCGTTCGATCGTACCTCACCCTCAACACGGTGTTGTACGACCACGATATCACCCTCATGAAGGGGATAGTAGACCAGGCCAAAGCCTGCGGGGTTTCTGCCATTATCGGCTCAGACCATGCCGTGCTGTCGTATTGCCGGCAGGTGGGCATGCCCCTGCATATTTCTACCCAGGCCAACGTGACCAATGTGGAAACGGTGGCCTTCTACGCCGCCTTTGCCGACGTGATGGTGCTCTCGCGCGAGCTCAGCCTGCGGCAGGTGGCCGAAATCAGCCGCGAAATCAGGCGGCGGGAAATCAAAGGGCCCTCCGGGGAACTGGTGCGGCTCGAGGTCTTTGCCCACGGGGCGCTCTGCATGGCCGTTTCGGGTAAATGCTACCTGAGCCTGCATACCCACAATGCCTCGGCCAACCGGGGAGCCTGCATCCAGAACTGCCGCAAGGAATACATCGTGACCAGCAAGGACGACGGGGTAGAGCTGGCCATCGACAACGAATACATCATGAGTGCCAAAGACCTGTGCACCATCGGTTTTCTGGACAAGGTCCTCGAAGCCGGGGTGAGCATTTTGAAGATAGAGGGCCGGGGCCGGGCGGCCGATTACGTCGACACCACGGTGCGCTGCTACCGGGAAGCTGTGGCCTGCCTGCAGGAAGGCACCTTTACGGCTGAAAAGGTAGACGCCTGGATGGAGCAACTGGCCACGGTATACAACCGCGGGTTCTGGGACGGGTATTACCTGGGCCGGAAAATGGGGGAATGGAATGATTCGTACGGCTCTAAGGCCACCGAGCGCAAGATCTATATCGGCCGGGGGGTCAAATACTACCCACGGGTGCAGGTGGGGGAATTCCGGATGGAATCGCATAGCCTGAAAACGGGCGATACCGTCATGATCACAGGGCCCGATTTCGGGGTGGTCAAAACCGAAGTGCAGGAACTGCGGGTAGATGACCGCACCGTGGAGGCGGTAGAAAAAGGCGACGTGTTTTCCATAAAGACCGACCGGAAAATACGGGCCTCGGCCAAACTCTACAAAATCGTGCCGGCCTGATGGTGCGCATCCATTTCCAGCGGGCCAAATGCATCGGGTGCAACGGCTGTGTGGAGGCCGCCCCGGACCGCTGGCGGGTCTCCAGGCGCGACGGCAAGTGCAACCTGGTCGGGGGTGCTGAAAAAAAGGGCTTTTACCACGCCCTGGCCGACGATTCCGAATGGGAGGCCAACCTGAGGGCTGCCGCCAACTGCCCGGCAAAGATCATCCGGGTAGAGCGGGCCTGACCCCGGCCCCTCGAGGCATGCCAAATCCTTTTTCCGAACCCTATTTGACCGGCGAGAAATCGGTTGCCTGCAGCAACTCGTCGGTAATGCTATCCACCAGCCTGCCGTCCCGGATCGAGGCCTCGTAGGCCGCCTTCCAGGCCGGGTCGTCCACAAACCGCTTCCGGCTAGCCGTGCGGGCGGCCGTATCGGGGAAGGTGACCAGGTAGGTCAGGATGTGGTCGGCCCCCGCCTCGGCGGAATCCAGGTCGAGGTATACCAAATTGTGGATGCCGTTTCGTTCGAAGATCTCCAGGGTATGGTCAGCAAAGCGCCTGTGCAGGGCTTCGAGTTTACCCGGGAAGGTGTAGTAGGTTCGGAGCGAGAAAATGCGGGGGCCGGCATTTTCGGCCCTGATTTTGGGCGAGAAGCGGCTGTACCGGTAAAAGGCGCTCACCACCGAGTCTACGATAGGCCCGTTCACATGTGAAGCCTCATAGACCTTTTTCCATTCCGGGTCGTTGCCAAAGGCCTCCCAGGAGCGGTCGCGCGAGGCCCGGTCGGGATAGCCCAGCAGGTACACCAGCTTGTTTTCGGTGTTGTCGAGCGGCTCCCAGTACCCGATGTTGGTCATCCCGTGCTTTTCGAACAGGGCCATGGTGTGGTCGCGGAAGCGGGTCTTCAGGTCTTCGAGCTTCCCGGGATGGCAGTAATAGGTGCGCATTTCAAAATACAGGGGTTCAGCCGGGGCCACGGCCATTTCGGAGGCTTCGGCTTCAGGGGTTTCCTTTTTGGAATTTTCACCACAGCCGGCCAGGAGCAACAGGCTGCAGAGCAGGTAGAGTGGTTTCATCTCGTTTGGTTTTCCCCCAAAAGGTACAAAGAATCCCGAGATCAGGCCTTCGGGCCCCCTTTAAAATCCATCCCCGCCAGCCCCGACTTCGGGAAACAATTCTGTATCTTTAGGAGCCAACCAATTACCCGGATATGTACCGATTGCTGATCCTTTTCTGCCTGAACCTCTCCCCCGCGGCCGGGCAGGTTCCATCCAACCCTGATACGCTCACCCTTTCCCGGGAACGCTACGCCATGCAGCTAGAGGGATTCTGGCTTGCCCAATGCATCGCCAACTGGACCGGCCTGGTCACCGAGATGGACAAGATCGGCAACATCG
>CAYWZF010000162.1:0-4120 GCA_964461555.1 uncultured Robiginitalea sp. | reverse complement strand
ACTGGCCTTTGAACTCGATTCCCTCCAGGAAAGCATGATACAGGAAGAGCGGTCCATTCGCGAAAAATTCGGGCGGATCGCCTACGAAACCGACCAGTACATCGCCGAGAACCGTCTGCTGGCCCAGCAGCGCCTGCTGTGGATCGGGATTTCCATCGGGGTGTTGCTGCTGGGGGCTTCCCTGTTCATCATTATCAGTCAGCGGATCCGCAACCAGAAACTTAGGTTCCAGCAACAACAGCAGGAAGCCAACCAGGAGATCTTCAACCTGATGCTCGGGCAGAACGAAAAGATCGAAGAGGGTAAGCACGCAGTCCAGAAGCGCATTTCAGAAGATCTGCACGACGGGGTGCTGGGCGAGATGAACGGCATCCGCATGGTGTTGCTCGGGCTAAACGGCAAAACGGATGAGGCCTCACAGCAGATGCGGGCCCAGGCCATCGAAAAGCTCAAGGGGGTGCAGGAAGAAATCAGGGGCATCTCGCACCAGCTGAATGAGGCGGCCTACCAGAAATTTCATAATTTTATTGTATCCCTCGAAGAATTGATCAAGGGGGTGAGCGGAGCTGCCGGACTGGGTTATCGGTTCCATTACGATGGGGAAACCGACTGGGACGGGCTGCAGGGCGAAGTGAAGATCAACCTGTACCGGATCATACAGGAATGCCTGCAGAATACCGTCAAGCACGCCCGGGCCTCGGAAGTTCAGGTAGAAATGGTCTCAGAGCCCGACCAACTGCATGTCTGCATTCGGGACAACGGGGTTGGATTTCAGACCGGCCGGGGCAAAAGGGGGATCGGGCAGAAGAACATTGCCTCGCGCGTTAAAAAACTGGGGGGGCGCTGGGAAACCAAATCGGCCCCCGGCCTGGGCACCGAAGTGCGCCTCTGGTTACCCTTCCCTTATGGCGCTTT
Source organism: uncultured Robiginitalea sp. (assembly GCA_964461555.1). Lineage (GTDB taxonomy): Bacteria > Bacteroidota > Bacteroidia > Flavobacteriales > Flavobacteriaceae > Robiginitalea. Next base: position 3,205 of record CAYWZF010000162.1, on the reverse strand, counting down.
GGGCTATCAGGCAGGAAAAGAAACCGACTTTGGCCCGTTACATACCCCAGAAAATAGGGAAGCATCATGAACATCATAAGAATACTGGCGGTAGACGACCACGAAATGACCACCCTGGGTTATAAATTCATCCTGGAAGACACCGAATTCGACGGGTTTAAAATTCATATGGACACGGCCAAAACCTACGAAGAGGCCGAGCAGGCCATTAGGCAGTCGGTCAGCCGCCTTCCCTACCAGATCATCCTGCTCGACATCCAGCTCTCCGGGGGCAACGGCGGAGGCGCCAAAACCGGCGAAGACCTTGGCATGCTGGCCAGAAAGGTGAGCCCTGACTCCCGCATTGTATTCATGTCTTCTTTCAGCGACAATTACCGGATCAACAGCATCATGCAGTCGGTTAACCCCGAGGGGTATATGGTCAAATCGGAGATCGACCAGAAATCGCTGCAGGCCATGGTGGAAACCGTGCTCAAATCGCCCCCGTACTACACCCAGAAAGCCCTGGTGGCCATCCGGAAAAAAATGGCCAACAGCATCAACCTCGACGAGAACGACAAAAAAATCCTGTACTTCCTTTCCATAGGCACCAAGACCAAGGATATGGTGCACCATATTTCGCTTTCCCTCCCGAGCATCGAAAACCGGAAAAGGCACATCAAGACGTTGTTTGGCATCGAAAAACAGAACGACCAGGCACTGATAGCCGAAGCACGCGAACGGGGATTTATCTGAAAAGGGCCACCTCCAGAACTTCTACCCAATCTTTTTGAGGGAAAACCATAGAAATTCTATGGCTTTTCTATAATTCGCTCTGGAAGATTGCGGCTAATTTTGAGTGAACCCCGTGATGTTGTCTGGAACCATGCGTGAGAGGAACCCCAATCCCCCCAATCCCCTGTCGGTAAAGATCGATGAAAGCCCCGTAATCCCGGGCCTGGACGAATTCCTGAAAGGCCTGGAGCGCCTTTTTTTCGCGGAGGCATCGGCCAAAATCTGGATGCCTGGCAACGGCGCGCAGGACTTGGTGCTGCACCTCAAAAGCCCGATCCCCTTGCTGGAAGTCCTCCACCACCACCGGCTCGGTCGCTGGGGCGCCTTCCCGACACACAGTGCGGGGGCCGGGGCCAGCAGGCTGCAGGAGATGCTCCAAGCCCTCGAAGCCCGCAACAACCGGCCTGTCGATATCGAAGAGCTCAGCCTGGAACTGAATGACATCCTGATTGTCATCCGCAAAAGCGGCATTCACAGCATTGCCGGTGAATTCGACCAGTTGCTGGAATCACTGGCCGCCCACTACGTGTACCTGACGCAGGGATTGCAGCAAATACCCTATGAAATTTACATTCCTGTGGCGGAAGAAGGGGCATTGCCCCAGGCTGCTTCCCCCGATCCCAGGGTCCCGGACTATTATGCCTATTGGGGGGTGTATGTTGATTCTGAAGAGGATGCCCGCATCTACGACCTGGGCACCCGTACCCTGCTCGGCAACACATCCCTCGAGTTCGAGCGCCCGATGGTCCGCTGAGGCAGTGCTTTTTACCCTACCCGGCAAAAAGCGGCCGCCCGCTCATCAGGGCATTTACCTCCTTTTTCACCGACTTTGCAACCGCTTCTGAGCCTGGCTCGACGATCACCCGGTCGATCAGGTCAACCACCGTTTCCATGTCGGCTTCCTTCAGGCCGCGTGTGGTAATGGCCGCCGTGCCAAAGCGGATGCCGGAAGTGATAAAGGGCGACTGATCGTCAAAGGGGACCATGTTCTTGTTGGCGGTGATATCTGCGCGCACCAGCACATTTTCGGCCTCCTTGCCTGTTATTCCCTTGTTGCGAAGGTCGATAAGCATCATATGGTTGTCGGTGCCCCCTGAGATCAGGTTGTAGCCGCGCGCCACAAAAGCCTTCGCCATGGCCCGGGCATTCTTGCGCACCTGCAGGGCGTAATACAGGAATTCGTCTGACAGGGCTTCACCAAAGGCCACGGCCTTGGCCGCGATGATGTGCTCGAGCGGCCCCCCCTGGTTTCCGGGAAACACGGCCAGGTCGATCAAAGATGACATGCTGCGCAGGTTGCCGTTCTTGAGCCGCAACTCGAACGGGTTTTCGAAATCTTCCCCCATCATGATCATACCGCCCCGCGGGCCCCGCAGGGTTTTGTGGGTGGTGGTGGTCACAAAGTGGCAATGGGGCATGGGGTCATTGAGGATCCCTTTGGCAATGAGGCCTGCCGGGTGTGAGATATCGGCCAGCAAAAGGGCCCCGACCTGGTCGGCAATTTCGCGGAAGGCCTCGAAATCCATGTCGCGCGAATAGGCCGATGCCCCGGCGATGATGAGCTTCGGGCGTTCCTTTCGGGCAACCTCGGCGATCTTATTGTAATCGAGTCGGCCGGTTTCCCGGTCTACCCCGTAGAAGACCGGGCGGTAAAGCTTGCCTGAGAAATTCACAGGAGACCCGTGGGTCAGGTGGCCCCCGTGGGAGAGGTCAAAACCCAGGATGGTGTCTCCCGGCTGCAGGCAGGCCTGGTAGACCGCCGCATTGGCCTGAGAGCCCGAGTGGGGCTGCACATTGGCATAGACTGCCCCGAAGAGCTCTTTGGCGCGCTCGATGGCCAGGGTTTCGACCTGGTCCACGATTTCGCACCCGCCGTAGTACCTTTTGCCCGGATAGCCTTCCGCATATTTGTTGGTGAGCACCGAACCGGCAGCCTCCATGACCTGGGGGCTGGTGAAGTTCTCTGAGGCGATCAGCTCGATCCCGTTAAGTTGCCGGTGCTCTTCGGCGCGGATCAGGTCAAATATTTGTTGGTCTCTCTCCATGAAAATTAAGCTATATTGTTTTGGTCTTGTCTGCGGCGGGTTTTTGCCCGCCGGCCCGACACCGGCCTTGTATTCAGGTCGGGGGCCGTGATTTACGAGCGGTAAAAGTACAAAGAGACGGTAGTTTAAACACAGAAAATGATATATTTGATTGAGGAATTTATCAAACACCAATTAACAGAAGCCCATGTCGATCAAGGCCAATGACCCCAACCGCAAATCCTGGTTGCCCGTACCCCCCGATTCCGATTTCCCGATCCAGAATATCCCCTTTGGCGTATTCCTGACCCGGGACGACGTGATCACCATCGGCACGCGCATCGGCGATACGGCCATTGACCTCGGCGCTATGCACCAGCTGGGATATTTCAAGGATATTCCGCTGA
>CAYWZF010000161.1:0-4142 GCA_964461555.1 uncultured Robiginitalea sp. | reverse complement strand
GGGAGGTTTGGCTTGATGGCGAAATTGGTCAGGCTGGTGCCAATCTTAACAAGGGGTTCATGGGATATCAGCTTGAACAGATAATAGGCCCGTTCGAGCTCAGCATCCGATTTCAGGGCAAAAGCCGTTGAAGTATTTTCAAAAATCCGATCCATTTTTGTGAATTTCTCAATAGCACAAATATACTCACGGAAGCCCTAAACATTTAATGAAAAATGGGTTATTTTGGGCCCGAGAAGCCACGTTCCATGGAAGCCATCCGTACCGATTCCTATGCCGTCTATTTTTCGGGGAATGCCTATGAGGCCCTGGCAGATCATCTGGCTGCTTCGGGCTATTCGCAGGTATTCCTGCTGACCGATTCGAATACGGCCCTGCATTGTGAAGCGGCCTTTCTGCGGGCATTCCCGGAGGCAAAATCCTGGAAGCGCCTGAGCATGCATGCCGGGGAGGCATATAAGACCATCGATACCTGCATGGACCTCTGGACGAGCCTGAGCCGGGAGGGTGCCGATCGAAAGAGCCTTTTGGTGAATTTGGGCGGAGGGGTGGTTACAGACCTTGGGGGCTTTGTGGCCTCTACGTACCAACGGGGGATCGATTTTATCAACATCCCCACCACCCTGCTATCTATGGTTGACGCCTCTGTGGGCGGCAAAACGGGGGTAGACCTTGGCGGCCTCAAAAACCAGATCGGGGTAATCAACCAACCGGCCATGGTACTGGTAGATACCGGATACCTGAAAACACTCGACCCCCGCGAGCTCCGCAGCGGGTTTGCCGAAATGCTGAAACACGGGTTGATACGCGATGCGGCCTATTGGAAAGAACTCAGCGCCCTGAAGCCCGAACAGGTGACCGGGCAACAGATCTACCATTCGGTTGCGCTCAAAAACGAGGTCGTGCAAAAGGACCCTACTGAAAAGAACCTGAGGAAGATCCTCAACTTCGGCCATACCCTGGGGCATGCCATCGAATCCTATTTCCTGAATTGCCAGGTCGCTGAACCGCTCCTGCACGGGGAAGCCATCGCAGCCGGTATGATTTTGGAATCCTTTCTTTCAGTGGAATTATGCGGCCTGCCCCTCTCAGATTGTGACGCCATCAAGAAAGTAATTCTCGCGCAATTCCCCCGGGTACCTATCTCCCGGGAACAGCAGGACGCAATTTGCACGCTGCTGGTGCACGACAAAAAGAATGCCCACGGCCGCATCTTCTTCAGCCTGCTCGAAGGCATCGGCAATGCCTGCTATAACAGGGAAGTTTCGCCCGCCCTCATGGCCCGGGCCTTTGATTACTACGCGGAATAGGCTGTTAGCCAACAAAAAAGGAGCGCTTCACAACTCTTTTATCGGTTCGTTTTCAAAATAGGCTAGATTCGGAATACGATAACTGCCAGGCCTTCGGCCCTGGCCCAACCGAGCCTCTATGAAACGCATGATCATTGACTACAAAAAACTAAGCCCGGAACTGGCCGGGCTGCTCCTTGAAAAGTACCCCCAGGGTTACGGGGACGACGACATCATCTCGTTCCGGAATGCCCGGGGGGAATGGGTAGAAGCCGTTGAACTCCAGACTGCTGACACGCTGTACCTGGTAAAGATCGGCTCGAACCTGAGCTACCTCCTATCCCATTTTGAAGACCTGGAAACCGATCCTGACCCGATCGAACGGGAAGCCCCCGCCCTAAGTGAACTGGAGGCGGAATACGACGGCTCGCTGGAAAGCGAACTGGACCTGGACGAGTAATTGTCAGGGCTGGTCGAGGTAGCGGGCCCGGATGACGTTGCGGTGATGCTTCTGATGCCCGCAAATCATAAAGCCGAGGGCCCCCAGGCTTACCGCCTTTCCACTGGCGGTGCCTTTCCAGGCAAAATCGGCTTCTTCGAAATACCGGAATAGCCAGAGCGTAGAGGCCCGTATGGCCTGGTACTCCTCAATAACATCTGACGCGGCACGACGCCCGGCCCGGCTGTTCACCACCCAGGGATCCTGGTCAAAGCCAGCCAAAGGGGTCGCATCCTTGCGGCCCAGGCGCAAAGCCCGGTACTGGAAAACGCGTTCGGTATCCAACACATGCATGAGTGCCTCGGCTACGGTCCATTTGTCGGGCGCATAGCGATACTCCCACTTTTCGGCAGGGATGCTGGCAATAAATTGCGGAAAATTCCCGAGCTGGCTTTCCATGAGCTGCAACAGGTCGGTCTCCGGATCGAGGGTATCCAGATAGGTCTGATAATACGCGGGGCAATCCCCTTCCCTCAGGTGCGAAAGTTTCATGGTGCTTGCGGGCTCAAGAGGTTCTTACATCTCGTTGAAGATGGTGTGCATCAGGCGTTTCTTGTCGTTGATGCTTTCTTCGAGGGAGATCATGGTTTCGGTGCGGCTGATCCCTTCAATATCGTCAATCCGGAAGATGATGTTTTTGGCGTGTGTGGTATCACGGGCCCGGATTTTGCAGAATATATTGAACTTTCCGGTGGTGATGTGGGCCACCGTTACGTTTGGGATCTCAACCAAACGCTCCAGCACGAATTTGGTCTGATGGGTTTTCTCCAGGAATATGCCCACATATGCGATAAAGGCATAGCCCAGCTTCACGTAATCGAGGGTAAGGGAACTGCCCCTGATGATGCCGGCCTCCTCCATCTTTTTGACCCGCACGTGTACCGTACCAGCCGAGATCAAGAGCTTCTTGGCGATATCGGTAAAAGGTGTCCGGGTATTGTCGATCAGCATATCGAGGATCTGGTGATCTATTTCGTCCAATTTGACTTTGCCCATGTTCAATTATTTTCAAGCAAAAGTAATGAATTAAGAAATATTGCGTAACAAAATCAAGATTCTTTTGAGATATATGCAAAGTTTAACCGCAAAGGCTATGAAAACAATTTTGCAAGGGCAGGTTGCCCGAAAAGCTCCTGCCGGTCTTCCCGAAGTGAGGCATCAAAACATGCATGCCCGAAAGTTCCGTTGGTAAGACCGTCTTCAGGCAGGGTTGGCACCAGCTGCACGGCCCCGCCTCGGAGTATTTCCTCATAATGCAGCACCAGGGTTTCCAACCCCTCGAAACGCCTGCCAAGCAAAAAGGGCTTTTTGATCAGGATATCGGCAAAACTCTTTTGGTTCTCCGGGATAGCGGCATACCGGTCGGGGTGAAAATCGAGGTAGGCCCTGGAAGCAATCAGCCGCAATGCCTCCAGCAAGGCGAAAAAGGCATAGCGCCGCGTGGCCTCACGGGTATAATCCCCCGGGTAGTGGCCGGCTTCAAAAAGGAGGGTAGGAACCCCGGCCAACTGAAACTGGTCGCCCACGCAGTTGGCGTTGAAGGTATCGTCGTACCGCCCGATGCCACCCGGCAACTCCGGTTCAAGACGTGCGTGAAGGCCGGCAATAAGCCGCATGGCCGAATCCCGGGCCGGGGTAATGCTGCGCTGTATGTCGGCTGCCGGCGCCAGGAAGGAAAGGGTTGCCGAAACCGGGGTATCGCCTACCCCGTAGATGCTCCGCTGGTCGTGGAGGTTGAAGCAGAAATGCGGTTTGAAATCATCGAACGCCTCACGGAGAATTTGGCTTTCGGGCTGGGTCAGGCTGGCAGCATCCCGGTTCAGATCGACCTGGTTGGCATTCACCCTTGTATAGGCCAGGGCCCCGTCAGGATTTAACATGGGGATCATGCAAAGCTCAAGGGGGTCAAGCAGCCCGGCTTCCTGGCCCGGGCCCGACAACAGATACCGCATCAGGTCCATGACCGCTTTGGTGGTGGTCGATTCGTTTCCATGCATCTGAGACCACATGAGAACCCGGACCGGCCCTGAACCCATTCTTACCCGGTAGACAGGCCTGCCCTCTACGGAGAGCCCGGCGGGGGCATAGCTCCCGGGGGAAAGATATTTATCCAGAAGGGCCGACAACAGGTCGGGCGGAAAGTACCGGCCTTCCACCTCCGTGACACGGATGGTATCATAGGGAATATGCTGCCTGTCGCTTGCCATCGGGAACAAAGTTAGCCCGCTTTGACTTTACATAAGTAATGATTTTGGTTACATTTGTAATTGCCAGGTCGATCCAACACCGATCGAAGATACATTTGTCAACAAGTCGGCATGATAAACGTTTATATGACTGTATTTCAATTATAT
>CAYWZF010000160.1:2599-4183 GCA_964461555.1 uncultured Robiginitalea sp. | reverse complement strand
CGGACCATTCGCCATAGCCTATCGACGGGTGGCCTGATGTTGGACCTGGCCCATAAAAAGAAGCGGAAGGAAAAAAGAAAAGTGGTTTTTTTGCTCGATGTGAGCGGTTCCATGGACACCTACAGCTACTACCTGCTCCGGTATGTGATGGTGCTCCGGAAATACTTCAAAACCCTGGAATTTTTTACCTTCAGCACTCACCTGACCCATGTAACCCCATTGCTGCGGGCAAATAATGAACAGGAAGTACTCAGGCAGGTGGGCAAAAACGTACAGTCATGGTCAAGCGGCACAAAAATCGGGGAGTGCCTTTCGGAATTCCTCGACATGTACGGAAACAAGTTTCTGAGTCAGAAGCACATTGTGGTGATCTTGAGCGATGGCCTCGAAACCGGGAACGTTACCCAGCTCAAAGAAGCTGTCGGTACCATCCGGCGGAAATGCAAGACCCTGATCTGGCTAAACCCCCTGAAGGGTATGAAAGATTATCAGCCGATCCAGAAAGGGATGGTAAATGTAATGCCACACCTGGATGCCTTTGAATCGGCCCATAATCTCGACAGTTTATTGAAATTGGAAAAATTGCTGATGAATGTTTAACGAACTTGTACTGAACATAGAAAAGCACCTGGCCCGTGGGTCCAACTTCGCCATTGCCCAGGTAGTCGACCGCATAGCCCCCAGTTCCGGGAAAGTAGGGGACAAGGCCCTGATCCTGGAGACGGGAGAAATGATCGGCTGGGTAGGAGGCGGCTGCGTCAGGGGCATCGTGATCAAAGAGGCCCTGGAGGTCATCCGAACCAAAAAATACCGCAGGATCCGCATTTCCCCGGAAGGGGGCTCGCGCGAAACTGCCAATTTTAAAGAATATGTTATGTCTTGTCAGAGCAAAGGGACGGTGGAAGTCCTTATAGAACCCGTCATCCCGCATCCGGAAATAATCATTGTGGGCAAGTCGAATATCGGCAGGAAACTTTCCGTTCTGGCCGCAGCGGCAGATTTTCGCGTGACCGTCATGGCAGCAGACGCCGACATCCACCAGTTCCCGACGGCCCATCGCGTGATCGACAGGGTAGACTTTTCAGAACTCGGAAATCTCACCAATGCGTGTATTATCGTGGCCACCCAGGGCGAAGAGGATGACCTTTCGGTAAAGAAGTCATTGGAAACCGCGGCCCGCTATGTGGGGTTTGTGGCCAGTTCCAAAAAGGCATCAGAGCTTCGTGAATACCTGATGCAGGAAGGCATTGCAGAAGACCGGATCGCAGCGTTGAAAAGCCCGGTGGGGCTCGATATCAATGCCAAGCTGGCCGGGGAGGTGGCGATCAGCATTTTGGCTGAGATCATCGATCATTTCAGGAACGGGAAGCCCGCCCAGATCCGCTCTGAACCTCAAATGGAACCCCATACCACCCCGGCTGCCGAGGCCCCGCCGAGCGGGAAGTTTGAAGAGGAATACTATATAAACCCGGTTTGTCAGGTGCCGGTTTCCAGGAAAAACCCGAAACACGTGCTTCACTACAAGGGTGAAACCGTCTATTTCTGCTGCGATGGCTGCAAAGTGGCCTTTGAGCAAAACCCGGC
>CAYWZF010000160.1:0-2499 GCA_964461555.1 uncultured Robiginitalea sp. | reverse complement strand
TGCCATCATCCCGGATGGCAGCGGGGCATGGGCTCCAGCCTTGCCAGGGGTATAGAGTGGGTGGAAAGCCATAATCCGGAAGCAAGCGCCCTGCTGGTACTGCTGTCAGACCAGCCCTTTGTTACCGGGGCATACCTTCGGGAAATGATTCGGGCCCACGAGGCCGCCCCTGCGCTTATTACCGCCTCTCGCTATGGGGATGCCCCGGGCGTACCGGCCTTGTTTCCCAAAATATTCTGGGAAGAACTTAAGGCCCTTCCCCCCGGGCAGGGGGCCCGTAACTTCCTCCTGAACCATCCTGACCAGTGCCAGGCGCTGGAAACAGGTTTTCCCCTCATAGACATCGATACCCCGGAGACCTACCAAAGGGCCCTGGCCCTGGCCGGATTTCCAGTTAACCCTAATCCTTTGAAATGACCCGAGCCACTCTTACCGCCAGCCTGCTCCTGATCGTGCAAGCTGCCCTGCAGGCACAGCAAATGAGCTTTGAAGCCTATGAGCCCGTATCAACCCTGGTAGTGCCCGGGCAGCCGGTGCAGCGGGCCCGTTACCCGTTTGTGGACATCCACAACCACCAGTGGCGGATGCCCGAGCAGAACCTTTCGGAACTGATCGCGGCTATGGATACCCTCAATATGGCTGTGATGGTCAACTTAAGCGGGGGGTCGGGCGAACACCTGCAGGGGGCGATCCAAAATGTGAAGGCCCACTATCCGAACCGTTTTGTGGTCTTTGCCAATGTGGATTTTTCAGGAGTGGGAAACCCGGGGTGGGGAGAACAGGCCGCGGCCAGGCTCGAGGAGGATGTGCGCAACGGGGCCATGGGGCTCAAGGTATTCAAAAGCCTGGGGCTGAGAGACCGCGATGTTTCAGGCAACCGGATCGCGGTCGATGACCCCCGCCTCGACCCGGTCTGGGAAAAATGCGCCGAACTGGGTATACCGGTCCTGATCCACTCGGCCGATCCGCGATCTTTCTGGGACCCTATGGACTCGCTGAATGAACGCTGGCTCGAGCTCAAGCTGCGCCCCAACCGCAAGCGGAGCGATACCGACCCGGCACCCTGGCAGCAAATTATTGACGAACAACACCGCATGTTCAGGCGACACCCCAAAACAACCTTCATTAATGCGCATATGGGCTGGTATGCCAATGACCTCGACAGGCTGAGCCGGCTTATGGATGAAATGCCGAACACGGTGGTGGGTATTGGCGCCATTATTGCCGAACTCGGCCGGCAGCCGCGAAGGGCGCGCGAATTTTTCATACGGTACCAGGACCGGATCCTTTTCGGGAAAGACAGCTGGCAACCCTCGGAGTACCCAACCTATTTCAGGGTTTTGGAAACCGCCGATGAATACTTCCCCTACCACAAAAAATACCACGCCTTCTGGGCCATGTACGGTATGGACCTCCCAGACAGCGTTTTGCGGAAGGTATACTACGGCAATGCCCTGAGGTTGCTCCCGGGCATCGACCGTTCGCTCTTTCCCTTGAGGCCCGAATAACCGGGGCGGGCGAGGGTCGATTGTATTATTCGATGAACGGTAGCACTAAAACAATGCATCCTGCGTTTACTAGGGGTACAAACCCCAAGTAACTCAAAGATGAAAAAGATTGAAATCTTGCGCCTGCTGTTTTTGACAGCCCTGGGCACCCTTATCCTCGGACTGCAGGCATGCAGCAAAGACGCTGACGAACAGGAAATTCCCCAAAATGCCAAACTCACCCAGGCCGAATTCCAGGCCGTGATGGCTGCCGATGAATGGACCGGGGCAGTCGATGCCACCCTGGCCGAGATCTACCAGGCAGGCAACGGACTTTCTTCAAAAACCGCTTTTGACGGGTGCTATGAGGTGACGTATACCGATACCGGCTTTACCGCCACCTTTAACAACTGTGTACTGAATACCACTGAGAACGTAAACGGCACCCTGGTAGTGGTCTACAACCTTGAGGCCGAAACGGCCAGCTTTACAGCTACCTACGACGGCTTTTACGTGGGCGATATTGAACTGAACGGAACCCGGACCTATACCCTGAGCGCCGGTTCTACTGAGAGTTCTTTCGCATTTACGGTTGACAGCGAGATGAGCGTGGCCCTGGAAGACGGCACCCTGATCACCGAATCGGGCAATAAAACCGTGGAATTAACCCTGGGCGCCTCCCTTGCTGATAGCACCTTTGAGATTTCCGGCTCCTGGAGCCTCACCATAGGCGACGATGCCTACACCGTTGATGTAACCAGCCCGCTGACCGGGAATTTTTCCTGCGCATTCCTGGTAAGCGGCACGATGGACCTGAGCAAGAATGGCCTCGAAATCGGGGTCGATCTGGGCGACGGCAATTGTGATAACAAAGTGATCATTACCTATCCCAACGGGGCCAAAGAAGAATTGGAGATTTAGCGCCCCGGAATGGTCAGAAGTAAGAAGGCCCGCTTACCAGCGGGCCTTTTCTTTCGGGAGGACAGGGGACAGGCCTGTCAGTGAACATAGT
>CAYWZF010000159.1:0-4200 GCA_964461555.1 uncultured Robiginitalea sp. | reverse complement strand
GGCTTCGTCGACCGTGATTCGGTCCCGTCCAAAGAGTTTGTGCGAGCTGGAGAGGCGGACCTTTTTCCCGGTGCGGGTGTGCACCACGGTCATATCGCGTTCGAACCGGCCGCTACAGATGCGGATGAACGCGAGGCGGTCGCGGTGTTTGGGGTCCATGTTGGCCTGGATCTTGAACACAAACCCGGTCATCTGGTTTTCAGAAGGTTCCACCAGGCGCTCTTCGGCCATTTTAGGCCGGGGCGGGGGAGCGATCTCCACGAAGCAGTCGAGCAGTTCGCGCACCCCGAAATTGTTGAGGGCCGAACCAAAGAAAACAGGCTGGAGCTGCCCCTGCAGATAGGCATCCCGGTCGAAGGGGGGGTACACCCCTTCTACGAGTTCCAGGTTGTCGCGCAGGGTTTGGGCCGACGAAGGGCCGATCAGCTTTTCGAGCTCCGGGCTCCCCACGTCGTCGAAGGAGATGGTCTCTTCCACCTTCTTTTTGCTCGAGCCGCTGAAGAGGTTGATGTTCTTTTCATAGAGGTTGTAGATCCCCTTGAAATCGTAACCCATGCCGATGGGGAAGCTCAGCGGGGTAACCGTGAGCCCTAGCTTTTGCTCCACCTCGTCGAGCAGGTCAAAGGCGTCGCGCCCCTCCCGGTCGAGCTTGTTGATGAAGACGATCATGGGGATGTGGCGCATCCGGCATACCTCGACCAGCTTCTCGGTCTGCTCTTCGACCCCCTTGGCCACGTCGATCACCACGATCACGCTGTCTACTGCCGTAAGGGTGCGAAAGGTGTCTTCTGCAAAATCTTTGTGCCCCGGGGTATCGAGGATGTTTATCTTTTTATCCTTATAATGGAATGCCAGCACAGAAGTTGCCACGGAAATGCCCCGCTGCCGTTCGATTTCCATGAAGTCGCTGGTCGCCCCCTTCTTGATCTTGTTGCTTTTGACTGCCCCGGCTTCCTGAATGGCGCCCCCGTAAAGCAACAGCTTCTCGGTCAGGGTGGTTTTCCCGGCATCGGGGTGCGAAATGATGCCGAAAGTCCGGCGCCGGGCAATTTCTTGTTTAAATGTCACTGCAGCTTGAAAATTTGCGCAAAAATACCAAAAGTCCGGGTTTCCGGCAGCACGGAAAGCCAAGAAAGGCACTTCGTTAGAAAAGGGTCCCGAAACCGGATCACCCGGTTCGACGAACGGTGCCAAAAGGCGGTTTTCGTGAAATCCGACCCTGCTGAATTGCCCGTTTATGTAGCTGTGAATGAACGAGAAAAAATGCCCAAACCTGCATTTGAACGAAAATAAAAGCCCTTGGCGGAAGAATCTTTTTTTTGACCCGCCTTCCGATTTGAGGCTCGCAAATAATGGGCTATCTTGCGAGGGTATTTGTCGCCCCCAAATCGACTTTGCAACTTGACCTGCGTCTCTGCTTTGGCTCCAATTTGAAGCCTAAATGTTCACGTATGGACAACCTTTACCTACACCCCATATTCCTTAAGCGCTTTGGTGTTCTGGCTTTCGTGTTCTGTTCACTTTGGCTGGTTCCGTCAGCTGCATATCCATTGGTCCCGGGCATGGAACTCATCATGCCGAATCCAGACACGGATAATGACGGCGTGCCCGACAACACAGATATTGACGACGATAATGACGGTATTATAGATAGCCTCGAAGACGCCAATTTGGACGGGGATAACCAGTGCAATACTTCTCCGACTGATACCGACCGGGACGGCGTGCCCGACTACCTCGATATCGATTCTGACAACGACGGCATCCTCGACAATGTGGAAGCCCAGTTATCTCAGGCCTATGTGGCCCCTTCCGGCATTGATTCTGACGGGAATGGCCTGGATGACGCTTACGAAACCTCCCCGGGAAGCTGCGGGGGCTTGATCCCGGTGGATTCAGACCTGGACGGAATTCCTGATTACCGCGATATCGAATCGGATGCCGATGGCATCCACGATAACCTGGAAGCCCAGCCTACCGAAGGTTACAAAAAGCCTGTCAGGGTCGATTCCGACGGCAACGGGCTCTACGATTGCTACGAAACCCACCCGGGTGCAGGTACCGGCCTGACCCCGAAGGATACCGACGGGGATGGGCACCCCGATTACCGGGATATCGATTCGGATAGCGATGGGATCCTCGACAACATAGAGGCCCAGGACTACCTTAATTATCAAGCGCCCAGCGGTGTCGATTCCAACCGCGACGGCATGGACGACCAGTACGATACGGATGAGCTATGCGGGTGCAATCCGGTTGATTCCGATTCAGACCACAAGCCCGATTTCCGCGATATCGACTCCGACAATGACGGCATTCCCGACAACGTGGAAGGCCAGCCGACTGCGGGGTATGTGCCTCCGAGTGGAACGGACACAGACGGAGACGGTCTCGACAACGCCTACGAGGGCTCTGGGAATGCAGGCATCACCCCCGAAAATACGGACGGGACCGACGCCCCCGACTTCCTCGATGACGATACCGACAACGACCTGATAGCCGACAACAACGAAGGCAACGACTTCAATTTTGACGGGCAGCCCGACTGGACCTTTACCGGAACCGATACCGACGGGGACGGGCTCGACGACGGGTACGAGGGTTCAGACGTGAACGACGGCTACGACGTGAACGATGAGATCGACGACCCGGCCACCGACCTGCCCGATACAGACGGGACTGAAGATGTGAACTACCGCGATATAGACGACGACGGGGACGGGGTACCCACCCCGGATGAAGATGCCGATGGTGACGGCGACCCGACCAACGACGACCAGGATGGCGATGGCATACCCGATTGCCTGGACCCAGACACACCTCATGGCACAAACCCCAGGGCTGAGGATGACGAGGCCTCCACAGGAGAAAACACCCCGGTTGAGATTGACGTGCTGGCCAACGACTTCAACGTGCCCACCCAGGGTACCCTGACGGTGACCGGCCCGGCCAATGGCACGGCAACGGTCAACGACAACGGCACCCCCGACGACCCGAGCGACGATACGATTACCTATACCCCCGATACCGATTTTAACGGCACTGACAGTTTTGATTACACGCTTTGCGATGGCTCCGGCCGCTGCGACACAGGGACAGTGAGCGTTACCGTGGGCGTGGATACAGACGGGGACGGGGTGCCTGATGTGGTCGACATCGACGACGACAACGACGGGATTCTGGATACCGTGGAATCGGATGGCGCCCTTGATACAGATTTGGACGGCTATCCCGACAGCCTCGACATAGACGCCGATAACGACGGTATTCCCGACAATGTGGAAGCCCAGCCCACGGTCGGCTACGTGCCCCCAAGCGGTAGCGATACCGACCGCGACGGCCTTGACGACGCCTATGAAGGCTCGGGCGATGCCGGTATCACCCCTGAGAATACCGATGAGACGGACGCCCCCGACTACCTCGATGCCGATTCAGACAACGACCTGGTTGCCGACAACAATGAGGGGAACGACTTCAACTTTGACGGGCAGCCCGACTGGACATTCACAGGCATCGACACCGACGGGGATGGCCTGGATGACGGGTACGAAGGATCTGATGTGAACGACGGTTTTGACGTGAACGACGAGATTGAAGACCCGGCCACGGACCTCCCTGATACGGACGGTACCGAAGACGTGAATTACCGCGATTTTGACGATGACGGAGATGGCGTACCCACCCCGGATGAAGATGCCGATGGAGATGGCAACCCGACCAATGACGACACGGACGGGGACGGCACTCCCGACTACCTGGACCCTGACACTTTGGGCTCGACCCCTCAGACCGAGGATGACGAGGCTTTCACGGAGGTCAACACCCCGGTCGAGATCGATGTGCTGGCCAACGACGGGAACATCCCTACAACAGGTACACTGACAGTGACCGACCCGGCCAGCGGCACGGTATCGGTCAACGACAACGGCACCCCGGATGACCCGAGCGACGACACGGTAACCTACACCCCCGATGCCGATTTCATTGGAGCAGACAGCTTTGATTATACACTTTGTACCGGCAGTGGTCGGTGCGATACGGCAACGGTTTCTGTAAACGTGGTGGAGGAAGGTACCCTTCCCCAGGCCGAAGACGACACGGCTTCAACCGAGGTAAATACCCCGGTGGAGATCGACGTGCTGGCAAATGACGGCAACGTACCCACCACAGGCACCCTGACGGTGACCGATCCGGCCAACG
>CAYWZF010000158.1:0-4228 GCA_964461555.1 uncultured Robiginitalea sp. | reverse complement strand
CCCTGAAAAACCAGATCGCCAACCTGTATGAAAATGAATTCCCCTACCTGACCGAAGACCAGACCCAACTGGAATGGTCGATGCACAATACGACCAAACCCATTTATACAAACCAGTACCTGCGGTATCGCGATAGGACGGATGAGCCCATGGTCTATCCCGTGGATTTTGACAGGATCAAGGCAGATGCAGGCTTCATCAACTTTCTGTCGAGCCTGACATCGATACGGGACGCAGGGGTGCGGTTCTACGAAAACACCATTTCCGAAACCGAAAAGGTAATCGCCTCCCTCGACCAGGAATTGGAAAAATTTAAAGATTCAGGATATCGGGAATAGCCCGTACACCGGGAATGGCCATTTCTGCAACGGCCCATGCGTGGGGTGCGACATTTCAAAAATTTGATTAATTTAAAGCTCAAAACCAACCGAATTATGGACATCAAGAAAACACTCATAAACCTGGCCATCAGCCTGATTGCTTCGCCTATCATTGTTTACATTATATTGTTTGCGGCCCGGGCGGCCGGGTCTACCTACGAGATGAGCCACGGGGAGACCTGGATGATCTGGCTGCTGATGGCCATCGTGATCAACCAGTCGATGGTCAAAAAAGGGTCGTAGCTCCCGGCGCCGAAGGGCGGCCTTAATTATCCCCATCAAAAGCATTGCGATTGGCCTTTCAGAAGCAAGGCCTGCCCGTGCTATGCCTTTGCCGGCCATAGCCGATTGGCAACCTCTGTTGCAGGCACAGGGAATTCGCCACACCTCTTTTATTTCCTTAAATTGACGCAGCCAACCACCAAACCAGGCCATGTTCCGCTTTTTCCGCCAGCTCCGCCAAAATCTGCTTAATGAAAACCGGGTCAGCAAATACCTGCTGTATGCGGTTGGGGAGATTTTGCCGGTGGTGATCGGCATCCTGATCGCGCTGCAGGTCAACACCAGGAATGAGGTGCAGAACCTTCAGTAGACCAATACCGGAATTTGTGGTAGTTTTGGCAAAATGCGCCTTCAGCTGGCACCCAAAGAAGATATACCCGGAATGCGCCAGGCATGAAAAAAATTACAGCATTATTAGTTGCCTTCAGCTGGGCCCACCTGGCCCAGGCCCAACTGGTAAATATCGAATCAAAGCGGATGCAGACCGATTCGGTGCGCTTTGCCCTGTTGGCCGACCTGAATTTCTATTTCAGCGACCAGAACGGGGAAACGTACTTTTCCCTGGGCTCCAACCTGACTACCCAGCTCAAATCAAAGGACCTGAGGCATATCTATTTCGTGACAGGCAGCGCAAACCTGGTGCGGGCCGAAGGAAAGGATTTCCAGAACTCCTGGTTCCTTCACGGCCGGTACAACCACAAATTTACCAAACTCTTCAGGGTGGAGGCTTTTGTACAATACCAGAATAACCAATTGCTGGTAATAGACTCCCAATTTCTTGCCGGGGGCGGCGTCCGATTGAAACTCATAAACCGCGAGCAGGTAAGCGGCTACCTCGGAAATTCAGTCATGTACGAAATTGAAAATAGCCAGGAGTACGACCAACAGAACACCAACCTGCGCAACAGTACGTATTTTACCCTTACGTATGCGCCCGGGGAAAATAAAATCCACCTGGTCAATACGGTTTACTTCCAGCCACTGTATTCAGACTTTTCCAATTACAGGATCCTGGAGCAATTCCTGTTGGAACTGCCCGTGTCGAAAGCCCTGAGCCTTACCGCCACGTTCAATTATTCCCTGATCAGCGTAACTCCGGCCAACACCCAAGACAGCACCTCAAATGTGCGCTTCGGGGTTAGGTACGCGCTGCCGCCCGGACCCTGAAAGGCAAAAAGGAGCAGCTTGCTGCCTTCGCCGGGTTTTCGATCGTCACGGCCCGAAGGGATAATCGGTGCAGGCGCAGGCGCCTTTGGCCCCCGGGGCTCCGCCCTTTCCCCCGGCCAGAAAATACGATTCGGGACTGCAAAATGGAAGCATTTTGATGCGGCTTGACCAGCCCTTTCTTCGTACCTTTTCAAGGCCATGCAGAACGACAGCACCCCCTATACCGCCATCAAAAAGGAAACCCACTTCGGTGGCCGCAGCGGCTGGATAAGGGCCTCGGTGCTCGGGGCCAATGACGGCATCCTCTCCACGGCCAGCCTGCTGATCGGGGTGGCGGCTGCCAGCACTACCCGTGAACCCATCCTGCTGGCAGGCCTGGCCGGTCTGGTGGCCGGTGCCTTTTCGATGGCTGCCGGGGAATATGTCTCGGTGAGCTCGCAAAGCGATATCGAAACGGGCGACCTGAACCGGGAAAAAGCCGAACTAAAAGACTTCCCGGAACAGGAATTGGCTGAATTGGCGCAAGTCTATGAGAAACGCGGGCTTGACCCCGCCCTGGCCCGGCAGGTAGCCGAACAGCTCACGGCCCACAACGCCCTGGAGGCCCACGCCCGCGATGAACTCGCGATCAGCGAGATCACTAAAGCCCGCCCCATGCAGGCGGCCCTTTCATCGGGAGCTTCCTTCACCGTTGGCGGCCTGCTGCCCCTTGGGGTGGCCTGGCTGGCCCCCATGCCCTGGATGGAAACCCTGCAATACGGCTTTGCCCTGCTTTTCCTGATCGTATTGGGCGCCATTGCCGCGCGGGCGGGAGGTTCCTCCATCAAAAAAGCCATCCTGCGGATTGTCGCCTGGGGTACGGTTGCCATGGCGATGTCGGCTGCCATCGGCTATTTGTTCGGGACGGAAATTTTGTAGGGTTATTCTTTCTTTATTAACATTTACCCCCAAATTTTCAACAACCCTGGAAGGTGGTTTGAGATCCTGGTAAATTTTCCTATTTTCCGGTTATATAGAATCCTATTAACCCAAACCAACCTGTTATTATGAAAAAAACAATCCGATTTGCCTGCGGGAGCGCCCTGGTGCTGCTGCTGGCTTCGTGTGAGAAGAACGGGAGTGAAGCCGTTTTCGAAAACCTGGAACAGCAAAACGCCCTGCTGGTCGAAAACAGCTTCCAGGCCATCCCCGGCCAGTACGTGGTGACCTTCCACAGGGGAACCCTTGAAACTTCGAAGGTTGCCAAAGGGGCATCTGCCTACAAAGACGCTTTGGCCACCCACAAGAACCAGATCCTTTCCACCTTCAGCAAGCTGGCCCTGAGCCCCGATGCCATCGAAAAAGTATATGCCTTTTCACTCGAAGGGTTTGCCGCCCGCCTCAATGAAGCCCAACTGGCCCAGCTTGGCAGCGACCCCCGGGTCAGATCCATCGAGCAGGATTACCTGATCATACTGGCTCCTCCCCCCGGAAAAGGCCCCGGAGGCGGGGGTGGCGGGGGAACCACCGGGCAGGAGGTCCCCTATGGGATTACCCGAGTCGGCGGGGGCGCGTCGTATACCGGAAACGGGGTGGCCTTCATCCTCGACACCGGGATCGACCTCGACCACGAAGACCTGAATGTCGACGCCGGCAGGGGCTTCAACGCCTTCACCAGTGGGAAGGACGGGCAGAGCCTCGATGACGGGAACGGGCATGGCACCCACGTGGCCGGGACCGTGGCGGCAATCAACAACTCCGTGGGGGTAGTCGGCGTAGCCGCAGGGGCTACCGTCATCCCGGTTAAGGTGCTTGGGGCCCGGGGCAGCGGCTCCTATTCCGGGGTGATTGCCGGGGTAGATTTTGTGGGCGCCAACGGGGGCAATGGCGATGTGGCCAACATGAGCCTGGGCGGGCCGGTTTCCCAGGCGCTGGACGATGCCGTAGTAGCTGCTGCCGGCAATGGGGTGAAATTCGCCCTGGCGGCCGGGAACGAAAGCGACAATGCCAACAACCACTCCCCGGCCCGGGCCAACGGGAACAATATCTATACGGTATCTGCCATGGACAGCAACGACCGGTTTGCCTCCTTCTCGAACTACGGCAACCCGCCCATCGATTACTGCGCCCCCGGAGTAGCCATCAAATCGACCTGGAAAGATGGGGGGTACAATACCATCAGCGGCACCTCCATGGCATCGCCCCATATGTGCGGGCTATTGCTTTGGGGGAATTTCCGTACCGATGGCAATGTAATAAACGATCCGGACGGAACTGCCGACCCGATTGCCCATCGTTAGCATCGGCACTACCTTTCAGAAACGGGGCCTTGAGGCCCCGTTTCCTTTTTATCACTGTTTGAAGAAGCAAGCTGGTAGCTCCCCTTGCCTTTTATCCTGATTTGCACTTGCACGGGTCTC
>CAYWZF010000157.1:0-4269 GCA_964461555.1 uncultured Robiginitalea sp. | reverse complement strand
CTGGGACCGTCTGCTTAGAAGGCAGATGCTCTATCCAGCTGAGCTACGCGACCTTAGGTAATGCCTTAACGCATACTGCCGGTATGCGAAGGCGGGGCAAATATACGATTATGCCTTTTTGTGCCCTAATTTTTATCCGGAAAGGCAATCGGGGTGGTATGTGGCTATTTCCTATCTTTAAGTAGCCTGAAGCCTATGGAACGAGAAACCCCAGACTGGCACGAACTGCAACTCGCCTCGCATTCCAGTGATCCGCTCTGCTGCGGCCCTGAAATGGCTGTGCAGGAGGCTGCCCGGCAAATGCAGCAGCGCAATGCCGGGTCGATCGTGGTGTGCCGGGAAGGCAGGCCTGAGGGCATCCTCACCGACAAAGACCTGAGGCGGGCGACCGCAGGTGGCGTCGAGGCAGTTTCTACCCCGGTGCGACAACTCATGTCTTCTCCCGTACATACCGTACATGATCAAATCCTGGTTTCTGAGGCCCTGGCGACCATGCTCCGCCATGACATTTCGCACCTGGTGATCACCGAAGACGGAACCCCTGATACCCGCGTTGTCGGCGTCGTATCGCAACGCGACCTGCTGGTGACCCAGGGGAACAGCCCCGCCGGGCTCATGCAGGAGGTCCGTTCGGCCGGGTCGGTGGAAGCCCTGCGGGAAATCAAGGAGAGGGCCGGTGTGCTGGCCAGGGAGTACCTGGAGCAGGGCCTGCCCTACCCCCGTGTTGCCAGCCTTGTAACCTCCCTGAATGAGGCCCTGACCGAACGGCTCGTCGGGTGGGCGTCAGCACAGGTACAATTGCCCGTAGGGGTGCCCTTTGCCTGGCTGGCGCTGGGCAGCCAGGGGCGGGGGGAACAGGTTTACCCCTCAGACCAGGACAATGCACTATTGTTTGGAGACGTACCTGATGGGTCACTCGAAACGGTGCGGTCAGCCTTCCTGGAACTGGCAAGTACCGTGAACGAGGGCCTTGTGCAGGTGGGGTTTTCAGCATGCCCGGCCGGGATGATGGCCCGCAACCCGAAGTGGTGCCTTTCCGCCTCGGAATGGACGGCCCTGTTTGACCGATGGATCGATACGCCAGACGAATCGGGCCTGATGCACAGCACCATTTTCTTTGATTTCCGGACCATCTGCGGCCCTCCTGAACTGGAGGGTACCCTGTATGCCCACATCAGGGAACATCTGGCGCCCGAACCCGTCTTCCTGAACTACCTGGGGATGGATGCCCTGAGAAATCCCAAACCCCAGGGGTTCCTGGGCAGGTTTCGCCTGGAGCGAACTGGGGAAAACCGGGGGCGGTTCGACCTGAAAGCGCGCATGCTGATGCCGCTGATCGACTCGGCCAGGCTGCTGATACTGGCCTCAGGCCTCTACGACCCGAAAAATACAGGGGAGCGATTTGCAGCCCTTGCCCTGGCAGAACCCCAAAACGCGGAGCTCTTCCGCAGCTCGGAGGCGGCATTTTCCTTTCTGGGAGGCCTGAGGGCCCGGGCAGCCTGGTCGCAAAACGGATCGGGCCGCTACCTGGACCTTCGCTCCCTGAGCCGCTGGGACCGGGGCGAACTGCGCCGTTGCGCCAAGGTGGTTGGCCAGCTGCAGGAACTTGTTTTGGTGCGCTTCCAATTGGCGCACTTGCTCTAAGCCTCCATCTCGTCAATGATCTGCTGCACCACCTCCGGGTTGAGCAGGGTACTGATGTCGCCCATATCGCGGGTGTCGCCACAGGCAATCTTGCGCAGAATGCGGCGCATGATCTTGCCGCTGCGGGTCTTGGGCAGGCCGGGCACGAACTGGATCTTGTCGAGCTTGGCAATGGGGCCGATATGCTCGGTGATCTGCTGGTTGATCTCCTTGAAGAGGTTTTCCCGGTTGCGGTCTTCCCCGGTTTCCTTGAGGATCACAAAGCCGAACAGGGCATTCCCCTTGACATCGTGGGGGTAGCCCACAATGGCCGATTCGGCCACGGCCGGGTGCTCGTTGATGGAATCCTCAATAGGGGCCGTGCCCAGGTTGTGGCCAGAAACGATGATCACGTCATCTACGCGGCCCGTAATGCGGTAATACCCGACGGCATCGCGCATGGCCCCGTCTCCGGTGAAATACTTGCCTTCAAAGGTCGAGAAATACGTGCTGCGGTACCGCTCATGGTCGCCCCAGATGGTGCGGGCCATGGAGGGCCAGGGGAACTTGATGCAGAGGCGGCCGCTCACCTGGTTGCCCCTGATCTCCTGCCCGGCATCGTCCATCAGGGCCGGCTGCACCCCGATAAAGGGCAGGGTGGCAAAGGTGGGCGTTGTCGGGGTCACAAAGGGGATCGGGCTGATCATGATGCCACCGGTCTCGGTCTGCCACCAGGTATCCACAATGGGGCAATGGTTCTTGCCCACGTTGTTGTTGTACCAGTGCCAGGCCTCCTCGTTGATGGGCTCCCCTACCGAACCCAATACCTTCAGGGACGAGAGGTCGTACCTCTCCACATATTCCAGGTTCTCCTTGGCCAGGGCCCGGATGGCCGTGGGGGCCGTGTAGAACTGGTTTACCCGGTGTTTTTCGACCACCTGCCAGAAGCGGCCGAAATCGGGGTAAGACGGCACCCCCTCGAACATGAGGGTGGTGGCCCCGTTGGCCAGGGGGCCGTAAACAATGTAGGAATGCCCGGTGATCCAGCCGATATCGGCCGTGCACCAGTAGATATCGTCTTCCCGGTACTGGAAGATGTTCTTGAAAGTATAGGCGGTGTAGACCATATACCCGGCGCAGGTGTGCACCATGCCCTTGGGCCGGCCGGTAGACCCGGAGGTATACAGGATAAAGAGGGGGTCTTCGGCCTCCATGACCTCGGGCTCACATTCGGCCGCCGCGGCGGCCAGCAGGGGCTGCATCCAGTGGTCGCGCCCGTCCATCATGGCGATTTTCTCCCCGGTGCGCTCTACGACCAGCACCGTTTCCACGCCCGGGCAGGCCTGCAGGGCCGTATCAACAATGCCTTTCAGGTTGAGGGTCTTGTTCCCGCGGTACGAGCCGTCGGAGGTAATTACCAGCTTGCAGTCACAGTCGTTGATGCGCGTGGCCAGGGCGGTGGAAGAAAAGCCGGCAAAGACCACGGAATGGATTGCCCCGATACGGGCGCAGGCCAGCACGGCCACGGCCAGCTCAGGGATCATGGGCAGGTAGATGCATACGCGGTCGCCCCGGGTAATCCCCTTGGCGCGCAAGGCATTGGCCATGCGGCATACCTGCTCGTGCAGTTGGCGGTAAGTGATGTGCCTGGCCTCTTCGGCTGGGTCGTTGGGCTCAAAGATGATGGCGGTTTTATTACCCCTGGTGGGAAGGTGGCGGTCGAGGCAGTTTTCGGTTATATTCAGGCGGGCCCCCTCGAACCAGGCCACTTCGGGCTTTTTGAAATCCCATCGCAGCAGCCGGTCCCATTTCTTTCTCCAGACAAAATGTTCTTCGGCGATCTCTTCCCAGAATGCCTCCGGATCGCGTACCGATTTTCGGTACACCTGAAAGTATTCCTCCAGGTGTTTGATATGGTAATTGCTCATGGTTTGGTGTTTGGTTCTCTTTTTTTCGCACCCCGAAAAGGGCGTACCGCAGTCCCTAAAGGTAGCAAAAGATACGAAATGGGAGGGGCCCAGACATCAATGCCCGCCTGCGGGTGGCGCCCCGGCCGGCAGGCGGATGTCTTCGACCAGGTGCTGCACCGATTCGGGCGGGGGGGGCGTAAACCGGCTGACCAGCAGGGCCACGGCAAAATTCACCACCATGGCCACCGTGCCGAAACCTTCCGGGGAAATGCCCAGCCACCAGTCGCCCCGAAGCCCGGCCACGGCCTCCTTCCCCCCGTCAAAAATCCCGAATTTGAATTTCAGCATGTAATACAGCATCAGGCTGATGCCCACGACCATGCCGCTAACAGCGCCCTGGCTGTTCATGCGCTTGTAGAAGATGCCCAGCAGAATGGCCGGGAAAAAGGAAGCCGCCGCCAGCCCGAAAGCCAGGGCCACCACCGCTGCCACAAAGCCGGGCGGGTTGATGCCGAAATAGCCGGCGATGATCACAGCGGCGGTGGCTGCGCCCCGGGCGGCCCACAATTCCTGATGCTCCGTGATGTTCGGGCGAAAGACATTCTTGATCAGGTCGTGAGAAATCGACGAGGAGATCACCAGCAACAGGCCCGCGGCCGTAGAGAGGGCGGCGGCCAGGCCCCCGGCCGCCACCAGGGCGATTACCCAGGGGGGCAGGTTGGCGATTTCGGGGTTT
>CAYWZF010000156.1:0-4480 GCA_964461555.1 uncultured Robiginitalea sp. | reverse complement strand
AACCTGGCGGGCACCTTTTTCCTGGCCCAGGCGGCCGCCAACCAGATGAAGGAACAAAACGGCGGGGGTTCCCTCCTGTTCATGTCTTCGGTAACCGGGCACCAGGCCCACAAGAACCTGGGGGCCTACGGCATGACCAAGGCAGCCCTGGAGATGCTGGCCCGCAACCTGGTCATCGAGGTCTCCGAATACGGGATCAATGTTAACGCCATCGCCCCAGGGGCCACCATCACAGAACGCACCCTCGAAGACCCCGAATACGAAAAGACCTGGGCGCGGCTCACCCCCATGGGCCGGGCGGGCACGGTGGCCGACGTGGCGGCAGCGGCCCTTTTCCTGGTATCGGACGCCGCCCGCCACATCACCGGGCAAACCCTCGTGGTAGACGGGGGCTGGACGGCCGTCAGCCCGTCCCCTTACAAATAAGAAGCCTATGTTCAGACTCGACGCAAAAACAGCCCTGGTAACGGGCGGCGGCAAAGGAATCGGCCAGGCCATCTCCGAGCTTTTCGCCCGACAGGGGGCCCGTGTGTACATCCTCGACGTGGATGAGAAAGGTGCCGGCGAGACCATCCGACACATCCAGGAAGCCGGGGGAACCGGCTATTTTGAGCCCTGCGACGTGACCCGCCCCGGGCAGGTTCGCGAAGCCGTGGAAAGCATCGTGGCAGCCGCCGGGGGCATCGACATCGTAGTCAACAATGCGGGCATCGCCCACATCGGCACGGCCGAATCGACCACACCCGAAGACCTCGACCGGTTGCTGGACGTAAACGTGAAGGGGGTCGCCCACGTGCTCAGGGCCACCCTTCCCCACCTGAAGGAAAAAGGGGGCGTGGTGCTGAACATGGCCTCTGTGGCGGCCTTCGTGGGCCTGAACGACCGGTTTGCCTACAGCGCCACCAAGGGGGCGGTTGCCACCATGACCCTCTCGGTGGCCAAAGACTACCTGGCTTATGGCATCCGGTGCAACAGCATATCCCCGGGGCGGGTACACACCCCCTTCGTGGATGGCTTCCTGAAGCAGAACTACCCGGGCCGTGAATCGGAAATGTTCGAAAAACTGGCCCGCACCCAGCCCATCGGCCGCATGGCCGAGCCGGAGGAAATCGCCTGCCTGGCGCTCTACCTCTGCTCCGATGAGGCCAGCTTTATCACCGGCAGCGATTTCCCCATCGACGGGGGCTTCAAAACCCTCAACACCTAAGTATACCAGCCTTGCCAGAACCTGCCCGCGTACCTTTTGAAACCCTCCCGGTACCCCCCTCCCACCTGGGGGAGGGCCCGGTGTGGGATGCGCAGGGAAAGGCCCTTTGCTGGGTCGACATCACAGGGGGCATCATCCACGAATACGAGGTGGGCCCCGGCAACCACCGCACCCTTGAAATGAACGATATGATCGGCGCCGTAGCCCTCTACCCCAACGGGGATTTTCTGGGGGCCCTGCAGGGGGGGCTGGCCCGGATAGCCCGCAAGGGCGGAGCCCACACGCCCGTCTGCCACCCGGAAGCCGTGCATCCTGAAAACCGTTACAATGACGGGAAATGCGACCCGCAAGGGCGCTTCTGGGTAGGCTCCATGGCCCTGGACGAGCGGCCGGGGGCCGGCAGCCTCTACCTGTTGCAGGCCGACGGGACTGCCGAACGCAAAGTCGAGGGGGTGGGCATTTCCAACGGGCTGGCCTGGAGCCTGGACGGGGGTACCCTGTACTACATCGACAGCCCCACCCGACAGGTGCAGGCTTTCGATTTTGACCCCGGCACCGGAGGGCTTTCGAACCGCCGGGTGGCTTTCTCCATCCCGGAAGAAGAAGGCGTCCCCGACGGGATGACCATCGACCGCGAAGGCATGCTGTGGATCGCCCACTGGGGCGGCTGGCAGGTGGCCCGCTGGGACCCGCACAGCGGTAAAAAACTAGTGGGGTGGCCCCTGCCGGCCGGGCAGATCACCTCCTGCACCTTCGGGGGCGAAGGCCTGGGCGACCTGTTCGTGACTTCGGCCCACCTCGGCCTTTCGGAAACGGAACTGGAAGCACAGCCCCTGGCAGGGGGCGTATTTGTGTTCCGAAACTGCGGGTACCGCGGGTGGGAGCCCGACCGGTGCCGCTATCCCCATCTGCAAGAATCAGACGACAAACCAAAAGAATAATGCCATGAAACTCATTCGATTCGGAAACCCGGGAGCCGAAAAACCCGGCCTTTTGATACAAGGGACGCGAAAAGACCTCTCCGGGCATTTCCATGACTGGGACCGCAGCTTTTTCAACCAGGGCGGGTTGGGGCAGCTGCAACGCCTGCTGGAAAGCGGCGCACCCCTGCCTGATGTGCCCGAAAATGTGCGGTGGGCCTCGTGCGTACCCCGGCCAGGCAAGGTGCTCTGCATTGGCCTGAACTACTCCGACCATGCCAAAGAAAGCGGGATGGCCATCCCGGAAGAACCCATCGTCTTCCAGAAAGGGGCCAATACGGTGGTGGGGCCCTACGATACCCTGCTCATCCCCCGGGGCAGCGAAAAGACCGACTGGGAGGTGGAGCTGGGCATCGTGATCGGGAAAGACGCCCGCTACCTGGGGTCTGTGGAAGAAGCCGCCTCGTACATTGGCGGGTATTGCATCTCCCACGATGTGTCGGAACGGGCCTTCCAGCTTGAGCGGGGCGGGCAGTGGACCAAAGGCAAGTCGTGCGATACCTTCAACCCCCTGGGGCCCTGGCTGGCCACGCCCGACGAGGTGGGCGACCCGCAGCACCTGAACATGGAGCTTTCGGTGAACGGCACCCGCATGCAGTCGGGCAGCACCCAGACCATGATCTTCGGCTGCCTGTACCTGGTGCATTACCTCTCCCAGTTCATGACCCTGGAGGCCGGCGACCTGATCTCCACGGGCACCCCCCCGGGGGTGGGCCTGGGCATGAAGCCCCCCCGGTACCTGAAGGCAGGCGATATTGTCGAACTGGGCATCGAAGGGCTGGGGAAGCAGCGGCAAGTCTGTGAAAATGCCTGATAGCTGAAATGAATGTCTGATTTACACCCCATGGAACGATTCAACCGACGGATAGCCGTCATCTCCGGAGGGGCCGACGGCCTCGGCAAGGGCATCGCCCGCCGGATCGCCTCCGAAGGAGGGCACGTGGCCCTTTTTGACCGCAACGCCACCCTGCTGGCCGCCACCCTGGAGGAATTCAGGGCAGAAGGGCTCAGGGCCTCGTCGCACCTGGTCGATGTGGCCCTTGAAGCGCAGGTCGAACGGGGCTACCGCGAAGTGGCCCAGGCGCACGGACGGCCCGACATTCTGGTACACGCCGCCGGCATCGTGGGGCCCACCAGCACCCGCATCACCGACTACCCGACAGAGGCCTTCGACGAGATCTACGCCGTAAACCTGCGGGGCACCTTTTTGATGGCGAAATACGCCCTGCAGGCCATGGAGCCGGCCGGGTACGGGCGCATCTTGCTGATCGCCTCCATCGCCGGGAAGGAAGGCAACCCCGGCATGGTGGGCTATTCGGCCACCAAGGCCGGGGTGATCGGCCTGGTCAAGGGGATCGGCAAGGAATTTGCCCAGAGCGGGATTACCGTCAACGGCCTGGCCCCGGCCGTGATCAAGACGGCCATGAACGCGGATACCCACCCCGACCAGCTGGCTTACATGACGGCCAAAATCCCCATGGGGCGCCTGGGCACGGTGGAAGAAGTGTCGGCCATGGCCAGCTGGATCGTCTCGGAGGAATGCACTTTTTCAACCGGCTTTACCTTCGACCTGTCGGGGGGCCGGGCCACCTATTGAGGGGGCCATAGACCAGGCAACAACAAAACATCTGCATGCAAAACGAACTCACCATTACAGCCATGCGCGTCGAAGACATCCGCTTCCCCACCAGCCGGGAGGCCATTGGCTCCGACGCCATGAACACCGACCCCGACTACTCGGCTGCCTATGTAATCCTCGAGACCAGCCGGCCCGGCCTGCAGGGGCACGGCCTTACTTTTACCATCGGCCGGGGCAACGAGATCTGCACCCGGGCCATCGAGGCCCTGGAGCACCTGGTGGTCGGCCTGACCCTGCACGAAATCGCCGCCGATATGGCAGGGTTCTGGAAGCGCATTACCGGCGATTCCCAGTTGCGCTGGCTCGGGCCCGACAAAGGGGTGATCCACCTGGCTACGGGGGCGGTGGTCAATGCGGTCTGGGACCTGTACGCCAAAAACGAAGGCAAACCCCTGTGGCAAGTGCTCTGCGATATGAGCCCCGAGCAGCTGGTTGCGTGCGTTGACTTCAGCTACCTGACCGATGCCCTGACCCGGGAAGAAGCCCTGGCCCTTCTCCGGAAGGCAGCGCCCGGGAAGGCCGAACGCCTGGCCCGCCTCCGAAGCGAAGGCTACCCGGGCTACACCACCTCGGCGGGCTGGCTGGGCTACTCCGATGAGAAGATCCGCAGGCTGGTGCGCGAGGCCAGGGCCGAGGGCTGGAAGCACGTGAAAA
>CAYWZF010000155.1:0-4495 GCA_964461555.1 uncultured Robiginitalea sp. | reverse complement strand
GCCAACTTGAAAAATTACGATACCTTGATTTAATGCAACTTTTTAAATTGCGTCGGAAATATTATTATGAAACAAAAACCCGATCGTCTTATAACTCCAATCACGATATCCCTTAATCTCATTGCGGTTTTATTGGTGCTTTTGGGCCTGACCTTTGTCAGCAAGCCTGATGCCATCGTAAAACCAAATAAGTCGGAGGATGGCATCGTGGTGCAAAATTTGGATATCAAGTATCCTACCTTTCACAGCTTCTTTTATACCCAAAGCGATTCCCTGGCGACACGTGAAGAGGTGACTAAAGTAACCACTTCCGTCGTTCCTGTTGAAGATGACGCTGTTATGGAATCTTCAGAAGATAGCCATCATAACGCACAGGCTCTGAAGGTTATTGACCTGGCACAACTCGACACCACCCAATTGGTTCGCATTCGTTACCCGGATAACACTGGGTTGTTTTTGCAGACCTTGCGGCAAAATCTGGCCAGTGGTTCCTGCAGAATCATTCATTATGGCGATTCGCAAATTGAAGGCGATCGCATCACCGCCTACCTGCGCAACAGGTTACAGGGTATTTATGGCGGCAGTGGTCCTGGTTTTATTCCCGTTAAACAGGTTTATGAGCAAATAAGCGCGCAGGTAACCCCTTCCGAAAACTGGTTGCGCTATGCGTCGTTTGACCCTACTCAAAAACGCTTGAGCCACGGAAAGTATGGCGCATTTTTATCGCTTTCCCGATTTACACCCGCTTTAGACAGCTTGCCGGAAGAAGCGGTGCTCGAAACGCTTCCTGTACAACGAGCCACTATTGAAGTGAGTGCTACCAAGTTGTATTATAACAAGTTAAGGAAATTTAGCACCCTTGGGTTGCATTACGGCAATGGCCTTACCCCGGTGGGCATAAAAGTAGAGGAAAATGGGGCCCTGATTCTTCAGGACAGCCTTGTGGCAGATGCTAAATACCATTATCTCCCAATACGACTCACACAACCCCCCGTCAACATCAAGATTACTTTGGAAGGAAGGGTAAGCCCCGACTTCTACGGGCTTACCTTAGACGGCGAAGAAGGCATTCAGGTAGATAATGTGGCGATGCGGGGCTCTTCCGGCACCGTTTTTTCAAATACGGATGCAGGTCAGTTTGCCGCTATGGCCAAAGTGCTGAATCCCAAGCTTATCCTGATGCAATTTGGCGGCAATACGGTTCCCTATTTAAGAGACTCCACCGACGTAACCAATTATTGCAATTACCTGAAGCAACATATTAAGTGGGTAAAAGGCCGTGCCACAAATGCCCAGGTTCTTTTTCTCGGACCGGCAGACATGGTCACCTCCGTAAATGGCATGATGAAAACATACGAACTCTTGCCCTATCTGAACAATAAACTATCAGAAACCTGCCTGGCCAATAACGTGGCGTATTGGGATATGTTCGAAGCAATGGGAGGGAAAGGCGCCATGCCCATTTGGGTAGAAAAAAAACTGGCGGGCAACGACTATACGCACTTCACCCCCCAAGGTACCAAGATCATTTCAGAATTATTTTTTGTAGCCTTGTATCTGGATCTAATGACCAAGGATGATGACAAGTAAGCATTTTTACAGCACCCTCTTAATTTTCCTTTTTTCATTCAACCCGGGCCTTGCCCAAGACTATGTCTTAGACAGCATCAGACCCCTGTATTCATTTATCAACTGGGAGGCCAATACCATAAAATTCGCAGACCGGTCACCTGCTTTTCAGGAACTGTACAAACGCATTCATAACATTGCGCAAGAACAGGAAGACAAATTGCATATCATGCATATAGGGGGCTCCCATATACAAGCCGATATGTATACCAACAAGTTGCGTTCTTACCTGCAGCATATGAGTAGTACTGCCAAAGGGCAAAGGGGTTTGATTTTTCCATATAAAATGGCACGCACCAACAACCCAACGAACTATAAGGTTGCTTTTGACGGGGAGTGGAAAGGCTATCGAAGCTCAGTAACCAAAGACTCGATTACCTGGGGCCTGACTGGCGTAACGGCGGAATTCAAGGATTCAATTGCGCATATAAGCCTTAATGCCAATCACAAAAACTATTATGAGAACGTATACGAATTCGATAGAATCAGGCTCTTCTTCAATAATTGGGAAGACGATTATAAGATAGTTTTTGATCCTTCCGTGTCCATACTTCAGGAGACCCGGGATTACCGCGCTTTTTATAACGAATATACCCTGGGTGCCCCGGCAGACTCCATTTCTTTTACCGTAGAACGCGTAAAGCACCACCCGGATGCCCGGTTCCTGATGATGGGGATTGAACTTATGAAAGACACTCCCGGCATAGAATATACCACCATTGGTGTCAATGGGGCCAGTTTTGCGTATTACGAGCGCTGTGCCTACTTCGAAACCCAAATGATGTTGTACCAGCCCGACTTGTTTATCATTTCTATTGGCACCAATGATACCTACAAAACCGAGTTTGACGCCGAAGCGTTCAAAGCGAAATACAAAGCCATGATTGAAATGGTGCAACGAGCCAATCCTCAGGTGGCCATTTTGCTAACCGTACCCAATGATTCGTATTACAAGCGCCAGTACCCCAACCCGTATACCAAAGATGCCAGGGAGGTTATTTACCAGTTGGCGGAAGAATACAACATGGCGGTTTGGGATTTTTACGAGGTTATGGGTGGTTTTGGTTCCGCTAAATTTTGGTATCAAAATGAATTGATGCCCAAAGACCGCATCCACTTTACCAAACTGGGGTATAGCATTAAGGCAGATCTCTTACTGGAAGCTTTGACCGCATCGCTTGAAAATGCGCTCGGGCTGGAACCCAAAAGCCTGCTTAACCAGATCATAAATGACTAGGCTCCAGGATATTTTTGCGTTCTCAGAAGAGTATCCGCTCATCTTTACCCAGATCAACTTCTGGATATTTTTTGCCATTGTCTATCTCATTTTTGCGCTTGTTTATAAGAAAAGACACCTGAGAAGCGCCTATTTGTTTTTGGTGAGCCTGCTTTTCTATTACAAAACCAGCGGACTATTTATTGGCATTTTGCTCTTTAGTACCCTGACTGATTTTTTTATCGGGAAGGCCATATACAACAGCAGGCACCCACTCAAACGAAAAATACTGGTAGTGCTGAGCGTGGCGGTTAACCTGGGGACCCTTTCCTATTTTAAGTACGCCTATTTCTTTACCGATGCCTACAATTATTTTTTCCAGTCCGATATTGAAGTTTTTAACGTACTGGCCTATTGGGCAAATAGTTTTAGTGATGCTGCCTACTTTTCAGTTGATACCATCATCTTGCCGGTAGGGATCTCATTTTATACCTTCCAGACCATTAGTTACAGCGTCGATATCTATCGCAACAAGCTGAAACCACTGAATTCTATAATAGACTTTGGTTTTTTTGTGAGCTTTTTTCCGCAATTGGTGGCCGGGCCCATCGTACGGGCGGCAGATTTTGTTCCGCAAATAAGCAAGACCATACAGATCAGCCGCACAGACTTTGGCAAAGGGACTTTTCTGATACTCAAGGGCCTCATTAAGAAGATGATATTCGCCGATTTTATCGCCATGAACTTCCTGGATGCCGTCTTTGACATGCCGCAGATGTATTCGGGATTTGCCAATATTATGGCCATGGTGGGCTACTCTTTGCAGATCTATGGTGACTTTTCGGGCTATACGGATATTGCCATAGGGCTGGCCCTGCTCATGGGCTACCAGTTGCCAAAGAACTTTGATTCGCCCTACAAAGCCCTGAACTGCGGGGAGTACTGGAAGCGCTGGCACATCTCGCTATCGAGCTGGTTAAAGGACTATTTGTACATCCCTTTGGGAGGAAACCGGCAGGGTAGTGCCGCAACGTATCTTATTTCGGCCATTTTTTTGGCCGGGGTGCTTTTTGCGATACATGACATTGTAGTTACTGCTGTTGTGATAGGTGTTTTGGCCCTGGCTATCGCCGGAGCCAAATACAGCCCTGCTTTTAAAAATCACATCAACACAAATATCAATGTAATGCTCACGATGCTCATCGGGGGGCTCTGGCATGGAGCCTCCTGGAAGTTTGTCATATGGGGCGGGCTTAACGGCCTGGGTATACTGGCCTATAAGTATTGGCGGCGAATTAGTCCGTACGAGCAATCTACCCATGCCATGGCCATGGTTTGGAAAATTGCCCTGACCTTTGCCTTTATCACCTTTACGCGCATTTATTTCAGGGGAAACAGTATGTCGCACATTAGCCAGTTTTACAGGCAGGTCGCCACGAACATGGATTGGGCCAACGCCTTTACGGTCTTATGGGGCTACAAGCTGGTCTTTTTGGTCATGTTGGCGGGGTATATTACCCATTGGGCACCAAGCGCCTTTAAGAATAAGCTGGAACAGCAATTTATTGCCAGCCCGATGCCCATTAAAGGGGCTGTAGCCGTTGTGGTGGCCGTGTTGTGCTACCAGACCTACGCGGCCGACTTTCAGCC
>CAYWZF010000154.1:0-4527 GCA_964461555.1 uncultured Robiginitalea sp. | reverse complement strand
TTCTGTACGTACAGAACCGATCCACCCTGCCCCGCAGGGTGGATTTTTTATTTGGCGCAAAACCCGCATTTCATGAAATACGCACGACTCAGCCGCGAGCAATTGGAAGAGCTCCACCCCGAATTCATCAATTTTCTGGCAACCCAGTCGATCACGGCCGAAGAATGGGCCCGGCTGAAGGAAGAAAGGCCCGGGGTGGCCGAAGCGGAAATTGACGTTTTCAGCGACCTGATCTGGGAAGGGGTGCTCGCGCGCGTGGGGTACCTTGAAAATATCAGCCCTCAGCATATGCACCTGTTCCATCTCTCCGAGAAAGAGATGCACCTGATCTCCGTGCGGGTGAACCATCCGGAGATCGACCTGCAGACCCGTGAAGGCTTCGCCTGGTTCAAAAAGAACTGGCAATCTGACTGGGTAGAGTACCTCACGGCTACAAAGGCCTATTCTGACGAGCCCAACCGCGACAAGTTCGAACTGATCCGGAAAGGGGCTGTCATCACCAAAGGCGACCTGTACCGCTGGTTCGAGGAGATCGTCCAAAACTAGGAAGCCCCACGGGCTGGCCGCAAAACGGGTTTCTTATATATTTGCACCACCGATAGCAAACCCATGGCACAAAAACCGAGCATCCCCAAGGGCACCCGTGATTTCTCTCCGGCCGAAGTGGCCCGCCGCAATTATATTACCGGGGTCATCCGCGAGCAATTCGAACGCTTTGGCTTCCAGCCCATCGAAACACCGTCTTTTGAGAATTACGATACCCTGATGGGCAAATACGGGGAAGAGGGCGACCGACTGATCTTCAAGATCCTCAATTCGGGAGACTACCTGAAAAACCTCGAGCCGGCCGATCTGCTGGCCCCGGATGTCCAGAAATGGACACCCCGTATTTCAGAGAAGGCCCTCCGCTATGACCTTACCGTGCCCTTCGCCCGCTATGTGGTGATGCACCAGGGTGAGATCGACTTCCCCTTCAAGCGCTACCAGATACAGCCCGTCTGGCGGGCCGACCGCCCGCAGCGGGGCCGCTTCCGCGAATTCTGGCAATGCGACGCAGACGTGGTTGGGGCAGGCGGCATCGTACAGGAGCTCGAACTGGTGCAGCTCTACGACCGCGTCTTCTACGACCTGGGCCTTGAGGGCGTGACCATAAAAGTGAACCACCGTAAGGTGCTCTCCGGGATTGCCGAGGTAATCGGAGCGTCAGATAAACTGGTTGATTTCACGGTGGCCCTTGACAAGCTCGACAAGGTGGGCCGCGACAAGGTAGAGGAAGAAATGCTGCAGAAGGGCATCCCGGAGGCGGCGGTGCGCAAGGCCGCCCCCCTGTTCGAGCTGAGCGGGGAGCTCCATGTGCAGCTCGCAAAGCTGAAGGTGCTTTTGAAAGATTCCGAGACGGGCATGCAGGGGATAGGCGAACTGGAAGCGCTTTTCGCCCAGACCGCTCAGCTTGGGCTGAAAGCTGCCGCCTGCCAGCTGCAGATCACCCTGGCCCGTGGCCTGAATTATTATACGGGCGCTATTTTCGAAGTGGCGGCCCCGCAAGGGGTCGAAATGGGTTCCATCGGCGGGGGTGGCCGGTACGACGACCTGACCGGGATCTTCGGGCTGCCCGGAGTGAGCGGGGTGGGCATCTCCTTCGGCCTTGACCGGATCTACCTGGTTTTGGAGCAGCTCGGCCTGTTTCCCGACCAGATCGACCGTTCCCTCGACGTCTTCTGCATCAACTTCGGCCCCACAGAGGCCGGTGAGGCTTTGAAGCTGGTCATGCGCCTGCGCGACCGGGGCCTGAGGGCCGACCTGTATCCCAGCCATGCCAAGCTCCAGAAGCAATTCAAGTATGCCGACAAAAGGCAGGCCCCGTACGTGGTACTGATCGGGGAGGAAGAACTTGCCAAAGGCACCTTCATCGTGCGGAATATGCAGGAAGGAACCCAGCAGACCTACAAGCGGGAAGACTGGGTGGTCTTCGCCCGCAGCTTACAATCTTGACCTGATTTCCCTGAAGACGTGCCGGTAATATTCGGTGCCGTGGGGCACGTACCGGCCCACACGGGCCAGGCCCCAGATTTCCTCGGCCAGGGTAATCAGTGGGTAGAGCTTCAATTCGGCTACTTCCCCTTCCTGCGGAACCAGGCGTGATGCCGGCTTTTGCAACCGGCAGAGGAAGGCGTGGTGGAATTCGCAGTCGACAATGCCCCCCGGGTGCTCGTGGACGGCCTTGAAGGTGCCGATGGGTTCCAGGTCTGAAGGCCTGACCTCCAGGCCAATTTCTTCCCTTATTTCCCGAACTGCGCCCTCCAACGGGCTTTCCCCCGCCCCGATATGGCCTGCGACCGACACGTCCCACAGGCCCGGGAAGGTGTCTTTGTCGGGGGCCCGCCTCTGCAATAGCACCCGTCCTGACCCGGTATAGAACCATATATGCACGGTCGGGTGGCACCAGCCCATGCGGTGGGCCTCCGATTTCAGGGCTGTGCGGCCGGTGGGCCGCCCCGCCTCGTCCCAGATGTCGATCCGCTCGTCCATCGGTGCGATACGGGCCGTCAGTCAAAGTAGCTGAAGGTCTCCCCGGCTTTGATATTCAGCAGGGTTTCGTAGATGAGCCTGATCACGTTGGCCACGTCCTCTTTATGCACCATTTCGACGGTGGTATGCATGTAACGCAGGGGCAGGGAGATCAGGGCAGAGGCCACCCCCCCGTTGCTGTAGGCAAAGGCGTCGGTATCGGTGCCGGTGCTGCGGGAGGCAGCCATGCGCTGGAACGGGATATTTTTCGCTTCGGCTGTGTCCAGGATGCGTTCCCGCAATTTGTTCTGCACTGCAGGGGCATATGAGATTACCGGCCCCGAGCCGATTTCGATGTGCCCTTCCTTCTTCTGGTCGATCATGGGCGTGGTGGTGTCGTGGCAAACGTCCGTAATGATGGCCGCATTCGGCCTGATGCGCTGGGTGATCATTTCCGCGCCCCTAAGCCCGATCTCTTCCTGTACCGAATTGGTCACGTACAGGCCGAAGGGGAGCTTCTTTTTGTTTTCATGCAACAGGCGCGCCACCTGCGAGATCATAAAGCCGCCGGCACGGTTGTCGATGGCCCGGCAAACGAATTTGGAGTCGTTCAGTATTTGGAAGCTGTCGGGGTAGGTGATCACGCATCCCACGTGCACCCCCATCTTTCCGACTTCCTCCTTGTCCTTTGCGCCAATATCAATAAAGATGTTTTCCAGCTTCGGGGGTTCTTCCTTGGCCTTGTCGCGCACGTGTATGGCCGGCCAGCCGAAGACCCCTTTCACGATTCCTTTTCGCGTGTGGATGTTCACCCACTTCGAAGGGGCGATCTGGTGGTCGCTCCCGCCATTGCGGATTACGTAGAGCAGCCCGTTGTCGGTGATGTAGTTCACATACCAGGAAATCTCGTCTGAGTGGCCCTCTATGACCACTTTGTACGGGGCGTCGGGATTGATGACCCCTACCGCGGTGCCATAGGTGTCTGTAATAAAGGTATCCACGTAGGGTTTCAGGTAAGACATCCAGATTTTCTGGCCTTCCAGTTCATACCCGGTCGGGGAGGCGTTGTTGAGGTATTTTTCGAAAAATTCGAGGGAAGCAGGGGGTAAAATGTGCTCTGTGGTCATATTCGAGATTTCCTGCAAACTTAGCAATATTCACTTTTATTTAATAGTTGCCCACTTGCTTAATCACTAATTTTGGCACAGCCTTACGATCTTGTGAACCATGCGGCGATACCGTCACCTTTTGGCGCTGGGGCTGCTCCCGCTGAAGCTGGTCGCCCAGCTCCCCGAACAACCCCTCGATTCTACCCAGCAGGAAATGATCATCCTGGAAGGGGATTCCATTTACAGGAGTTCCATTGAGCTGGACCAGGTCTTTATTTTCGGAAAGCTCCGATTCGATTCCTATGAGGACAAGCTCCGGTATTACATCCTCCGACGCAAGACCCTCAAAGTGTACCCATACGCGAAGCTGGCCTCCGAACGCCTGCTGGAGCTCAACAGCCGCCTGGGGCAGATCGAGTCCGGGAGGAAGCGGAAACAGTATACCAAGATCGTGCAGCGGTATATCGAGGAAGAATTTTCAGCCGAGCTCAAGAAGCTAACCCGAACCGAGGGCCAGATCCTGGTCAAGCTCATCTACCGGCAGACGGGTAATACCGCCTTCGACCTGGTGAAGGAATTGAGAAGCGGCTGGCGTGCCTTCTGGTACCAGACCACCGCCCGTATGTTCGATATCAGCATCAAGGAAGAATTCCACCCGGAGTCGATCCACGAAGATTACCTGATTGAGGATATCCTGCAAAGGGCCTTTGCGGCCAATCAGCTTGAACGGCAGAACTCTGCGCTCGATTACGATTTCGCCACCCTGACCAATCAATGGAACCGGACGAAAAAGAAGGCCGAATAGTTGCAGGTTCATGAAAATTGTTGTATCTTCTCAATCCTTTTTTTGCAGGGTTTTTTGGCAAAAATCTCGTTTTTAGCAGATTAGCTTTTCAGGCAAAAAAATTTG
>CAYWZF010000153.1:0-4625 GCA_964461555.1 uncultured Robiginitalea sp. | reverse complement strand
GTATTTGTACATCAGATCACTTATAACCTTCTCGGGGGCAGTGCCTTTGAGGGCCCTTTCGATGAGATCCCTGACCAGGCCATCGACCGTATCTTCCCCGCACCCCAGTTTCAAAGCCAGGGATTTGCACAGAAATAACTCCTTCTCGTCAATCTGGCTGTTCACCATCATAACGGTGACCAGGTCATACAGGTGCTCCATGCGCTCCTCTGGCGTTTTTGGAATTACCAGGGAAACGGCCTCCGGGTTTCGGATGATTTTGGTTACCTCTTCGGTCGACATGCCGAACTTTTCGGCCAGCCCGACAATCAGGTCCATTTCAGCCCGGTCTACATCCCCGTCAGCCCGGGCCACGGCGAACAGGTTATTAAAATGGCTTCGCCTTTTCTTTTTGTCGTAGCTGTTGAATAAATCCAGGAGTCCCATATATATGCCGTTTGTTGATGGATTTAAATATAGCCAAAACTTTGATTTTGTTGGCCCAGTTGAAAAGGTGGCTTCAGATGCCCCCGGATGTTCTCAGGGTTATCGGGAAAAATGCGCAGCTACGTTCAAAAATCGGTAAGAGCCGGGCCTTCCCCGGGCCTAGCGGGCGATGAAGTCCAGAACGGCCTGAAGGCTTTCGGCCGGGTTTTCCTCCATGGGCACGTGCCCTGAATGCTTCAGGATCACCAGGGTGTCATTGGGCAGTTCGCGTTGGAACCGGTAGGCGCTTTCCACGGGGATCAGCCCGTCCTGCGCCCCCCAGAGGATCAGGGTGGGCTGTCGTATGTTCCTGACTTGCAGGGCCCGGCTGCTGTCGACAGGCAACTGCAGGCGGTCTACGAGCGCCTGTCGGTTTCCTGCCCGCAGGGAAAGGTCAAAGTAGCGGTCGACCAGCTCGTCTGTGATCTTGCTTTTGTCTGAGTACACGTTTTCCACGCTTGATCGCACCACAAAGCGGGGGGTGATAAAGGTCAGGATGGAATTCAGGACAGGGGTCCGGGCCATTCGGAAGGCAAGCGGCACGCGGGTCGATTTTACAGGATACCCTGCCGCATCGATCAGGATCAGTTTTTGCACCCTTTCAGGATGCTCCAGGGCCACATTCCAGGCAATTTGCCCGCCCAGGGAATTCCCTGCCAGAATGCAGCGCCCGATATTGCGGGCCGACAAGAACCCGGCCACAAACCTCACATAATGGTCCATGGTGTAATCCCGGTCGGGGAAGGGGCCTGTGAGGCCAAAGCCGGGCAGGTCCATGCGCACCACCCGCTTCTGTTCCTTCAGGGAGGCGGCCCAGGCATCAAAGGTATGCAAGCTTGAACCTGTGCCATGGATCAGCACCACCGGCAGGGAGTCCTGAGGGTTGCCTTCGTCCCTGTAATGCACGTGCATGCCCATCACCTCCAAAAAATCGGAGGGGGCCCGGGCATATTCCGGTTTCAGTGCCTCCACCGGCCGGTCCCGGTGGCCGAACAGCATGGCAACCAGTGCAATGGCCCCGAAAAGGGCCAGGATAGCGAGACGGATGCGTTTTTCCATAGATCAGCGAGCCGTCTTCAGCCTTTCCTGAATACCTTTTTAAACAATCCGAGGCCCAGCACGGCCACCGACCCGATCACAAGGCCCAGCACAAATTCCTTCAGCAGGGCGGGTATTCCCGGGAAGAGGTCGTGCAGGAATCCCACATTGTGGGAGAAGATGCCCCCTGATACCAGCAACAGGGCCAGGGTGCCCACCACCGATAGCCCTTTGATGACCCAGGGCAATGCCCTGACCAGCAACCGGCCCAGCCGGTCTGACCAGCCA
This sequence comes from uncultured Robiginitalea sp., assembly GCA_964461555.1. Classification (GTDB taxonomy): domain Bacteria; phylum Bacteroidota; class Bacteroidia; order Flavobacteriales; family Flavobacteriaceae; genus Robiginitalea. The sequence goes on along the minus strand of CAYWZF010000153.1, from coordinate 2,834 downwards.
TCTTCCCCATCCTGCCATTTGATCAGCCGGCACCCGAGGTCGTCCATGCGCACGATAAGGGCCACAATGCCGTATACCCCGATAGTAGCCAATACCGCAATGGCAGAAACCACGAGGATTTGCGTCAGCAGCGGCTGGCCCACCACCGTGCTCAGGGCGATGATCACAATTTCTATGGAGAGGATAAAATCGGTGACAATAGCCTGGCGAACCTTCTTTTTTTCGAGTTCCGGCAGGTCTTCTGCCGCTACCGGCGCTTCTTCGGTCGGGTGCGCCTCTTTATGATGTCCGAACACGAAGGCAATCACTTTCTCGGCCCCTTCATAGGCGAGGTAGACCCCCCCGAGCAGCAAAATGACGGTAATGGCCGCAGGCAGCAAGGCACTCAACAGGAAGGCGATGGGGAGGATGATCAGTTTGTTCAAAAAAGATCCCTTGATGATGGCCCACAGCACCGGCAGCTCCCGGCTGGCGACAAAGCCGGTGGCCTTTTCTGCATTCACGGCCAGGTCGTCGCCCAATATTCCGGCCGTCTTTTTAGTGGCGATCTTGCTCATAGTGGCCACGTCGTCCATCAGGGCGGAGATATCGTCGAGTACCGCAAAAAAGCCCGAAGCCATGGTCTGAAAATTTTGAGCTTAAAATAAGGCTTTTTGGAAGAGGAATCCAATAGTACGTGAAAAGGCGATAGGCGAACAAGGCACCCACGCAAATCCTGCTGGGCAATCCAAAGGGATACAAGCTTGTTACTTGGAGTGCTGAGCGGAACCTGCCTTACGTTCCGCCAGGCGGTCCAGATATTTTGTGGAAAGGGATAGCGTGCGGAGGGCAGCCTTTTTCTTGAACCCATGCCCCTCCATGCGGATGAGGATATCCTTCAGGACCTTGATGGCCTCCACGATGTGCGGGCCTTTGTTGAGCATGACACATTCAGCCCTTGAACCCTGGGCCGCATCGCTTATTTCGGCCCGGGTGGGAATACCGGTTTTCACCAGGTTCTCCAGAACCTGGGTGGCCCAGATGACCGGGATGTGTGCAGCCTCGCACAGCCAGAGGATTTGGTTTTGCACCTCGGAGATACGCTCAAAGCCGATTTCCACGGCCAGATCGCCACGGGCAATCATAACGCCAATCTTATTGCGGCGCATACCGGTAACCAAGATTTCGGGCAGGTTCTCAAAAGCCTCCTGATTTTCAATCTTGAAAACGACTCCCAGGTCTTCCGAATCGTATTTGGCCAACTCGGCGTACAGTTTTGAGACATCGTCTCCGGTTCTGACAAAGGAGTAGCCGACGATGTCAGCGTGTTTGCAGACAAAGGGGATCAGCTCGATATCCTTTTCGGTCAGGGCCGGCAGGTTCAGTTTGGTGTCGGGGAGGTTGATCCCCTTGTGCGCGGAAAGTTTTGATTTGTAACAAGCCGTGATAACGAGTTCCAGGTCTTCCCCATTTTTGCTGATTACCGTAGACTTGATCATCCCGTCGTCGAAAAGAACAACGTCACCTATCTGTGCATCATCAATAATTTCAGGCAGCAGCACGCCTACTTCGGCTTTTTCAAGTTGTTCATTAGAGCTGCCGAACTTCGAGGCCTTGCCAAAAGTTTTCCGCTTGGTCAGGATCAGGTGTTCTCCGACCCGCACAGAGATGGAGCTTTTGACCTTGCCGTTCGTTTCATGGATTTCGATTCCCGAAGTTCTGATTTTCGGCCCTGACAGGTCCATGTAGATTTTAATTTTCCGTTGGGTAGCCTTTTGTACCGCCTGGATGTTTTCGATCATTCTGCTCCAGGTGCCGATATCCCCATGACTCAGGTTTATCCGGGCAATTTCCATCCCGGCGAGCGCCATGGCACGGATCAACTCCCGGTCATTGGCCGCCTCGTCGGGCAGGGTGACCATTATTTCCGTGAAGTGCTTTTGCTGGGTTTCGTTGAAGAGCGCATTGGCGTGTTTTCTAAGCAGCTGCTTGCTCCTTTTGTAGCCGATGGCCTCTATACCGTCGAAATAGGAAGCATCGAAGGGCTTGCCCAAAATGAGCCTCAGGTTTTTGACCACATTGAACAGATTGCTGAACACATAGCCTTCCGCACTGCGCACGGCAGACAAGCCCAGTTCGGATAGCGTGTCGTGGAACCTTCTGAGGTCAATGCTCCGCAGCAGGAGGTATCGATAGAGGTTCTTGGCACTAAGCCGGTAATCGGGGTGTACCTCTTTAATTTCCTCCTCTATGGTGCCTTCGTATTCGACGATCAGCCTGAGTATTTCGGACAGTCCTTTGTCTAAGTTTTGCGGCATGGCGTTCCGGGTGTGTGTTGCGGATTAAAGTCGCCATAAGTTTGATGGCTTCCCTGCCCCTAATAAAAATAATCCTCTGAACGAATACTTTTTGGCGCCTTGGATGAATTACCAAAAATTTAACCTTTGAAGCCGGCCTTTTGACTAAACAGCCAGGCATTTGAGCCGGAATCCGGGAATCGGGGCATGAGCGGGCTTCGCTTTCAGCGGGGAGGCATCCGCAGCCCGACGTTTTGCCGCTTTGATGCTGCCTTTCACACCATCCAGGGTAATCCGGAGGGGTGTGAAGGCCCGGCAGGTGCAGCTGACAACAATCAAGGAGTGTTCGCTGGTCATAAATGGGCTTTAGTACTTCGCCTTGCCCTGAAGGCGGAAGAGCGCGACGTGCCCAATATCCCTTGCGAAATTCTTTGTGAAATGGGCACGCGCACCATAAAAAGACATTTTTGTCCTTTTCTGATAATTGTCATATTTCCTACCTTTACGCCTGCCTACTTTTGACTTGTGAAACCTCTATTGGCCTTATCGTTTGCCCTG
>CAYWZF010000152.1:0-4634 GCA_964461555.1 uncultured Robiginitalea sp. | reverse complement strand
CCCCTTTTTCAATTTGAAAATGTGAAAATTTGCCAATTTGAAAATAGGGTTCCGATTTTAAGGGTTCCATACTTCTCCATGAACCTTTTTTTATCCGTCAGGGGCAGAGAATGGGTACTTACATTGCCAAATTAGCTATTTGCCAAATTTGCTAATTCTACCCCTGTCTACTGCCACAACCAACCGCCAACTCTCCGATTGGTGATTGCAGGGCCTGGAAGTACCTTGAAGTCGGGCGGGGGAGGGGTTCGAGCCACGCAAATCCCGCACGTTACCAGTCGGCTAACCGTTCAGCCAAATTGGAATTTGGAATTTGGCCCCGATAGCTATCGGGGTGGAATTTGCTCAAATCTTTTTGAGCTGTTGCTGCATCATTTTGATCTGATCCCCAAGCATGTTGTTCTTGTCAAGCTTTTTGGCTTCCTGCAGCAGGGTGGTGGCCTCCCGCTTGCGGCGCTTCTGCATGGCGATGCCCGCCAGGCTCAGTTTGGCCATGGCCAGGTCGTAATCCATGTTCAGCCCCAGTTTGAGGGCCTTGCGGAAATATTTTTCGGCCTGGGTGAGGTTCTTCTGAGAATAGATGATCCCCAAAAGGTAGTTGTAATACCCTTGTTGCTTGGTGGTGAGGGCCCCTTCCGGGTTCCGGATCCGGCTGAGCCATTTCTCCGTGCCGTCGAGATCCTGCTTGCGCATCCTGAGGAAGGCCAGCAAAATCACTTCATTCCGAAAATAAAGGAAAACGAAGATCAGCGAAAGCAGGATCAGGGCGATCCCATTGCCGATGGCGCCCTGCACGAATTGGTAACCCGCAAAGGCTACGATCAAAAAGGCCAGTACGAGTTTGATATTCTTATTGAACATGTTTGAAGTCTATAAGGGTATACGAAATGCGCGTGCTGATGTGGGTGGGAATCTCAAGGGCACCGGTTTGTACCATGGTGGAACTGCCGTCAGCGGTACTCGCCACGGTCATCTGGCTGATGAACCCGCTTTTGCGGTTGGTCCGGATATTGGTTTGCTGCGTCCCTTCGAGTACCATGGAAGTTCCCGATTCTTCGGTCTTCATGCGGATGGCAGACTCCCCGCTGATCACCGCCCGGTCAGAAAACAGGCTGTCGAGGGTCCAGGTGTTGGACGCCTCCAGCTTGCCCTCAAAGCTGTTCTTCCAGCGGTCACCGGCCTGCACCGGCCGGTTCGGGTAAAAGAAGGTCATTTGCTCATAGCTGCTGGCCAGGGCCTGCGAGCCGTATTCCTGCTCCAGGGATTTCTGCATGAGGCTCCTGGTAAATCCTTCCTCCAGGCCCGTGCTCGCCAGCATCCGAGAAACGAGGCTGTCGCCCCCCTTCACCCCGAGAATTTCACCCTGGGTGCTGAGTTCCATGCGGATGGGGCTGTCAAGAAGGCTGTTGAACAGGCGCGATTGCACGTCAGTTTCATCCAGCTCCCGGGCCCGGATATTGAGCAGTTCGCCCTGGATGTTGCTGTAAATGCTGAATACAAGGTCTTTGAATTCAAAGTCGAGCAGGTAGCTGCTGTCGCGTTTTCCGACCACCCGAAACTGAAGGAGGGCCGTGATGCGGTTGGTCACCCGGTGTTCTGACTGCTCGATCTTCTGGGTGATCTGCTGTTCGGCCTGCTGCTCGATCGTGAAAAGGTCCCCTTTCTCAAGGCGGTATCTGAGGGTCTCCTGCCCCGTCAGATCAGCGGGTAAACAGACCGCGAAAAGCCATAAAACCAGAACCGGAAAAGTGGATTTCAGCATGGTGAACGCCCTTTGCAAAAGCTAGCGCAAAAGTAGTAAAAACTAATCTAAAAAAAATTTATTTGGATTTGGGATTGCCAAAACTCTTCGTATATTTGCGGCCAGATTTTTGAAGGCTCCGGGCCCATTTGCCCGCAGGAGCCAGCGGATAAAACCTTCATCATGAAAAGAACATTTCAGCCGTCCAAGAGAAAGAGAAGAAACAAGCACGGGTTCCGCGAGCGCATGGCTTCGGCAAACGGCCGGAAGGTTTTGGCCCGCAGAAGAGCGAAAGGACGTAAGAAGTTAACCGTATCTTCAGAGCCGAGACACAAGAAGTAATGGCATACCCCGTCATAAAATCCAAAGGTGTTACTTTTGAAGTAGCACCTTTTTTTTATTTGTAAATCCCTGAAATCCCCGTCTTAAAATGCCCAAAAGGAAAGACCTCAACTGTGTACTGATCATCGGTTCCGGACCCATTGTAATCGGACAGGCCTGCGAATTTGACTATTCCGGATCGCAGGCGCTCAGATCCCTCCGCGAAGACGGCATTAAGACGGTGCTGATCAACAGCAACCCGGCCACCATCATGACAGACCCGGCCATGGCCGACCATGTATACCTGCTGCCCCTGAACACCAAGTCTATTGTCCATGTGCTGAAAGAACACCCCGATATCGATGCGGTGCTCCCCACCATGGGCGGGCAGACAGCCCTGAACTTATGTATCGAAGCGGGCGACAAGGGCATTTGGGACGATTTCGGCATCGAGATCATAGGGGTTGACATCGATGCGATCAACATTACCGAAGACCGGGAGCAATTCCGGGAACTGATGGAGAAAATCGGGATCCCCATGGCGCCCCAGGCCACGGCCACCTCTTTTTTGCAGGGGAAGGAGATCGCCCAGAATTTCGGCTTTCCGCTGGTCATCCGGGCCAGCTATACCCTGGGTGGGGCGGGTGCCTCCATCGTCTACCGGCCCGAAGACTTCGACTCCCTGCTCAGCCGCGGCCTCGAAATATCTCCCATCCACGAGGTGATGATCGACAAGGCGATGATGGGCTGGAAGGAATTCGAGCTCGAACTGCTGCGCGACAAGAACGACAACGTCGTGATCATCTGTACCATCGAGAACATGGACCCCATGGGCATCCATACGGGCGACTCTATCACGGTGGCCCCGGCCATGACCCTCTCTGACCGCACCTTCCAGCGCATGCGCGACATGGCCATCAAGATGATGCGGAGCATCGGTGACTTTGCCGGGGGCTGCAACGTGCAGTTTGCGGTGAGCCCCGACGAGAAAGAAGAAATCATTGCCATCGAGATCAACCCAAGGGTTTCCCGCTCCTCGGCCCTGGCATCCAAGGCCACGGGTTACCCCATTGCAAAAATTGCGGCCAAACTGGCCATTGGCTACACCCTCGACGAACTCGACAACCAGATCACCAAATCGACCTCGGCCCTCTTTGAACCGACCCTTGACTATGTGATCGTGAAGATCCCCCGCTGGAACTTCGACAAATTCGAGGGGGCCGACCGCACCCTGGGCCTGCAGATGAAGTCGGTGGGCGAGGTGATGGGCATCGGACGGTCATTCCAGGAAGCCCTCCACAAGGCCACCCAGTCGCTCGAGATCAAGCGCAACGGCCTGGGTGCCGACGGGAAGAGCTACACCAATTACGACCAGATCATCGATAAGCTTACCCACGCCAGCTGGGACCGGGTGTTCGTGATCTACGATGCGATCCAGCTGGGAATCCCGCTGAGCCGCATCCACGACATCACCAAGATCGATATGTGGTTCCTGCGGCAATACGAGGAACTCTACCAGCTCGAGAAGGAGATCAGCCGCTATTCCATTGAGAGCCTGCCCAAGGCCTTGCTGCTCGAAGCCAAGCAAAAAGGGTTTGCCGACCGGCAGATCGCCCATATGCTCGAATGCTGGGAGAGCGAGGTGCACGCCAAGCGGATGGAGCTCGACATCCGCCGGGTGTACAAGCTGGTCGATACCTGCGCTGCGGAATTCCGCGCCATGACCCCCTATTATTACTCCACTTTTGAGGAAGAGATCGAGCGGCCCGACGGCACCCGCTATGTGGCCAACGACAGCGTGGTGACCGACCGGAAGAAGATCGTGGTGCTCGGCTCGGGCCCCAACCGCATCGGGCAGGGGATCGAATTTGACTACTGCTGCGTGCACGGGGTGCTGGCTGCGGCCGAGTGCGGGTACGAAACCATCATGATCAACTGCAACCCGGAAACGGTTTCGACCGATTTCGACACGGCCCACAAGCTGTATTTCGAGCCTGTTTTCTGGGAGCACATCTACGACATTATCCTGCATGAAAAGCCCGAGGGGGTGATCGTGCAGCTGGGCGGGCAAACGGCCCTGAAGCTGGCTGAGAAGCTCGACAAATACGGTATCCGCATCATAGGCACGAGTTTTTCCTCCCTCGACCTGGCTGAAGACCGGGGCAGTTTTTCCACCCTTTTGAAAGACAACAACATCCCCTATCCGCAGTTCGGGGTGGCCGAGAGCGCCGAACAGGCCCTCAAACTGGCCGACGCACTGAAATTCCCCCTGCTGGTGCGCCCTTCTTACGTGCTGGGCGGGCAGGGCATGAAGATCGTGATCAACAAGGAGGAACTCGAAGAGCATGTGGTAGACCTGCTTCGGAAAATCCCGAACAACAAGCTGCTGCTCGACCATTACCTCGACGGGGCCATCGAAGCCGAGGCCGATGCCATCTGCGATGGGAAGGAAGTCTACATCATCGGCATCATGGAGCACATTGAGCCCTGTGGCATCCACTCCGGCGATTCCAATGCAACCCTGCCGCCCTTCAACCTGGGCGAATTCGTGCTGGAGCAGATCCGCGACCAT
>CAYWZF010000151.1:0-4756 GCA_964461555.1 uncultured Robiginitalea sp. | reverse complement strand
CATTTTCAAATTGGCAATTTTCAAATCTTCAAATCGTAAAATGGGGAATCCCCCAACCTCCCCCCCCGGGTATAAGGTACATTCATATCCCGCAACCCCCCTGCATCTTTTGAGATAGCCGGTCAGCAAGCATGAAATTCACAAAGGGGCCAGCCTGAATGCCTTTGGGGCTATTGAATGCAACGGTCCCGGGGTGTTGGGGAGAATTCTGAGGGCTGTGCCCTTTACTGCTTTTCCTTGAATTTGCGCAGGGTTTCCTGGGTGGTTCGGGAAAGCGCCAGCTGCCCTGTCAGGGCGGCCCGGGCCGGGAGGAGGGTTTCCCAGTGTTCGGTGCCTTCCCACAGGGCCTGCTTCATCAGTGCCAGGCCGGCTCCTGAATAGGAGGCCAGTTGGGAAGCAAAAAATTCCGCTTCCCGGTCCAGTTCGTTCCGCGTTTCAAAAACCCTGGAAAACAGGCCGTGTTCCAGCGCCCAGTAGGCACTCTTCCACTCCAGGGGGGAAAGGGCCAGGGCAGCCAGGCCGGCAGCGCCCGCCTTGCGTTCCACGGCCGGGGCGATCACCAGGGGGGCGATGCCGATGCTCAGTTCGGAGAGCCGGATGGAAGCCGCTTCGCAGGCCAGCACATAGTCGCAGGCCGCGATCAGGCCCACCCCGCCCCCTACGGCTTTTCCGTGCACCCTCCCCACGATGGGCTTCGGGCAGGTGCGCATGGCGTTGATAAGGCGCGCAAAGCCACTGAAAAAGGCGGTGCTTGCTTCGGGGGTGGTGACCTGGAGCAATTCGTCAAAGGAGGCTCCGGCACAAAATGCCCGGTCGCCTTCAGACTGGATAAGGATTGCCGACACCTCCGGGTTGTTTCCCAGGCTTTCGAATTCCCGGCACAGGCGGTCGAGCAGGGCGCCGTTGAGGGAATTGCTGGCCGGATGGCCAAATTCCAAAACGGCCAGGGGGCCGGAGTACCGGGTGTACAAGCTTCCTTCTGTGCGGGTTGTAGCCATGGTTTTTGCTCAAATTTAGGCCTTTTGCAAAAGGGGGTGAAATTTTTGGCGGAACTTCCAGACCAGCACCCCGCCCCTGACGATCAACCAGACAGCCAGGGCAGCCCAGATGCCGTAGAGGCCCCACCCCATGAATTTCGCCAGGTACAACACCGGCAGGTATCCGAGGAAGGTGGCGGCCAGCAGCACATTTCGGAGCAACTGCATCCTACCCATCCCTTTAAAGAGCCCGTCGTAAATAAAGGCCACAGCCCCTATGGGCAGCACCATGATAACCACTAGGAAAAGCCGGTTGAAGGTTTCCAGGACCGCCGGGTCTGATGAAAATGCACGACCGATCGGCTGGTGGAACAACAGGCCCCCAACCATGAGGATGGCGCTGACAGCCAGGCCGTAACCCAGTGTTTTCCTGGAGAGCGACCACAGGCTGGAATAATCCCTTGCCCCCAAAAAGAGCCCCCCCAGAATTTTACCGGCAATGGCATAGCCGTCGATAAAGAACGCGGCAAAGAGCCAAAGGTTGATGGCGATGGTATGTGCCCCGATATACCGGTCGCCCAGGGCGGTTGCCTCCCGCACGGCGAATAAAAGGGCAATATTGAGGCACAGGGCGCGAACGAAAAGGTTCAGGGCCATGCCAACCAGGCGCTCCAGTTCGGGGTGGAGGGGAAGGCGGGGCACCAGGCCGACAGGGGTTTTTGTCACAAGCAGGAATAGCGCGAGCAGGGCCATGACGCCCTGTGAGATCAGGCTGGCCCAGGCGGCCCCTTCCAGGTGCATGGCGGGGATCCACCCTTCCACGCCATAGACGAGCAGCAGGTCAAGGCCGATATTCAGCAGGGCCCCCGTCAGGGCTATGGTCATGGGCCAGAGGGTATTCTGCAAGCCCTGGAACACCCCCATAATGGTAAACACCAGGAGCGTAAGGGGGAAGCCCCAGGCCCTGATCCCGTAATAACTGACACAGTACTCCAGGATGGTTCCCGAGGCGTTCAGGAATTGGAAAATGGCTTCGGAGAAGGGCAACGTGCCAATCAGGATCAGCACGCTTAAGCTTATATTCAGCAAAATGGCCTGGGCGGGCAGGGGTTTAATGGCATCCAGCCTTCCTGCGCCCACATATTGCAGGATGATTGCCGAGATCGCATTGTTCGTCTGTGAGAGAATCCAGATCAGCATGGTGAGGAAAGACCCCACTATGCCGGCTGCCGCCAGTGACTCGACCCCTTTTCCGGGGATATTCCCCACAATGGCGGTATCCGTTATGCTCAAAACGGGTTCGGCAATCCCGGCAAAAATGGCAGGGACGGCCAGTCGGTTGATATTTTTACGGCTCAGCAGCGGGTTCACCCGGGTGAAGGTAAGACAAGTTCGTAACAATAGAACGGATAGGCGCTCTGGTTTGGGAAATACACCGCCCCCAGGCGCTGGTACCCCCGGTTTTCATAAAACCGCTGGTTGCCGGCATTCCGGCTGAAGGTGTCGAGCCGCATGGAGGTGGCCCCTTCGGCCCGGGCATGCAATTCTGCAAAATCCATCAATCGGCCGGCAATGCCCCTGCGCTGGCAGTCCGGGTGTACCGCCAGGCGGTGGATGTACCGGGCCCCACGGTCAGGGGTGCCCCATTTCACGCCCTGGTATTCAGGATCCATCAAATCGGAGAGGACCAGGCAGGCAACAGGCCCATCGCCCGGGTCGAGCACCCAGAGTTCACCCCGTTCCAGGTCATTCCGGAAGGCAGCTTCGGACGGATAGGATTCGGTCCATTGAAAAATTCCGGCGGCCCGCATGGCTGCCCCGCATGCGCGGGTGATGCCGAGAATCTTGCTGACATCCATTTCTTTTGCCGGACGAATCATGCGACTGCCACTTTTTGCGTAAATTTAGCTATTAAATCACACCAGCCATCCGATGAGAAATATCCTAGTCCCGGTAGGGAATCCAGAAAGCGCCCGAGAAACCCTTCAGTATGCCGTCCAGTTCGCTGCCGCTTTTGGCGCGCAGATTTACGTAATGGAAGTGCTCACCATCGGGTATGTTTCGGAAGATCTGGGGCAGTTGCGTGAGAAAGCCGTGGAAAGCAGCCAGGACCGCATGAGGGAATTGATCTCGAAGATCAGGCAAGACGGGGTGAACATAAAGATCGCCACGTACACGGGCGATATCATAGACGGGCTTAACGAGCTGGAAAGGGAACTGGGCATCGACCTGATCATTATCGCCTCCCGAAGCGTGGAGATCAATGAGGAACTCTACCTGGGCAATACTTCGGGGCGTATCATCAAGAGAACCAACATCCCCACCCTCATTGTGCCCAAAGGAAGTGTTTTTGCCCCTTATAATAATATCCTCACCGCATTCCGGTCTGGGGTGCTCAAGAAAAAGAAGGTGCTGGCCCCCCTGGTGGCCATCAAGGAGAAATTCGGGTCGAGCGTTAGCCTGCTGATGGTCAAAACACCCAACTACACGCCCGACGACCTGAAGATCAACACGGCCCTCATGGACATAGCCTCTCAGGTGACCATGACCGAGCACGCCACCACGTACCTCGGCACCCTCGAACACATGCAGTCGCACCATCCTGACCTGTTGTGCGTCTTCCGGCGGAAGCGTGGTTTTTTCAGTGCACTCTGGGAAAAGAACACCATCCGTAAATCAGAATTTTCAGCCCGGATCCCCGTATTGGTGCTGAGCGTGAAGAAGGACTAGCCCTATAAGGGTCGTGAAGACCGCCCACTGCAACTTCGATAGCTTCTCGGGGCCAACTGCGGTTACCGTTCCGGGATTACCGGAGGCACAAAATTGCCGTGAGCAGGAGTGACCGGGTAAAGGACGGGATGGGTGCCGGAAAGTATACCACCGGTTCCATTCGGCTGACCCACGCGATCCGTTTTCCGTCTTCCACGAATTCATAGTACGAAGCTTCCGGGCCGGCTGCGCTGGGATCGGGCATTGCCGGGCCAACGGGCCCCCGGATGCTGATGATGCGCACCCCATTAGACAGGTAGGCATCCAGCTCTTCCAAAATGGCCCCGTTTGATCGGTTCCTTTTCAGGTGGAATTTCCAAAGGTCTCCCTGCTGAAGGGAATGGCTCATTTCAGCATCGCTGATCTCCAGGTCTATGGCATCGCCCATATAGGTTTCGCTTTCGGTGAGCACCTCGGGAAGCTTGAGCAGCTCGCCAGCCAGTTGCAGGCCGCCATTGTCTTCTTCCCAGTAGCCGGATGACCAGAATTTTTTGCCCTTTAGGGTAAATTTTGCCCCGGTGGAATCCTGCAGCTCTGCCCGGAAGGAAGTTTTTTGCATGAGTTCTTCACGCCCATTGACCAGAACGCTGTTCGATGTGGAACTCATCCCCTGTTTGTATTTGGCTGAGGCGTAGGCCCCCAGCATAACCCGCGATTTGCCGAACCATTCCGCTTTGGACCATTCGATGGCCACCGAATCGGTGTGACCGTATGAAAGCGGAACAGGGGAAGGTGTAGTCGCCTGTGGACACGCCAGGAGGGGCAGCAGGTATAAAAGCGCAGTCAGGAAGGGTCTTGCAGGATTTACAGGCATGGCGCAACTGGGAAGGCCTTTTTCCGGAGGGCAACCACCTTAAAGGTAAACAATTATTGGTTCCTTTCTTCATGAATGCCTGGCCTGGAGCTGTGACTTGTTATCAGCTATTTCCCTTGGCAGTAAGAAGGGAGCCTCCCATGCCAAATTCTCCGATTATCAACCAAATATTCCGTAAGATGCAGGGCGTTTGCTG
>CAYWZF010000150.1:0-5095 GCA_964461555.1 uncultured Robiginitalea sp. | reverse complement strand
TCCACTTCTTTCCCGAATCGGTTAAAGCTTTTGACCAGGAGGGTATTCTCCCCTTCTTCCAGGTGAAGCAAAAGGGTACTCTTTTTTCCAGCTTCTTTCAAGGGGTTGTTGCCAACGTAAACAGGTTTTCCGTTCAGGTACACCGCCACCCCGTCATTGGTCGGAACCCCGATCAGGACTGTTGCAGGTGTTGCCGCAGTGATCTGCTGCAGCCAGTACCAGTTATCGAGCATGGCCGCTTCAAGCCTGTACGCGGAGTTATTTTGTAAGCTTTCCTTCAAAACCCATGGCTGTTCGCCCCAGGGCTGGCCGGGTTCTGCCTGGGCCGGATCGCCATGGAGGCGATCGATAAAACCCGGGTGCGGGCCATTCACGTACACCGGACCCCAGGTAATTCCGGAAGCAGCCAAAACCACCTCTTCACCCCCGGTGAACGATACTGGCACAGCTTTTCCATTGAGGTCCAGGATACCTTCGCTCCCCGCTTCTTCCCGACTGTAGCAGACCACTGGCTTTACGGTTTTGCTATCAGCTGGGAGCAGGTCCCAACGGAGGCCCACCGTGCTGCGGAACGACCCGTAATAATCCACGCCCGAAAAACTGTAGAGGGGGGTGGCGTTTTCCCGATCCAGGATGTTGTTCGAAACCGGGATCAAATCCGTTGCCGGTTTAGTTTCCGGAAATTGTCTCATCTCGAGCCGCAATACCCGGATGGTTTTTTCTTTCAGGAAATTTCCGGGCAGGGTAATTTCCAGCGTATCCTTTTCAAGCCTGTGCCTCAGCTCCCGTTTCGGATCATCCAGGGGCACCACCGATTTTACCCGGCCTCCTATGCCCCCGATGCGGATCTTCCCATCCGGCGGGGTTTCCAGCAGGTGGAGATAGAGGTTGTTGCCCTTCCGGGTAAATTCGGCATACGACAGCGACCCGGGCGACAAAGCAGGCTCCGTTCCGTAGATGGCTTCCCCGTTCACCTTTAGCCAGGCGCCGATTTCGTCCAGCACCTGCTGCTCGTGCTCCGGCACAGAGCCATCCCCTTTCGGGCCGATATTCAGCAGGAAGTTGCCTCCCCGGGCCACGGTATGCACCAGGCTGCGGATCTTCTCGGCGCTTTTCTCAGACACGGGCACCTGTTCCTGCCAGGAGCGGTACCCCCAGGTTTCGTCATACATGGAGGCCGGCACCTGCCAGGGGGCGGCAATCACGTAGTCAGGGTACTGGTTGTCGCCCATCACGCAGAAATCGCCCTGGTCGTTGCCGAGGCGCCCGCTGATGAGGCACTCCGGTTGCAGTTTACGTACCAGCTCCCGCAGTTCGGTGCTCTGCTCCAGGGTGAGCGAACCCATGTCGAACCACAATTCGGAGATGGAGCCATAATTGCTGAGCAGCTCGGTTAGCTGGGCCTTGTTGAAGGCGTGGTGCTCAGGGGTGATAAAATCGGCATTGTGGCTTGAAATCGGATAGGCCTGCGGAAAGTGCCAGTCGATCAGGGAGAAATACAGCCCGAAATTCAGGCCATGGCGCCGGCAGGCATCAGAGAGTTCCCTGACAAAATCGCGCCCAGATGGGGTGGCCTCCACGCTATTGAAATCGGTGGTTTTCGTGCCGAACATGCAAAAGCCATCGTGGTGCTTCGCCGTCAGCACGATGGAGCGCATCCCGGAACCTTTGGCCAGCAGGGCGATGGAATCGGCATTCCAGCGCTCTGGGTTGAACCGCTCTGCCACCCGGGCATACAGGTCGCTGTGGATGCCGGCGTGCGATTGTATCTGTTCGCTGTAACCCCGGGTGACGGGCTGCCCGTTCCACACCCCGCCGAGTTCAGAGTACAGGCCAAAGTGGATGAACATGGAAAACTTGTCGCCCTGCCACCGGGCCAGGTGCTCCGGTTGCCCGTACAGGGCCGGCAATCCCAGCAGGATAAGGATTATGCTCAGTTGTGCCTGGAGTAAGATGCGCCTCATGCTATGTTGTTGCCCGCTTGTTCCCGGGGTTGATCAGTCTGGCTCAACCTCCACGATCACCTCAACTTCCACGGCGATGCCCCGGGGCAGGGAACCCATGCCCACGGCAGAGCGGGCGTGCTTGCCCCTTTCCCCGAAAACGGCCACCATCAGGTCAGAGAACCCGTTGATTACCTCGGGCTGGTTGGTAAAATCAGGGGTGGCGTTGACCATGCCCAGTACCTTCACGATGCGCCTGACCTTGCGCAGGTCGCCCAGCTCAGCCTTCAGCACGGCCAATTGGCTGAGGGCGGTCAGGCGGGCCGCCTCATAGCCCTGTTCCTGGGTAAGGTCGGCGCCCACCTTGCCGGTAAGGTAGGTGCCGTCGGCCTGCATGGGGCCTTTCCCGGCCAAAAAGAGGAGGTTGCCGGTGCGCACGGCATTCACGTAGTTGGCCACAGGGGAGGCAGGCGTCTTGAGTTCGATGCCCAGCTCGCGAAGACGGGCTTCCGGGTCATAATCGGGGTCAGCCGTTTCCATAGCCGGGGCAGGCGAGCCCTGAGGGGGTTCTGCCTGGGCATTCTTTTCGGGAGACGGGCCACAGGAATGCAGCACGGCCCCAAGCAGCAGCGCATAAAAAAGAGAAGGGATTCGCATCTTTCAGAGGGTTTCGCTAAAGATACGAAGTTCCGCCAATCGCCCACCACCCGTCGGGCGGCCCTATACAACCGTTGGCACCTCGCCGGGGCCGGCCGCTTTCGGGAGGTGATGGGCTTCGAGCACCCCCAGTCGGATCAGTTGCACCAGGTCTTTATTGATGATTTCGCCAAACCCGGTGCCGGCGGCGTCCTTTTTGGGCCACAACTCCCGGTAGATGCGGTTGGCTGCATCAGGGTGGCCTTCCAGCAGGTCACAATGCGCGGTATTGCACCGTACGGCCAACAGGCCGGGGTCGATCTTGCCGGCCTGCTGCAGCATTTTTCGGGCGCGCCCTGTAGCGCCTATGCACAGTTCCAGCCAGGCCATGTTGCTCAGGGCCCGGGCAAGGGATTGCCGGAGCCAGGGCAATTTTACCCCGGTTTTTTCCAATCCTTTCAGTTCGTTGAGCACCCGTTGCTGGTAATGCCGTTTCTCATTCAGATCGAGGGTGCTGTCTACCTCTTCTTCCCACCGCCTGATTTTCTCCATGGAGGCCTGCAGGCCGACATTACGGGGTTCCACCTTCTCGAAATACGACCGCAGGAGCTCAAGGTCTGTTTTCATGGTTTGGATGACGGGGGTATCTTTCAAGGCTTTCAGCAGCTGGCCCGCGGTGTCGGCAAGGGAGATCCCCAGGTCGCGGTATTTCCAGTCTCCGCTCGTATCGAGCCTATGCCGGTACAATTCCAGCAGGTTCAGGGCCGTGGCGCAAATATCTTCGCGAAATGCACCCGGTGCCTTCTCTTCCAGGGCTTTTCGCGCCTGCAGGGCCCGCTCAAAGGCGGCTTCGGCTTCGTCCCACCGGCCGGCTTCGGACTGGTATACCCCCGCATTATGGTAGGCAGTGGCCAAATAGTGGTCGTACCGGTCAGGAAAACGCTGGCTAAGGCTTTCATAGAGCTGCAGGGCTTCCCAGTTGTGTTCAAGGGCCCGGTTGAAATCACGGAATTTTTCGGCCAGCAAGATGCCGGTGCTGGTATGGGTGTTGGCAAGGTAAGGCTCGAAGACCTGAGGCCTGCGTTGCGCAAGCGCGCGATAGGCCTCCAGGGTTTCGCCAAAGAGTTTCAGCGCCTGGTCGTATTCTTCCAGATCGCGCTGCACCAGGGCCAGGTTGTTATTGACGGCGGCCAGCAGCGGCAGGTACCGGTTCTCGTCTGTGTCGAGCAGCACCTCGTAGATTTCCCGGGCCTTGAAGTACTGGATGCGGGCATCATACCCGTTGTATTCCTCGGCATAAATATTTCCCAGCTGATACCGGGCATTGGCCATCAGGGCGTCTGACTGCCCGGAGTTGAGCTGTTTGTGAAGCTCGATGGCTTCCTTGAAGTCTTTCTTGGCATACCAGAACTTTCTTTGCTGTGCATAGGCCTCTCCCCGGGCCAGCAGGGTATTGGCCAGCGGCAGCCTGAACGCCGGGTTGGAATCAGCCAGCTCGCGGTAGGCCGAAGCTGACCCGTCAAAACACTCCAGGGCCTCCCGGGCGTTTGTTGGCAGGAGCACCCGGCCCAGGTTGTTCAGGCTCAGGGCCCGCAGCTCATGCCGGCCGGGTGCCTGGGTTTCGATCCACCTGAGGTCTTCCCGGTACTGTTCGGCCGCCTCTCGGGCATGCCCCATATACTCGTGTAATTGCCCGATGGTGTTGCCGATAAGGAGATAGGCCTCGGGGTCATCCGCATGCCTTCGGGCCTGCCGGTAGCACTCGAGCGCCTCCGGAAACGCGCCTTCTTCCATTTTTTCGCGGGCCTCGTCCATCAGTGATTGCAAAGGATCCATATGGGTATTTTTTAAATGTTCAGGCCGGGCTCTGGGCCTCATTGAACCGGCATCGATCCAGATAATCGACCCGTGAAATGGCATCGTATTCGAGTACGGAACACCGGGCCGTTTCCTTTTGCATGTCCATGAGCCGCACTCCCATATCGCTCAGGGACCGTGCAGCGTGCAAAATGGCGAAGGTGTCGGCCCCCGGCACGGCAGCCACGGCATATTCGCCGAAACAAATCTCCCCCAGCCGTACCCCGAAAAATCCCCCGACCAGTTCGGTGCCCTGCCATACTTCCTGTACATGCAGCAGGCCCCGGTTATGGAGGCCCGTAAAGATGCGGACCATGCGCTCTGACAACCAGGCGGGGCCCATTTGGTCGGGAAGGTTGTAATGCTGCTGGCAGAGCCGCAGCAGCGACTCGGGATGGCGGGCCACCTCGGCCCGGAAAGAGGCCCCCGGCACCGAAACGGGCAGTTGCACCGAGTCGGGAAAAAAGACGATGCGCGGGTCGGGGCTCCACCATTTGATATGCTTCATGGGGTGGTGCCAGTAAAACACCCCGCTGTGGTAGGCCTTGAGCAGCCGGGCCTCGGTCATGTCGCCCCCTACCGCCAGCAGCCCGTCCTGGTCTGAGAAAAAGGCAGGCGGAAAATCGGTATCTTCCTTTTTGAGCTCGAAATAGGGCATG
>CAYWZF010000149.1:0-5186 GCA_964461555.1 uncultured Robiginitalea sp. | reverse complement strand
AAGATCCGCAGGCTGGTGCGCGAGGCCAGGGCCGAGGGCTGGAAGCACGTGAAAATGAAGGTAGGGTCTAACCTGCAGGACGATATTCGCCGGGCGGGGATCATTGCCGAAGAAAGCGGCGGGGCCATGACCCTCATGATGGACGCCAACCAGAAATGGGAAGTGAACCAGGCCATCGCCCATATGAAGGAACTGGCCCGTTTCAACCCTTTCTGGATCGAGGAGCCCACCAGCCCCGATGACATTCTGGGCCACGCCGCCATCGCCCGGGCCATCGCCCCCATCAAAGTCGCCACCGGGGAGCACTGCCAGAACCGCATCATCTTTAAACAGCTGTTGCAGGCCGGTGCCATCGGCATTTGCCAGATCGACAGCTGCCGGGTGGGCGGGGTCAACGAGGTGCTGGCCATTTTGCTGATGGCGGCTAAATTCGGCATCCCGGTCTGCCCGCATGCCGGGGGCGTGGGCCTGTGCGAATACGTGCAGCACCTCTCCATCGTCGATTACGTGGCCATCTCGGGCAGCCTCGAAAACCGGATGATCGAATACGTCGACCACCTGCACGAGCATTTTAAAGACCCGGTGGTGGTCGAAAACGGGGCCTACCGCGTGCCGGAGGCGCCCGGGTACAGCATTGAGATGAAGGAGGAGTCGCGCGCTAGCTACCGTTTCCCCGACGGGACTTTCTGGAAGGAAGACCTGGCTAAAAACCCGCACGCATGATCCTGGATACCCACGTACATTTCTGGGACTACAACCCGGTTCGGGATGCCTGGATAGACGAAACCATGAAGGCCATCCGCCGCGATTTTACCCCGGCCGACCTCCGAATTGCCAGCCATGGCCTGCAGGTGGAAGGGTTTGTCGCCGTACAGGCCGACCCTTCGGTGGCCGAAACGGAATTTTTACTGCGCCTGGCTTCAAACCATCCTGAAATCAAAGGGGTGGTCGGCTGGCTCGACCTCTGCAGCCCCATCCTGGGGGAACACCTCGAGCTCTACACCATGAACCCGGCCCTTAAGGGCCTGCGCCACATCGTGCAGGCCGAGGCGCCGGGCTTCATGGACCGGTCTGACTTCCGGCGCGGCATTGCAGCCCTCGGCCCATACGGCCTAACTTACGACATCCTTATCTACGCCCCCCAGCTGGAGGAAGCCAGCCGCCTGGTGACGGATTTTCCGGGCCAGGCCTTTGTGCTGGACCACCTCGGGAAGCCCACTGTGAGGGAAGGCAGGTTTGCGGAGTGGCGGGCAGGCCTGGAAAAACTGGCTGAAACCCCGAACTGCCTTTGCAAGCTCTCGGGCCTGGTCACCGAGGCCCGTTGGGACCGCTGGACGACCGAAGAGCTGCGGCCCTACCTGGAGACTGCCCTGGAACTTTTCGGGCCGAAACGCCTGCTGTATGGTTCCGACTGGCCGGTATGCCAACTGGCTGCCAGTTATGAACAGGTACTCGGCCTGATACTGGATTTCATAAAAACCCTTTCCCCTTCGGAACAACGGCAAATCCTCCGGGAAAACGCCCGTGCTTTTTATCGCTTAAATTGAGAAGCCCATGCGAATCGACACCCTCTCAATCAGCCTGCTTGGTTGCCTGCTCCTCGCCTCTGCCGGGTTAAGCGGCCAGGCAGCCGATCCTTCCATCCTCTGGTACGACACCCCGGCTGCCGACTGGGACCACGCTTTGCCGGTGGGCAACGGCCGGCTCGGGGCCATGGTCTTTGGCAACCCCACCCGTGAACGGTTGCAACTCAACGAAGATTCCCTCTGGCCGGGCGGGCCCGAGTGGGGCGATTCGAAGGGCACCCCGGCCGACCTGGATGAGATCCGCCGGCTGATCCTGGCCGGACGGGTACACGAGGCCGACAGCCTCATTGTCGAGCGGTTCTCCTACAAGGAAATCACGCGCTCCCACCAAACCCTGGGCGACCTGTTCCTCGAGTTCGACTCCCTGCCCATTACCGATTACCGCCGCTCGCTCAACCTCGACCGGGCCATGGCCGAAACCCGCTTCCGGGCAGGCGGGCATTGGGTGACCCAGACCGTTTTCGCCTCCGCCTCCGACCAGGTGCTGGTGGTGCACCTTACCACCCAGAACCCCGAAGGGATGAACCTGCGTATCGCCCTCTCGCGACCCGACGACCAGGGCCGCCCCACGGCAACCGTTCAGGGGGCCGGCGGGCGACTTGCTATGCAGGGGGAGGTGACCCAGTACGGGGGGGCGAAATTTTCCAAACCGTTTCCTATCGACCACGGCGTGCGCTTCGAGGCGGTGCTGCTGCCCCGCATCCGGGGAGGGGAGGTACGTACCCTGCCCCAGGGCCTCGAACTCCAAAACGTGCAGGAAGCCACCCTGCTGCTTGCGGCGGCAACCTCCTTTTATCATCGTGAACCCGGCCAGGCCAACGCCAATACCCTGGAAGCCCTTCAAAATAAGTCGTACCCGGAGCTCCTTGAGGCGCATTTGCGGGATTATCAGTCCCTGTACCGGCGCGTCATCCTCGACCTGCCCGGTACCGCCCCGGAAGGCCTCTCCACCGCTGCGCGCCTGGAGCGCCTAAGGGCCGGGGCCACCGATACCGACCTGGAAGAAAAACTGTTCAACTTCGGGCGTTACCTGCTGATCAGTTCTTCGCGCCCGGGCACCAACCCGGCCAACCTGCAGGGCCTTTGGAACGGGCACATCCAGGCCCCCTGGAATGCCGATTACCACCTGAACATCAACCTGCAGATGAACTACTGGCCTGCAGAGGTCACGGCCCTGCCCGAATGCCACGAACCCCTGTTCGATTTCACCGACAGGCTGCTGGAGCGGGGCAAGATTTTAGCGCGGGAACAATACGGTTTGCCGGGAGCGGTGATCCACCATACCACTGACCTCTGGGCCCCTGCCTGGATGCAGGCCGGCACCCCTTACTGGGGTTCGTGGATCCACGGGGGCGGCTGGCTCTCGCGGCATTACTGGGAGCATTTTGCCTTTACCCAAGATACCGCCTTCCTGAAAGAGCGGGCCTACCCGGCCCTGCGCGCCCTCTCGGAATTCTACGTTGCCTGGCTTATCGAAGACCCTTCGGGCAAGGGGCTTATCTCGGTACCCGAAACCTCCCCGGAAAATTCCTACCTGGCCGCCGACGGGCGCCCGGCAGCCGTTTCGGCCGGTGCCGCCATGGGCTACCAGATCATGCGCGACGTCTTCGGCAATACGCTCGGTGCGGCAGCTATTTTAGGGCTGGAAGAACCCCTTCACGCCCAAATAAGCCGGGCCCTGGAGCGCATGCCTTCGGGGCTCGAAAAGGCCCCCGACGGAAGGCTTCTGGAGTGGGACAAGCCCTATGACGAACCCGAAAAAGGCCACCGCCACATTTCGCACCTGTACGCCCTCTACCCCGACGATGCCATTACGGCATCAGACCCTTCCCTCTTTGAGGCGGCCGGCAAGACGATACAGTACCGCCTCGACCACGGGGGCGCCGGCCCGGGCTGGAGCCGCGCCTGGATCATCAACTTCTACGCCCGCCTGCTGCAACCCGAGGCGGCGCATGAGCATGTAAAAATCTTTCTGAAGCAGTCCATTTACGAAAACCTGATGGACATCCACCCGCCCTTCCAGATCGACGGGAATTTCGGGTATGCGGCCGGGGTAGCCGAAATGCTGCTGCAATCCCACGAAGGGATGCTCCGCCTGCTGCCGGCCCTCCCGGCTGCCTGGCCCGAGGGTTCCGTAAAAGGCCTGCGGGCGCGCGGAAATATCGGGGTCGACCTGGCCTGGAAAGACGGCCGCCTTGAGCGCCTGACCCTGCACAGCCCGGCAGACAGGGTGGTGCGCGTGCTCGGGCCCGGGGGGGTCGTGGAACTGGACCTTCGGAAGGAAGTGCCGAACAACTTTGACGCAAACCTGCAAAAAACCGAATAGACCATGGACTTAGGACTAAACGACAAAGTGATCATCGTAACCGGGGGCACCCAGGGCATTGGGGAAGCGGTGAGTACCCGGGTAGCAGAAGAAGGAGGCATCCCGGTTTTTATCGGCCGCACCGCAGCACACGGAGAGCGCCTGTTGCAAGCCCTTACCAGGCGGGGGCTGAAAGGCCACTTCGTGCAGGCCGACCTGACCGACCCGGCCGCCTGCGAGCAGGCTGCGGTGGAGGCCGTGCAGCGGTTCGGGGGCATCTACGGCCTGGTGAACAACGCCGGGGGGAACGATGGCATTGGCCTTGAAGCAGGGTCTGCCGAGGCCTTTTCGGCTTCGGTGAACCGAAATCTGCTCCATTACTACAACATGGCCCATTACTGCCTCCCGGCCTTGAAAAGGTCAAAAGGGGCCATTGTGAACGTCAGCTCCAAGACGGCCCTGACCGGGCAGGGCGGCACTTCGGGCTATACGGCCGCCAAGGGGGCCCAGTTGTCGCTGACCCGCGAATGGGCCGTGGAGCTGCTCCCCTATGGCATTCGGGTCAATGCGGTAATCCCGGCTGAAGTATGGACCCCGCTCTACAAACGCTGGATCGATACCTTTGAAGATCCCGAAAATGCCCTGGCGCATATCACCGGCAAAATTCCCCTGGGAAAACGCATGACCACGGCAACCGAAATTGCCGATACCGTCCTGTTTTTGCTTTCAGAGCGGGCTTCCCACACCACCGGGCAGTGGCTTTTCACCGACGGGGGCTACACCCACCTCGACAGGGCCCTGGAATAGGCTGACGGGAAGTTCAGGGAGTCCGGAACCGGCCCCGGGCCGACGCAAACCCATACCAGGCAATCCCCGCAAAACAGAGCCAGGGCAGTATGAAGGAATAATTGACTTCCGGGATGCCGGCCAGCGGCACTTCGGCAAACCCCGTCCCGCCCAGGTCGAGGATCTGCCCCTGGGCCACCGGCAAGATAGCCCCGCCCACGATCGCCATCACCAGAAAGGCCGAGCCCAGCTTGGCGTCTTCGCCCAGGTCTTTCAGGGCAATGCCGTAGATGGTCGGGAACATGAGCGACATGCAGAACGATACCCCCACCAGGCAGTACAACCCGGCCAGGCCGGTCGACAGGATGGCCGCCGTGCACAGCCCCATGGCCATCAGGGCAAACAGGCCGAGCAACCTGCCCGGCTCGGTCAGCTTGAGCAGGTAGATGCATAAAAAGCGTCCAGCCAGAAAGAGGGCGAAGGCCATGTAAGCGTAATTGACAGCCTCC
>CAYWZF010000148.1:0-5198 GCA_964461555.1 uncultured Robiginitalea sp. | reverse complement strand
GGGGGTTTGGGGGCGTTTCCCCTTATCCCATTTGAAAATTGGAAGATTTGTCGATTTGAAAATTTCGTGCTGGTCTGAAAGGAGGTTGCAGGTGAAGCACGTATTTTATGCCCGGGGATTTGGGGCATTTCCCCTAAAAAGACCAAGGCTCAAAGCCCAAAGCCGGAACCAATTTGTTCGCCTTGAACTTTGAACCTTGAACCTTTTTCATCTGCCCTATCCGCCAAGGGCGGAGAAGGCAGAGAACCCAGCCGGCAAACTGCCAACTGCTACTGGAAACTGCGAACTTCCTATGTCACCACATCCGGCGCGTACTGGCCTACCCCGGGAGGGCTTTCCAACAGGGCCGCATCGAGGTCGATGCCTTCAATGGGCACGACGCGTTGTGCCTCGGTATCCCATTCGATGCGCCGGCCGAGTTTCCAGGAAAGGCCTGCCATGTGGGCCGAGATGGCCTCTTCGAAGCCTTGCTGGATGCCGCAGCTCACCTCTCCTCCGTTGCGGATGGCGCTCAGCCATTCACGCATATGCAGGAAGGTGGAATCTACGCGCTTACCGTCTATATAGGTCCACATCAGCCCCTTGTCTGCGAAGTACTGGGAAGTGGCCGAAGAAACCCCGTCGAGGGCCGAAGCAGCCGGGTTGTAATGGTAGATGGGAGTCTGTGGCGACATCTTGCCTTCCTCCAGCTGGCCCATGTAGCGCGTAGAACGCGCATCGGGCCAGATGGTCAGGCTGTTGCCCAGCTCCATGCTCGCATCGTGCCCCATGAGCACAGTGGGCCGGTTCAGGGTATTGCCCAGGGTAGCGCTGTACACAAAGGTCATCCCCTTTTCCTTGCCCGGTTTCTGGCTGCTGCCGGTCGTGAAATCAGGGAATTCGAAGTTGGCCTGCAGCACGTCGGGCACATTCCGGCCGTCGCGGTGGGTATAGATGCCTCCCGATGCCATTACCGATTTCGGGACCCCCATCTTCAGCACGCAATTCAGGCGGTCGTAGTCGTGGGTGAGCAGGTCGCCTGAAAGCCCTGAGCCATAGGCCCACCATTTCCTCCATCGGAAGAAGTGGTTCTTGTTGAAGGGGATTTCGGGGGCGCTGCCGAGGAACTGGGCCCAGTCAATGGTCTCAGGGGTGGCGTCGGGGCGGATCTCGTAGTTCCAGGCGCCGTTGTCGTCGTTCCGGTTGGTGTTGGTGGTTACCAGGGATACATGCCCCAGGATGCCTTTCCCGAGGATGTCCTGGGCCGTCTTGAAGCTGAGGGTCTGGCGGTGCTGGTGGCCCACCTGAAATACAGCCCTGGAATTGCGGGCCGCATCGCGCAGTTCATAGGTTTCCGTCAGGTTGTGCGTCATGGGTTTTTCCACATAGACATGCACATTGTTGCGCAGGGCTTCTATAGACATGGGGGCGTGCCAGTGGTCAGGGGTGGCAATGACCACCGCTTCCACCTCCCCGCTTGAAATCATGTCCTGGTAAGTCATATAGCGCTTGACGGGCTGCTCCGGGGTACTGAAGGAACGGATCGCTCTCTCGGCCCGGTAGTCGTAGATGTCGCAAACGCCCACGATGCGCACGTTGAGCTTGTCCTGGTTCCGGAAGTCTTCCAGGGCCGTATAGGGCCTGCCTTCCTGTTTGGCACGGGCAGTTGCTTCCTCGGCATCGGCGATCCATTCCTGGGTTGCATAACCCAGTGCCCGGCAAAGCTGTTCACCCCTGATGCCGAACCCGACAACGCCTACCTTTATAGGTTCCCCACCAATGCCGGGAACCGCCGGGGGCAGAGACGGCTGAATGTTCAGCGTCTCCAGAAGGGCGTCACGCTCCCGCTTCTTGCTTACTGTAGATGCCGCTCCGGCCCACCATACGGCGCCCAGGATCGGTATGCCTCCCAGTCCGAGGAGGGCTTCGCGTCTTGTCCAGCTCATGATAATTCGGTTTTAGATGTGGATGGTTTCGATTTTAAGAGGCCGGCCAGGCCAAAAATGCTTCCGGTGGGCTGCAGAAAGATCACCCAGCAGGCAGCCAGTTCAATCAGGTTCTTGTTCACCAGCCAGTAACTGCCTTCTGTATTGAGCTGATCCAGGCCCGGAAAGGCGGGGTGGGCCAGGTAGTAAAGGGCCAGCAGGCCCATGCCCACAACAGCCCCTGCACGCTCGAAGATGCCGAGAATAAAGGTGAACCCCACAAAGAGCAGGGCGAGCCAATTCAGGGTATCTACCCAGGGAAGGAGGCTTTCCGAAGTCAGGGCCGCGAAAATGGATTTGAAGGGGCCCTGGGCCGAGGCCAGGTATCCGAAACTGGTCCAGTCCGGATTGTAGACCTTGACAATCCCCTCGTACAGGAAGTGCCAACCGATAAAGATCCGGAGCAGCGCAAGGCCACCGGTCAGTTTTGGATTCAATTGTAAAGCGGTCATTGTATCTGAGAATTTAGAGTTTCCTAAGGTTTTGTTGGTTGGGGGGCCAGCAGGCGCCCGGCAAATTTCCCAAAGCTACTCCTGCCACCCCTTAAAAAATATGACAGACATCAGGTTCACGACCCCGCCAACTCATGGGGCGTGCTTTTCGGCCAGTTCCTTCAGGGCTGCAACCAGCCTGTCCAGTTCCGGTTCCGCAGTGAACACGTTGGGGGTGATGCGGCAGCCCTGCACCCCTGCCCCGTCGATCGCCACGGTATAGATCCCATAATCCTTGAGCAGGGTGCTTGCCAGGCCGGCCGGGTCAAGCCCCTCGACTCCCGCATTGGCGATGGCCCCGCTGCGATGCGGCTCCGCAGGTGTGTTGAGGCGGATGCCGGGATATCCCCGCACGGCATCGGTCCAGTAGCGCTGCAGGTACCTCAGCCGTTCCTCCTTCCGCCCCAGGCCGATCTGCTCCATGTAGTCAATGGCTGCATCGATAGCCAGGTCGGTATGGACCGGGTGGGTCCCGGTATGGTTCAGGCGGATGATATCATCGGGCTTTGTCTGGTGCTGGGCCAGCAGGGGCCAGATCTTGTGAATATGCTCCTTCTTCACATACAGGATGCCGGCCCCAAGGGGGGTGCTGAGCCATTTGTGGAGGCTGGAGCCGTAATAATCGCAATCAAGTTCAGCCAGGTCCACTTCGATATGCCCCACGCAATGGGCGCCGTCAACCAGAACTTCCACCCCGTGCCGGTGCGCCATTTCGCATATTTTGCGTACCGGCAGGATCTGTCCGGTAATGTTGATCATATGGCAAATCATGAGCAGGCGCGTTCGGGGCGTGATCTGTTGCTCGTACAGGGAGACGAGTTGCTCATCCGATTCCGGGTGGTTGGGCACCGATACCTTTTTGCATACCACCCCGTACCTTTTGGCGACCAGTTCGAAATGGTCCTGCATGGCGCCGTAATCCTGCTCGGCGTAGATGGCCTCGTCCCCTGCCTTCCAGGGATATCCCCCGATAATGGTATCGAGCGATTCCGTTGTGTTCCGGGTGATGACCAGGGTGTCTGCCGGGCAGCCCAGCAGCCCGGCCAGGCGCGCCGAGATGCGGTTTTTGTTCTCCCATTGCACGGTGCGCATGTAATACGCCCCTTCGTAATTGACCATGCGGACTCTTTCGAGGAAGGCCTCAAGGGTAGGCCTGGGGATGATATTGTAATAGCCGTTTTCCAGGTTGATGTAATCAGGCTTCAGGTCGTAGTCAGCCCGGATGCGCGACCAGAAATCGGGCTCGGGTGCCGTGGGGAGCGGAGGTGGGAAGGGGGCAGCCTTTGATGGCCAGGGGGTAAATAAGAAGGGGGAGGCCGCCACCGCGTGTCCAAGATGGCGGAGGAAGGTTCTTTTCTCCATATTCAGTCTGGTTCGTAACCCCCAAGATAAGAATTTTCCCGGAAGCAGCCCGGTTGGGCAACAAGCTTTCTGCCCGGGGAAGGTTCTGAGGCAGCCCCTGCCCTTTTTCCTGCTTTGAGGTGGCCCGCTGCCCGCAGAAACGTCAAAATTTCGTATCTTAGAGTCAGCCGGCTGTAGGAAGAATACCGATTGCGAGATGCTGGCATTCAATATTTTAACTTTTTAATTTACCGCTATGAAATGGATATGTTACGCCCTGTTGGGCACCTGCCTGGCCTTCTTCCCTGCCCGCTCCCTGGGGCAGGACGAAGCGGCCCAGCCCTACCGGCAATTCACCGGGAAGGTCGTTGATGCCGATACCGGCGAACCCCTGGTATTTGCAACCCTTTCCCTCGAAAGCCAGAATGTGAGCACAGTCACCAATGCCGAAGGGGGCTTTCTGCTGAAAGTTCCTGAAAACCTGACTGATGGGTCTGTGGTGATCTCCTTCCTCGGCTACCAGAACCGAAGTGTTCCGTTGTCTCAGTTTCAGGAAACCGACAACCGCATCGCCCTGAATGTTTCGGTAACCTCGCTTCAGGAAGTGGACGTGGTAGTGCCCAGGGACCCGCGGGCGCTGGTATTGGAGACCCTTCGGAACAAAGGGGAGAACTATTTTGAGGAAAGCACGCGCATGACAGCCTTTTACCGGGAGACCATCCGCCGGCGCAAGAGGAATGTTTCCCTGTCGGAGGCGGTAGTGACTATCTACAAAACCCCGTATACGGCAGCGCGCACCGATGCCGTGGAATTGTACAAAGCCCGGAAAAGCACCGATTACAGCCGGCTTGACACGGTAGCCCTGAAGCTGCAGGGAGGGCCCTTCAACGCCCTGTACGTCGATGTGATGAAATACCCCGATTTCGTCTTCTCAGACGATTATTTCGACGATTACGACTTTTTCTTCGAGCGCAACACCCGCATCGATGACCGGCCCATTTTTGTCATCGGGTTCCGGCAGAAGCCCTCGGTTACCGAACCCCTCTACCAGGGCAAACTTTTTATAGACGGGGAACGGAAGGTGCTCACCAGTGCCATTTTCTCGCTCAACATTACCGACCCGAACCTGGCCAGCCGCATGTTCGTCAGGCGCAAACCGGCCAATGCCTCCGTAACCCCCACCGAGGTTTCTTACCGGGTCGACTACCGGGAAAAGGATGGCCGCTGGTATTACGGGTACAGCAATGCGATCCTGGAGTTCAAGGTGAACTGGGATAAAAAACTCTTCAACTCGGTCTACAACCTTACCTGTGAGATGGCCGTCACCGATTGGGAGGTGTTTCCGGAAAGCCGCATCCCAAGGGGTCGGGACCGGATCCGTTCTTCCATCATTCTCAGCGAC